>JBKPDW010000108.1:0-13782 GCA_046728115.1 Acidobacteriota bacterium | reverse complement strand
GAACAACACGACCATAATCGCGGGGATGAATGGCCCCCACCAAGCGTTGAGACCGAACGCATCGAGCGTCGTCGATCCACCCTTTACGAAAGCCATGATCGCGGTGGCCCAGGCGATGGCACTCACCAGGTTCAGCGAACTGAACTTCAGCGGGTTGACGGCGGCGTAGGCGCACGCCACCGGAATGGCCGTGCGCAACCCGGGCAGGAAACGGCTCAGCAGGACGAGCCCGGTTTCGTGGGCGCGTACATGATCGATCACGCGGTCGCGATAGCGGGCCAGCTTCGGATACCGATCGAGCCAGTGAATGCGGCCGCGCAGGACGTAGAACCACAGTTGATCGCCCGTCGCGCCGCCAAGCGCGCCGGCCACGATCACGCCAGGCCAGAACAGCCGTCCGCCGATCGCGTCCGCGCAGACCTTGCTGTAGTAGATCTCGCCCTCGATGATGGCGGCCAGGTAGATGGCGAGATACTGCAGCATGCGAATTGGGTAATTGGGTAACGGGGTAATCTGGTAATTGGATTGCGAAATTGCATTGGTGAATTGAGCAATCCAATTACCCAATTACCCAATCTTCAAGAGGTCAGCACGTCTCGTACCACGTTTGCGACCCGCTTGACCTGTTCGTCCGTCAGCGACGAGTAAACGGGGATCTGAATCGCTTGCGCGGCGCGGCGGGCGCCTTCTCGCTCGGCCTTCGCCCCTTCGAACAACGGCATGTCGGGCGGGACGTCGACGTGGAGCGTCTCGATGTCGACACCGCGACGCACGCACCGGACGACCAGGTCGTCGCGCTTACGGCCGTTTGGACCGAACACGCAGTACTGGTAGTACACGTGCGTGCGGTCGGCGTCTCCGTGTGGCACGTGGATATTTGGAAGGTTGCCGAGCGCCGAGTTCATATACCGTGCGTGGGCCTGCGCGCGTGACGTCCACTCGTCGAATCGGTCGAGCGCGGCGAGTCCGATGACCGACTGCACGTTGGGAAACCGCTCCTTGTATTCATCCGGCAGCGGATGCAGCGAACGGATTTTCTCCCAGAGGAACACGTCTGGATTGGCATCGATCAGCGCGGACACCCAAAGGACGGGGAACAGGGAGATCGAGAACACCCATGGCTTGATGAAGATTCGCTGGAGGCGTCCTTCCCGCAACCGATTGGTCACGCGCTTTTCGCTCGGCCATGGCAGGGCGTCGACGATACCGCGCACTCTGGCGCCGAGGATCGGATCCTGGACGAGCGCCGCACCCCCTCCGTAACAGTTGAGCGGCTTGAGGGTTTGAAAGCTGAAGAGCGCGCCCGTGCCAAACGTGCCGACGGGCCTGCCCTTGTACGTGGCGCCGAGCGCGTGCGCACAATCCTCGATCACCACCAGGTTGTGCCGCGATGCGATGTCGAGAATCCGATCCATGTCGCACGGCAGGCCGTACAGGTGTGTCGGCACGATCGCGCGCGTCCGATCGGTCATCATTCGCTCGACTGAATCCGGATCGATGTTGAACGTGCGCGGATTGACGTCCGCAAAAACCACCCTCAGCCCGGCCACGCGCGCCAGCTCGGGCACCACCCAGAAGGTGAGCGATGGAAAGATGATCTCCGACCCTTCCGGCAGGTCGAGCGCCTTCACCATGAAGTAGAACGCCATGCGTCCGTACGCCGCGGTGATGGCCGTGCCGCCGCCGGCGCGGCGCGCGAAGGCGTGCTCGAACTCCTCGATCTGCGGACCCTGGACGAACTCACCTCGCGCTTTGCAGGCGTCGATCAGCTGTTCTGTGTTCGGCAGGACTCGCGCACCGTAGCGCGAGATTGCGGTCAACATGCGGGAAGCGTACTACGAGACGCATTTCACGACGATCGACAGAGAACTCGCGGAGCGCGCCTCGACAGGTTCCGGCGCGAGCTCCGCGATCTCCGCGTGTGCGTCGTCAGCAAGCCACCGGCCGCGAGATGTCGCCGATTTCCTCACGCGAGTGCCGGGCGTTCACACGCCGATCCATGCGGCTCACCCAGTCGCGGACCATCGTGTTCTGGATCTCCAGGAAGTTCGCGAGATACGACGGCCGCATGTAGAACCGCTTGTAAGCAGCCCCGAGCAGGAACTTCAGTTCCCGATCGGTGAGATTCGGGTGCCGGAACGTCGGGGTGAAGCCATCGAATCTTTCCCAGTCCGTTTCGGTCAGGAGCGGCTCGAGCTGCTTGAACATCGGGGTGCCGGGATACGGCGTCAGGATCTTGAACTGCGCGAACGTGGATCCCAGGTCGATCGCGTAATCGATCGTGGCCGCAATCGACTGCCAGTCGTCCTGCAAGAACCCGAGCACGTAGAACGCGGCGGTCACGATTCCTTTGCGGCGACAGTGATCGATGATCTGCCGCTGATGCGCCTGTGGAATGGGCCGGCGTCCCGACTTCTTCAGCGTCGTTGGGTCCGTGGACTCGACGCCGAAACTCATCGCGCGGAAACCGGCGGCGTACAGCCGATCGATCAGCTCCACGTCCAGGCGGTCGAGCCGCGTTTCGGCCTCGAACGTCAGCGTCAGCCCGCGCTCGAGGATTGCGTCACACAGCTTCAGACACCGATCCCGTTGCTCGCTGAACAGCGGATCCCGGAAGATGACGTACGGCTGGTCATGGTGATCGCACAAACGCTCGAGTTCGTCGACGATGTTCGCGATCGAGCGCGCACGGTAGCCGGCGAGAATCCGGTGCGGGCAGTAGGTGCAGAACTCCGGGCATCCGCGGCTGGCCAGCAGCGGATAGCCTCCGCCGAGCGGCCGCGACGACCATTGGATACCGAGCTTCTTGCTCCGGCGGTCGGTCACCAGGTCCCAGCGAGGGAAAGGCAGCGAGTCCAGGTCGTTGATCTGCTCGCTGACGACGGTGCCGCGCGGGATCGCGCCGTTGGCCAGACGCATGGCCGCCGCCTCGGGCTCGCCGTTAAAGATGAAATCGCAGTGCTCCTCGAACAGATACGGCATCTTCGACGCCGCGATGCCCATGAATCCCACCGCGATTCCGCGCGCGCGCATGGCGTCGGCGAACGCGGTCTCGTTCCTGTGATCGACGATCGAGGAAAGAACCAGCGCCACATCGCCGTCAACCATATCGCCGCGCGTCCACCGTATCTCATGGCCCGCGCGCGCAAGAATCGCCGCCACGTATGCCATGTGCACGCTGGGAACGTCGTGAAACTGCTTCTTTATGTACGACATAACGCTCGTCACGCGCGTAAACGGATTGAGTCGCGATCCGTAACCGCCGACGACCGTGTCCTTGCTGACAAAGCCGCGATCGGACTTTACATCCGCGAGAACGACTCGCATCGGTCACCTCGATTGACATGCCGGATTGGTCGTGACACGAAACGCGTCAGACGGCTGCCGGAGGTCCTCGAGGTGATCGTGGTGAGAAATCGCGGGTTCTGGGATGGCTGTCAACCGGACCGGCGAGAAACCCGAGCGATTGCAGCGAGGGGAGCGATTGGTCGTCCGATACGATGCGCGCCGCCGGCGCGTCGTTTTGAATCGCGGCGGCGTCGTTGCCAACGGGCGTGCGTTTGGCGCGATGCAGATGATCGGTGAGATCGAAACGAAGCCCGAGCCGGGAACGCCGCTGCTTCGTCGTGACCGGTCCGCCGTACGATTTCGGATGCCGCAGCAGTTTGCGCAGCGCCTGCGACTGCGCGTCGCAGACCAATCGATCGAACGCTTTGAAGGGACCGGGCGCCGCATGGCTGACGGAGGAGAATGTGAGCAGCCACAGTATGGCAACTCCACCCGCCTTCACCAACGTCCTCACGATTTGGTCGGGGCGCATCAAAACGGCTGGACTCGGTTCGGAAACGCGGCCACTATTTCACAGCTGGGCTGGCAACGCAACTCTCCCCAATGATATACGGTTGACATAAACGGGCATTTATGCGGGTTATCGGCCATTTTTGCATGAGGATCGCTGAAGCTTCGTGTTCGCTCCTGATAATGCTGCGTTCGTAGAACAAGGTACGCGGCGTTTCTGCCCGAGGGCGCTGATTCGATTTTCACCTCGAGCGGCGCCTCGCGTTTCGCGTCTCTCGTCAGACGTCGATGGCAGAGACGCCTCGGATACAGCTTCCGACATCTGAATCCGTCGATGATCTGCCTGTGGTGCCCCTGTAACGCTTCCGAGCCCGGAGTGGTCAAAGTAAGGAGCGCCGCGCCGCGTGCGAGATTTGACATCCGGGTGACGAATTCAGCCGAATTGCAGAGGTACTTGTTGCGGATCAGCGCAGATTTCACGAATCATCGCGGGCGTTCATCGTGAACCGGGTGATCCTCGACTGGTTGATGTCTTTGTGTCCCGTATGCTGAGGCGCGGCGAACTGTGATTGCCAGAGCGCCGGCCGTGCCGGCGTACCTCGCAGGGGGACCGATCATCGGTCGTGCCGAAGCGCCGGAACTGGCATAGGATTCCGGCAGGAGAACAAGGGGAATGGCTCGCAGTTCCGATCGTCAAATCGAGCATCTGTTGAGGCGAGCGGGGTTTGGCGCCCGTCCAGACGAAATCGACTTGTACGGGGCGATGTCGATCAGCGAAGCCGTGTCTACGCTGGTGAACTACGAACGCGTGGCGGATACGGTGGACAGCAACATCGGCAAGTCAGGCTTCGTCGGCGTCACGACGCGCGGCGTCTTCTCGCCGCAGTCGAACATCACGGACGCGCGTCAGCGCTGGTTGTTCCGCATGGTTCACAGCGATCGTCCGCTGCAGGAAAAGATGACGCTGTTCTGGCACAACCATTTCGCGACAGGCTACACCAAGGTCGCGGGTGCGTTCGGCGCAGCCGAAGGTACGCGTTACATGGCCGCAGTGCCGTCGGAGGATCCAGCAGGCGTGCGTGGCCAGATTGAGATGCTGCGCGCCAACGCGCTTGGAAATTTTCGCGACATCCTGCTGGACATCGCCAAGGACACCGCCATGCTCGTCTGGCTCGACGGCCGGACGAATACGAAGGCCAAGCCGCAGGAGAATTTCGCTCGCGAGATCATGGAACTGTTCACGGTGGGTGTCGGGCACTATACCGAACCCGATGTGTACGCGGGCGCGCGCGTGTTCACGGGCTGGAACCTGCAGCGTCCGGGCAATCCCGCGGACGGCACGCAGCACTACGAATTCATCTACAACGCGGGCCAGCACGACACCGATTCGAAGACCTTCAGCTTCCCCATCTACGCAGACGGCAGCAAAACGATTCCACCCCGCTCGGCGGCCAACGGCATGCAGGACGGCATCGATCTGATCAACGCGCTGGCCGCCAACCCCGACACCGGCCGTTACCTCGCCCGCAAGTTGTACCGTTTCTTCGTCAGCGAGTTCCACGATCCGGATCCCGCGTTCGTCAATCAGATCGCGTCCGTTTATCTGCAGAGCCTGTACGACATGAAGGCGGTTGTGAGGGAGGTGTTCCTGACACCGCAATTCTGGGATAGCGGGTCGTACTTCGCTCGGTACGCGTGGCCAACCGAGTTCGTCGTGCGGGCGCTGAAAGACATCGGCTGGGTGGGGTTCTCAGTCAACGACGCCCTGACGCCGCTCTCGAACATGGGGCAGATTCTCTACGATCCGCCGGACGTCAGCGGCTGGGATGCAGGTCAGACCTGGTTCTCGACCGGCGCGATGCTGGCGCGGATGAATTTTGCCTCGGCACTGGCCGCGAACCAGAAGTTCAACCTCGCCACGGTCGCAAAGCCATCTGCGAAGACGCCCGACGCGTTGCTGTCGTTTTTCACTGACGAACTCGTCACGGCTCCGATGGATGCCGCCACGTCATCGGAGCTGATGAACTACCTGGGTGGAACCGGAGCGTGGACAGCAACAGATGCGCAGATCCAGGCGAAGTCTGCGGGCCTTGTGCATTTGATTGCAGGATCGCCGGAGTACCAGTTCTGCTAGGGATTGGGGATTAGGGATGGGAAGGGAACGGGAATAGCGCCATGCAGATAAGCAGACGGCAGTTCGTCAAAGGCGGCGTGGCGGCGTTCACCGTGACGTTTGCGGCGCCGGAGTTTCTGTCGGATCTCGCTCGAGCGCAGGGAGCGCATGTCCGCAATCTCGTGGTGCTGTACCTGAGCGGCGGCAACGATGCGCTGAGCATGCTCGTTCCTTACAACGATCCCTTCTACTACAGCCGCCGGCCGACGCTGGGCGTTCCTGCCGGTCAGGTGCTGCAGATCGGCACCGACAGTTCGCGCGTTTCGCTCGGGCTGCATCCGCGCCTGACGGGTCTCAAGCAAATCTTCGACGAGGGGCGGCTCGCCTTCATTCAGCGGACCGGCTACGAGAACCAGAGCCGCTCGCATTTTCTCGGCACCGATATCTGGTCCACGGCCGACCCGAACAACTCGCAGGCGCTCGGCTGGGTCGGGCGATATCTCGACTCGCTGCCGTCGCCAGTCGATCCGCTCATCGGGTGGAACTCCAGCGGCACGCTGCCGCACGTACTCCAGGCGGCACACACCTCGGTGCCGGCGATATCCAATCCGGCCACGTACGCGTTCTCGAGTCCGAACTCGGGCGCCGAAGCGACGGCGGAACGCGCGGCAGCCCTGCGCATCTCGTCGCATGTGCCCGTGAATCGCCCGCAGCTCGCGTTCGTGTATGCCAGCGTGCAGGCCGCGATGGAGACGCTCGATCGCGTCGCGAACGTATCGCGCTACACCCCGTCCGCGACGTATCCCAACACGGGCTTCGGCCAGGCGCTGCGCGCCGTCGCCGGCGCGATGGCAACCGGGATCGGCACGAAGATCTTCTACGTCACCACTGGAGGATTCGACACGCACTCCGCGCAAAACGTGAACGCGGCCAACGGGACCTACTTCGGGCTGATGGCGACGCTGAACGACGGCCTGCTTGCCTTCTACAGCGATTTGAAGAGCCAGGGCCTGCTCAACGACACGCTGGTGCTGAGCTTCTCGGAGTTCGGACGGCGCATCTCCGAGAACGGCAGTCAGGGTACCGATCACGGTGCAGCCAGCGTGATGCTCGCGATGGGCGGACGTGTCAACGGAGGGCTGTACGGCACGGCTCCGAACCTGAACCTGGATCCCAACAACCCCACGCTCGAAAACAACGCGGCGGATATCCATTACGAGACTGACTTCCGCTCGGTCTACGCGCAGGCCATCGACAACTGGCTCGGCACCGATTCCACGCGTCTCCTGACCGGCAACTTCCGCAAGGCGGGACTCAACTTCATCTGAATCGGGTAATTGTGTAGTCGAGTCACTTGGATTGGACGATTGAACGGCCCATTCGTCCAATACAATGACGTGACCCGATTACCCGATCACCAGATTCGGCATGTCGCCCATTAAACGAACCAAATTCAAGCTGTCGCCCGAACAGCTGCTCGAGATGTTCTACTGGCTGAAGCTGATTCGTGGCTTCGACGAGCGGCTCAGCATTCTCGTGCGGCAAGGCAAGGTTCGCAGCGGCGTCTACACCGGCATCGGCCAGGAAGCGATTGTCGTGGGGACGTGCTTCGGCCTGCGGAAAGAGGATTGGATCTGCCCGCTGCATCGCGATCTCGGCACGTTTCTGATGAAGGGCGTCGAGGCGCGCGTCATGATGTCGCAGATGTTCGCGAAGACGGCCGGGTTGTCGAAGGGGCGCGACTCGGCACTTCACAGCGGCGTCTCGGAGCTCGGGATATTCGGCAACACCAGCATGCTCGGCGCCAACCTGCCGGTTGCCGCCGGGCTCGCCTATACCTTCAAGCTGGAGAAAACCGACAACGTCGTGATTGCGTATTTCGGGGAGGGCGCCAGTAATGTCGGCGACTTCCACGAAGCGTTGAACTTTGCCGGCGTGCAGCAGCTGCCCATCATCTTCATTTGCGAGAACAACCAGTACGCCTATTCGGTACCGATCGAGAAGAGCATGGCCATCGACGATGTCGCGGAACGGGCGCATGGATACGGGTTCGAGGGCGTTGCCATCAACGGCAACGACGTGCTGGCGGTGTACCAGGCCACGCAAGGCGCACTGGCGCGCGCACGCACCGGTGAGGGTCCGACGCTGATCGAGTGCAAGACATACCGCTGGCACGGCCACTCGGAGCACGACAAGGCGTTCTATCGCACCGACGAAGAGCTCGCCATGTGGAAGAGCCGCGATCCGCTTCCGACGTTCACGACCTACCTCCGCGCCCGCCATGTGCTGGACGATGCGAAGGTGAAAGAAATCGAAGGACGGGTCGCATCGACAATCGACGACGCTGTGGACTTTGCGACGAATGCGCCGGACCCCGACCCACAGGACGCGGTGACGGATCTCTATGCCTGATAGATCAGCCACGAAACCACCTGAGCACGAAATCCAGATGATCGCGCGCTTGTTTGGTTTCGTGTTCTGGTGTTTTCGTGGCAGTACTGGCCCGCTCGCATGAGCAGAGAACTCACGTACCTCGAAGCCATTCGCGAAGCACTGGCGGAAGAAATGCGCCGCGACCCGAAGGTGTTCGTCCTCGGCGAGGACGTCGGCCCGTACGGCGGCGCGTTCGGCGCGACGCAGGGTCTCCACGACGAGTTCGGCGAGTTACGCGTGCTCGACACCCCAATCTCCGAGTCCGCGATCGTGGGCATCAGCATCGGCGCCTCACTGCGTGGCTATCGGCCCGTCGCGGAGATGCAGTTCGCCGACTTCATCTCGTGCGGCTTCGATCAAATCGTCAATCAGGCTGCGACGCTGCGCTTTCGCTATGGCGGTCGCTCGACGGTCCCGATCGTCGTGCGCGCGCCGAGCGGCGGCGGCGTCAGCGGTGGCTTGTACCACTCGCAGAATCCAGAGGGGTGGTTCGTGCACCGGCCGGGCCTGAAGGTCGTGGCGCCGGCGACGGCCTACGATGCCAAGGGTCTGCTGAAGGCCGCCATCCGCGACGACAACCCGGTGATCTACTTCGAGCACAAGTACCTGTATCGCCGTGCCAAAGGGCCCGTGCCCGAGGGTGATGACGAGATCGTGCCGATCGGCGTTGCCGCGACACGCCGGGAGGGACGCGACGTGACGCTCGTCACATACGGGGCGATGGTCATGCCGTCGCTCGAGACCGCCGACCAACTTGCCAGAGAAGGTATCGACGTCGAGGTGATCGACCTCAGGTCGCTGCTGCCGTTCGACAAGGAGGCCATTCTGCGATCCGTCGACAAAACAAACCGTGCCGTGATCGTCCACGAAGATGTAAGGACACTCGGGCTTGGCGCTGAGCTGTCGGCCGTGATTATGGAAGAGCGTTTTTCATCGCTCGATGCGCCCGTTCTTCGTGTGACATACCCTGACACGCACGCTCCGTTCTCTCATGTCCTCGAACAGCACAACCTGCCGAATGCCGCTAAAATAGCGTCCGCTATTCGAACATTGGTGACGTACTGAGGTGCCAACACCGAACGACACGGCGGCCGACATCGCACTTCTCGACCGTATCGTCGAGCGCGACGAAAGCGCTGTAGGAGAGCTGTACGATCGACACAGCCGCCTGTTGTATGGCCTGATTCTGCGGATCCTGCGCGATCGCGGCGAGGCTGAAGAAGTGTTGCAGGAAGTGTTCGTCCTGGTGTGGACGCGGGCCGAAACCTACAACGTCGCGCTTGGCTCGCCGGCTGCCTGGCTCGTTCGTATCGCCAGGAATCGCGCGATCGATCGATTGCGCGCAAATATCGTGCGCCTTCGTGCAGTCGAGTCTGCTCCGACACCCGTTCCTCTCAATAGTCCGGAGATGACGGCCGCGCTCAGCGAGCAGCAACGCGCCGTGGCGCGTGCTCTCGACGAGCTGCCAGGCGATCAGCGCGTCCTGATCGAACAGGCATATTTTCAGGGACTCACGCAATCGGAGCTGGCCGAGCGCTTCAAGCTGCCACTCGGCACGGTCAAGACCCGGATCCGCAACGGGATGATCGCCCTTCGCCAGCAGCTGTCGCAGATGATTCAACAATGAGCGACGAGGAGGACGTGCCGGTCTTCGACGAGGGGTTGGCCCTTGCGCTGGCAGAGGCCGCGACGGGTCCGGAACCGCCGGCCGATCTCAAAGAGCGCCTGATGGCACGCGTGCGCGCGGCTACCGAACCCAAGGGCTTCGTGTTTCATTGGACCGCCGACGATCGCTGGCTGCCGCATCCGGTGCCCGGCATCAAGATGAAGGTGCTCGCCGTGAACAAGCAGCGCGGGTACGTCACGCTGCTCTTCGACGTCGCACCAGACACGCGTTTCCCGCCGCACCATCACACCGGCGCCGAGGAATGCTATGTCGTCTCCGGAAGCCTGTTCACATGTGGGCGCCGTCTCACCGCGGGCGATTTCGTGCACGCCGACGCCGGCACCGACCATGGTGAACTCTGGACCGAGGAAGGCTGTCAGGTGATTCTCGTCGCCCCACCCGAGGAGCATCTGCCGCCTGAAATGCTCGCGTAAACCTGCCGGCACACATCTTCTGGTTCCCAGTCGCCCGCCTGACATCACGGTCGCGGTAAACCCTTCCACGGTGAGCGCCGTAGAGAGTTATGTGGGAGTGCATGATCAGTTCGCCGAGATGGGCGAACTCTACGTTCTCGGGGCTTTGACGGCGTCGGAGAAGCGGGACTTCGAAACCCATCTGGCGACGTGCGAGATCTGCGCGGACGAGGTACGGAGATCTGCCCGAGTCGTAGCTGACCTGGCAAATCTGGCTGCACCCGCCGACCCTTCGCCTGCCGTTCGCGCCGCGCTCATGGCCCGCATTCGCCGGCCGCGTGCTCAAGCCAGTTGGATGCCGCTGGCCGCGTCTATCGGTCTGGCCGTGGTGCTCGGCGGCTACGCCGCCCAGCTGCGCGGACGTGTGAGCTCGCTCGAAGGACAACTTCACGAGTCTGCACTGCGCGCGGAGGCAACCGAGCGCCAAGTCAACGACCTGCGCCGTGTGGCGCTCGACACGCAGACAACCATGGCGGTCCTCATGGCGCCGGACGTTGCGCGAATCGAGCTGGCGGGTCAACCCGCAGCGCCGCAGGCATCGGCGCGTGCTTTCTGGAGTCGATCGCGCGGTCTGGTGCTGACCGGATCGAATCTGCCGGCGTTACCGGCCGGCCGCACGTATCAACTGTGGGTTCTGACGTCGCAGCCGGCTCCGATCAGCGCCGGACTCCTCAAGCCGGACGCCAATGGCAGCGTCTCGGTGATGTTCGTCACGCCACCCGATATTCCGAAGCCGGTCGCGATGGCTGTCACTCTCGAACCCGAAGGCGGAGTGTCGTCTCCGACGGGCGACAAATATCTGGTCGGTGCCGCGAACTGATCAGAACAGCGCCGCGAGCGCGTCCGACACCGTCGGGTATCGAAATTTGAATCCAAGCCGTTCCGCTTCGGCCGGCACGGCGCGTTGACCGGATAACACGAGCGCGTCGGCCATCTGGCCGAGCAGCAGCCGCAAGGCGAACGCCGGGGCTGGCATGAACGCCGGTCGATGCATCGCGCGGCCGAGAGCGCGCGCGAATTCGCGGTTGGTTACGGGGACGGGCCCCGTGACGTTCAAGGGACCTTTCACAGCGGGCGTGTCGAGCGCCCATCGCACCATCGCGACCCAATCCGCGCGATGAATCCAGGGCCAGAACTGACGCCCGGATCCGACCGGTCCACCCACGCCGAGCCAAAACGGTGGCAGCATCGGCGGCAGCGCACCGCCGTCGCGTTCGAGGACGAGGCCGCTGCGAATGCAAACGACGCGCGTGTGATCGCTCGCGGCGCGGGCAGCCTCGGTCTCCCAGTTGCGACACACGAAGGCCAGGAAATCCGAACCTGCTGGCGTTTGTTCGGTGACGACCTCGTCGCCGCGCGGGCCGTAATAGCCGACGGCGGAAGCGCTGACGAACACGGATGGAGGCGCTGACGCGCCGCGAATCGCCGCGACCAGACTTTCGGTCGCCTGGATCCGGCTCTCGAGGATTCGCCGTTTGCGCATCGTCGTCCATCGTCCACCGGCTATCGATTCGCCCGCCAGGTTTACCACGGCGGTCGCGCCATCGAGGGCAGCGGCCCAGGGTCCGCCTTGACCGTTTGGCGTCCATGGCACGCCCTGCGAAGAAGCGCGGCTGAGGACGACCACCTGGTGGCCGTCGGCGGCGAGCGAGCCAGCCAACGCCTGTCCGAGAAACCCCGATCCGCCCGCGATGACAACCTTCACGGCGGTCCAGTTTACGGTGCAATCGCGGCGCTTGACATCGACGTGTCCGTTATATTAACTAACTAGTTAGTTTTTATGAGTCTGATCGTTCATTGCCACGCCGCGAACTTCCGAGCCAACTCTGAACGCAATCTGAACTCTGAATTCTGAACTCCGACATGCCTCGTCCCGCCACAGTCTCACCCGACGCCATTCTGGCAGCAGCCGCGCTCGAGTTCGCCGAGCGAGGGTTTGCGGGCGCACGCGTAGATCGCATCGCCCACCGCGCCCGAGTGAACAAGGCGATGCTCTACTACCACTTCAAGAGCAAGCACGCGTTGTACCGCACGCTGCTGCGGCGCATGTTCACGCTCGCCGGGGAACGCCTTCAGGCCATCGCGGCACTCGACGCGCCGCCGCAGGAAAAAATCGATCGAGCGATCGAGGCGATGACGGCATTCATCGAGGAGCACGAGTCGTTCCCGGCCATCATGCTCAGAGAAGTCGCAGACCGCGGGGCACACCTCGACCGTGCCACGTTTGCCGCTCTCGGCGCTGTCCCGCGTACGTTCGGTTCCATCGTGACGGAGGGCGTAGCGGCCGGCGCGTTTCGTCCCGTCCATCCGGTCTTCACGTACTTCACCGTGCTCGCGCCGATCGTGTTCTATCTGGCAGGCGAACCCATCCGCAAAGAAATCTCCGACCTTCACGTCGTCGACATGCGCGGTCCGTCACAGTCGGCCTTCGTCGCGCACATGCAGGAGGCGATGCGTCGCACGCTCGCGCCGTCATGAACAGAGCAAGCTATGGTCGTCGTCGATGTCGACGCTCCCTCCCCACGCTCCTGATGGCGCTCGCGACAGCGTGCACGCCCAAACCCCCTGCCGATCGCGTGCGCGCATCAGGACAGGTCGAAGCGACCGAGGTTCAGGTCGCCGCTCCAGTTGGTGGTCGGCTGCTGGAACTCCGCGTCGTGGAAGGCGATCGTGTCAAGGCCGGCGATGTCATTGCGCGGCTCGATACCGCTGACGCGCGGCTAGCGATGGCGCGCGTTCGAGCCGAGCGCGATCAAGCCACGGCGCAGTATCGGTTGCTGCTCGCGGGCGCGCGGCCCGAAGACATCCGTCAGGCCGATGCGCAGCGCGCCAGCGCCGAGGCCGACGTCCAGGCAGCCGACGCCGAGGTCGCCGCCGCTGAGGCCGATGTCGACCGCTTCGAAGGCCTGCTTGCCACGAACTCCGGCTCGCGGAAACAGCGCGACGATGCGGTGACGCGGCGGGACGTCGCAAAAGCGCGTGCGCAGGCGGCGCGGGATCGAGTCAGTGCTGCGCGCGAGGCCGTGGCGCGCCTCCGCAGTGGCGCCCGGCGCGAGGACATCGACGCCGCCCGGGCGCGCATCGCCGTCGCCGACGCGCAGATTGCCACGTTTGAAAAGGCAATCGCCGATGCCACCATCAACGCGCCGATCGGCGGTGTCGTCGTCGAGAAGCTGGTCGATACCGGCGAGTTGCTGCAACCGCACGCGCCGGTCGTGGTTGTCGCGGATCTGGATCACGTGTGGGCCAACGTGTACATCGATGAACCATCTGTGCCGCGACTTCGCATGGGCCAGAAG
>JBKPDW010000107.1:0-11339 GCA_046728115.1 Acidobacteriota bacterium | reverse complement strand
CGCTGTAGCGGCCGGGCTGGCGCTTCTCGCCGCGGCTGGTTACGTCCTTCACCGCCCGGCTCTACTCACCGACAAAGACACCATCGTGCTGGGCGACTTCTCGAACACCACGGGCGACGCCGTGTTCGACGGGACGCTTCGTCAGGGCCTGGCGATACAGCTGCAGCAGTCGCCGTTTCTGAAGCTGGTTTCCGAGGATCAGATCCAGCACACGCTGCGGCTGATGGGGCAGCCGGCTGATGCGCGACTGACGCCGCAGATTGCAGCCGAAGTATGCGAGCGCACCGCGAGTGCCGCAGTCCTTGTCGGTTCGGTCGCACCTCTCGGAAGCCAGTACGTCCTGGGGCTGCGCGCGAAGAACTGCCGTACGGGCGACGTCCTCGACGAGGAGCAGGTGCAGGCGGCGAGAAAGGAGGACGTGCTGAATGCGCTGAGCCAGATTGCCAGCACGTTCAGAGCGAAGGTCGGCGAATCGCTCGCGACGGTGGAAAAGCACTCGACTCGCCTTCAGGAGGCCACGACGTCATCGCTCGAAGCACTGAAGGCCTACAGCGCGGCGTTGAAGATCGCCACGTCGAGGGGCGCTCTGGCCGCCCTTCCTCTGATGAAGCGCGCGACGGAGATCGACCCCAATTTCGCAACGGCGTATGCGCTGCAGGGGCGAATGTACGGCGATATGAACGAGGCGACGCTGTCCGCGGAGGCCACCACCAGAGCATGGCAACTGCGCGACCGGACGAGCGATCCTGAGAAGTTCATGATCACCGCCAGCTACGAATTGCAGGTCACGGGAAACATGGAAAAGGCCGAGCAGACCTGCGAGGTTTGGGAACAGACGTATCCGCGTGAAATCCACGCGCATGGTTACCTGGCGGGCGCGATTCTCCCGATCCTCGGTAAGTACGACCGGGCGCTCGAGGAATCCAGGAAGCTGATCGAAATCGATCCAAACCTCAATTTCGCGTACAACCTTCTCGGATACAGCTACGCGGGACTCGAACGTCTGGCTGAGGCCGAGCGGGCGCTGCAGCAAGCGGCCGAACGCAAGCTGGAAATGCCCGACCTTCTCGTGCAGCGATTTCAGATCGCCTTCGTAAACGGCGATCGACCGGCCATGCAACAGGCCGTCGAACGAGCGCGGGGAAAGGCCGGAACGGAAGACTGGCTGACCGATCAGGAGGCTGCCTCATACGCTTATACGGGTCGCTTGCAGGAAGCGCGGCAGAAGGCGAAGCATGCTGCCGACTTGTCCCGACAGCCAGGCCAGTTGGACCGGGCGGCTGCGTGGGATGTGGGACCCGCCGTCTGGGACGCCTTCTACGGCAATGCACCGGGAGCGCGCACGAGCGCCCTGGCGGTGATCAAGCGTGCCAAAGCCCGAGACGTTCAATACGGCGCCGCGTTTGCTCTCGCGCTCTCCGGGGAGTCGCACGAATCACAAGCGCTCGTGGACGATTTGGCGAAACGTTTTCCAGAGGACACGGCGGTACGATTCAGTTATGTGCCGGCGATTCGCGCGCTGCTCGCGCTGAACCAGAGGGAATCTGCGAAGGCGATCGAACGCCTGCAGATGGCCGCTCCCTACGAGCTCGGCGTGCCGCCCAGCGCCTTTCAGGGAACGTTCGGGACCTTTTATCCAATCTACGTGCGCGGCCTCGCCTATCTGGCTTCCCGCCGAGGCGCAGACGCGGCGAGAGAATTTCAAAAAATTGTCGATCACCCGGGCAGAGTCTTCAACGATCCTGTCGGCGCCGTGGCGCGCTTGCAACTCGGGCGCGCGTTCGCGCTGTCGGGAGATACGATGAAGGCAAAGGCGGCGTATGCGGACTTCTTCGAACTCTGGAACAGTGCCGACGTCGACATTCCGATTCTCCAGGAGGCCCGGGCGGAATCCGTCGCGCTGCGATAGTTCAATCTCCTGACCTGCCGTTCTAAAAGGACACTGCGAAATTGCAAGGACACTGCGAAATTGCCTCGCGACAACCGTACGGCTTGCGACCAGCGCACCGCTGTGGCAATGCAATCATCTCGCGGCGATCGCCGGCGCGCTGCCTTCTATGACCGACCGAACCCGATCGAGGAGCTGCTGGCTTACCTCGGCCGGGTCATTGGTCGAAAACCCAACAGGTAATTCGACGACCGAGAGCGTATCGGCCAGCCGGTTGAAGCTCTCTGCCGTGGCCGTGGCACGGTTGGCGCGAAGATCTGCGCTGATCACCAGCATCTTCGGACGCGTCGCGCGCAGCAGCGTCATGGCATCGGGCAGGTTCGTTGCCGACAATACCGCATACCCCGCCTGTCGCAGCAGTTCGCGGACGTAGGCGAGGACGTCAACCGACTGCTCCACGCACAGGATGTCGGTGTCGAAGGGGTTCGATTCGGCCCCAGCTTTCGAGCGCTGGTAAAACTCGGCTACCGCCTCGGCCTCCGTGTTGTACACGTCGAACAGCGTGTTCAGTTTGGTGATCCTCAGGATCTCGCGAAGGTTGGCGCGGACTCCGCACAGCTTGAGATTGCCCTGCGCGCGCTGCGTGCGCATCAGAAAGCGCACCAGAAGACCCAGCCCGCTGCTGTCCACGAAATCGACGTCGGCGAGATCGAGGATGACGTCGGCGCCGTACGGCAGCAGATCTTTCAGGCACTTCTGCAGCGCGGCGGACTCGAGGCCCTCCGTGATCCGACCGCTGCATTTGACAATCGCGATGTCTTCGACGCGTCGGTTCTGAAGGGTGAGCGGCATGGGGTCTCCTTGCACCTGCGGCCGAAGCCAGACCGACGGGCCTCATCATTGTCAGTCACGGTCCGCGCCGATGCAACGCCGGCCCGCTACGCTTGCATTGGCGGGCTCTAGGCTCTTCGCGCGGCAGCCTTCCGTAACGAATGAGCGGGGTCGAACTCCGCAAACGGCCGACGTAAGAGCGCCCAATTTACTCCTTTTCGGCATCCACACCGGACCGCCTGCGCAGACTGTAAGCGCGCCTCACATTACCGTCGCACCGCTTCCGGCCCTGACCCCCAATTTGCGGCATTTTCAACCCGGACCCTGGGTACGGCCCTTGCTCTCCAAGCTGGGCGGCGAGGTGACCTGATGCGTCTCAAAGGGACGATCTTTGGCTCCGCACTGTCCGTCTGTCTGATATGCACGCCGGCGTACGCCGGCACGCATGGCCGACCACCCGTCTCGACGCCACACAGTCAAGCGCCGAAAACCACCGGCAAACCGATCACGACTGGCAAGTCGATCACAACTCAAAAATCGATGACGACTGGCAAGCCCAGTGCGACCGGTAAGCCGACTGCGACTGGTAAGCCGACTGCGACCGGGAAGCCGACGACGACTGGCACACACTCGGGCACTGCCACGACAACTGGTTCAACGTCGACGAAATCCCGAACGACGTCGACCTCCCCGTCAACGAGCGGCTCAGCGCCCTTGAACCCGATCGCGACGAAGATTTCCTCGAAGCCTCAACTGAACGCCAGGATCTCCGCGATGTTGCCCAAGGACACGACGCTCGATCAGGCATCGAAGGGGTTCAAGAATCAGGGTCAATTCATCGCGGCTCTGCATGCCTCGCAGAACCTGGGCTGCGACTGCTTCAAGCAGCTCCAGACCGACATGACGGCGAAGAACATGAGTCTCGGGCAGGCAATTCAGGACGTGAAGAAAACTGCCAACGCGACCGTCGAAGCGCAGAGGGCCGAGAGCGAAGCGAATGACGATGTCAGGCGCACCACGACAACGACGACGGCCTCGTCGAGGCCGTCTGGCAAAAAGGATAAGGAGAAATCGGCGCACGGCAGCCGCGATTAGTCATGGCTCCTGCGCGGCATTTCTCGAGGGTCACGGCGAGTGCCGCGCTGATGCTCGCGCTCGCCGTTCCCCTTCACGCACAAGGCAGAAGCGACACCAAGGGGAAGGGACATCAAAGCGCGCCGCCGAGCAGCAGTGCGCTGCCGAGTCCGATAACGGGTCCGGCGGCTGGCGCGTCGCCGCTGGCGTGGCTCGACGACGCGAGTCTTCTCGCACCGGGAGCAGCGTCGGTGACTATTGGGATCTCGCGATGGTCAGGCACGGATCTGAGCGAGGTCTCGTTTCCGATTGTCGACGCGACTGTTGGCCTTGCGAAGCGGTTTCAGATCGGCGCCAGCGTGCCGCACATCGTCGGCGGCGCCGATGGTACGGAGCCCGTGGGCGGCGTAGGCACGTCGTACATCACCAGCAAGATCGCGCTGCTGACGGACGAATCGGGTGTGAAGCTGGCAGTCTCACCCCTGATCGAAGTGTTGGGTGAAGGCGCGGTGCAGGCGCTGGCGCCGGGTCAGAGCCGATCGCAATTTGGTCTACCCGTCAGCGCGGAGCTCACGCAGGGACCGGCGCGCATCATCGCCTCTACGGGCTTTTTCTCGCGAGGTGTCTGGTTCGCTGGAGGTGGCGTTACTGCCCAGGCGACGCCGAAAGTGGCGGTCTCATTGTCGTTCACGCGATCCTGGGCGAGCGACACCATAACCGGTGTGTCACGCGACCGGCGAGAGCTGTCTGGCGGTGGATCGTACGCGGTTACAACGCAGATCGCCGTGTACAGCACGCTCGCCCGGACCGTCGCCACGACGGACGACAATGGCGCCGGCACGACGATAGGCGGTGGCGTGAGTGTCCTCTTCAATCCACGATTCACCAAATGATGGACGTAACTATGAGCGCCAAACCTTTGATGTACGCGATCATGGCAAGCTTCCTCGTTACTGTGCCGGTCTGGGCCAAACACGGGAACGCAGACCGCGATCACGGGAACAAACACTCGCGACACGAACAGTGCTATTTCGAACCACACGACATCAGGGTCATCAGTGAGTACTATGCGCCGCGCTATCGCAGTCTTCCGCCAGGACTAGCCAAGAAGTACTACCGGACCGGTCACCTGCCGCCCGGCTGGCAAAAGAAGATGGAACCGCTCCCTGTCGTGGTCGAGCGCCAGTTGGTCCCGATCCCCAGCGGGTATCGGCGGGGCCTGATCGATGGACATGTCGTCGTGTACAACCCTGGCACGCAGGTCATCGTCGACGTCGTACCTCTGTTCGGAACGCACTAATGCCAATGTATCCACTGCTACTACTGCTTCGCCACCGGAAAGACGGCAAAGAGCGCAAAGACTGCAAAGAACAGCGAGAGTTCATGCGAATGCGGAACATTTCAAAAAAGGATGGATCTGTGAGTACCAGGAACTGGCAAATTTGCAAATCATCGGCACCGCTGGCGGTTCTCGTGCTCGCGAGCGCGAGCACGTTGGTCGGGTGCGGGCGCAGCGCGGACGCGGTGACGCCCGAGAAGATTGAGCAGCAGTACGGCATCGCCGGCGCGCACAGGGGTGACGTGTCGGCGACCGACGGATCGCTCAAGGGAACGGTGGTGCCCGTCACGCTCGCCGACGGGCGACAAGCGCAGTTGTTCATCCCCGACCACCCTCGCAACGACCCGCATGGCGTGTATCTTCGCGACGAGGAAGGGTTGCACCCCGTCCGCGTGAAGCGGAATACCACACGCGACGAGATCACGAAAGCGCCAGCGGTCGTAGAGAAAGAGTCAGAGCCACAGCATGAGAAAAAGCGATCCTGGGAAAAAGATGCGTTGATCATCGGCGGAAGCGCGGGCGCGGGTACCGCAATTGGCGCCGTGGCTGGGGGCAAGAAGGGTGCAGCCATCGGGGCGACCGCCGGCGGCATTGGCGGACTCATTTACGACATGGCGACGCGGAAGAACGACTAAACCGGTTTATGGCTGAGCTGAACGAAAGTCATCGCCCTGCTGAGCACCATGTGTATGATCGGTCGAGGTTATTGTCGGTCACACAGGAAGTACCACCTCAGCAGGAGCCGCATCAATGGCGAAAACGACGCCGGCCACTCGTGACCGGCAGTCAGGAAAGAGCAGGCGTGACACGCACGCCGAGCAGGCGCTCCGCGCCTCGGAAGCCAGATTTGCTGCCGCCTTCGATTCGAGTCCCATCCCGATGGCGATCACGACGGTGGCTGAAGGCCGGTACATCGCCGTAAACGAGGCCTTCGAACGGCAAGTCGGGTACACTCGCGCAGAAGTGTACGGCCGCACGTCGATGGAGATTGCGGTCTGGCCCAGCCTGAAGGATCGCATCGCCATGATCACTGCTCTGCTTGAGCAGAAAACCCTTCGGAATCGAGAAACTCGCTTTCGGACGAAATCAGGAAACCTGATCACGACGCTTTACTCTGCCAGCATCATCGAGCTCGATGGGCAGCAGTGCGTGCTGGCTGCGATCGAAGACATCACGCCCCAACGACAGGCAGAGGAAGCGCTCCGCGAGAGCGAAGCCAAGTTCCGTCTGCTGGCCGAAACAGCGCCTTGCGGCATCTTCATCTATCGAATGGATGGATCGTTCTGTTATGTCAACCCGGAAGTGGAAGTCTGCACAGGATACTCGGCACAGGAGCTCAGCTCGATGTCCGTCTGGGACCTGGTCCACCCGGAGTATCGCGATCTGGTGCGGGCTCGCGGCGAAGCCCGGTGGCGGGGGGAGAATGTTCCTTCACGCTACGAGTTCAAGATCATCACCAGGGACGGGCAGGCGCGTTGGATCGACTACGTAGCCACCCGGACCGAGTTCGGCGGCGAGACGGCGGTTCTGGGCACGACATTCGATATCACCGCCAACAAGCGTCATGAGAAGCAGGCCAAGGAGCATACGGCCTTCCTGCAGACGCTGGTGGAAAACAGCCCATTCGGCATCTTGGTCGGCGGTCCGGACCATCGCGTGCGATTCAGCAACCGGGCCTTCCAGCGCATGTTCCTCTACTCTGAAGACGAGGTCGTCGGTAAAGATCCGGACGACCTCGTGGGTCTGCCGGAGACTGCGGAAGCCGCGAAGATGAGCCGGAAGGTGTTGAGCGGCCAGAGCGTCCACGCGACGACGGTCCGGCGCCGGAAGGACGGAAGCAGGATCGACGTCGAGGTCCACGCGATCCCTCTTCTCTCGGGCGACACATTCGTTGGATGCTTCGGGATCTATCAGGACATCACGGAGCGCGTCGAATCGGAAGCCAAACTGCGGGCTCTTCGCGGTCGGCTGAGTCGGGTGCAGGACGAAGAACGCGCGCACATCGCGCGCGAGCTCCACGACAACACCGGCCAACGGCTCGCCCTGCTGTCCCTCCACCTGGCCGAGCTGACGCGGAGCGCCCGCCCGTCGGCACCGTCATTGATTGAGCAACTGAACGCGGCCAAGCAGCTTGTCGACGAGATTTCCATCGACATTCACGGACTGTCGCGCCGCCTGCATCCCTCGCAGCTGAACTACATCGGTTTGACCCGGGCACTCTCGAACCTCGGCCTCGAGTTCGCGCAACGGAGCGCACTCGAGATTGAGTTCGATCACGACGAAATTCCCGACGATCTGCCCGCGGATGTCACGCTCTGCATCTATCGGGTGGCGCAGGAGGCGATCCGAAACGCTGAAAAACACAGCGGCGCCAGCCGGGTACGCGTGACGCTGGCCGCAGGGTCGACATCAATCCGCTTGTGCGTGTCGGATTCAGGCCGCGGCTTTGCTCCGGGTTCGATCGAAGGCAGTCCCGGCCTCGGCTTGGTGAGCATGGCGGAGCGCGTCCGTAGCATGGGAGGCACGTTGTCCATTCAATCGGAGGTCGACCGCGGAACCCGTATCGAAGTGTCGATTCCGATACCGCAGGATGTGAAGATGCCAGCGCGCGATGCCACGTCGGCGAACCCGCCCGTCGCCTTCGTCCCTCGCGCGTCAAAGGTTCACCAGGCGGCAATGCCCGAGGCGCTCGATCAGCCACGAACGCGGGCGAATGCAACCAAGAGCCGCCAGCGCCGGTCCGCATTCGATTAAAAGGACGTTCGACCTTAAACTGCAAGTCGCCACCACGGGTGACACGGGATCGACCTGCTCTAGACACTTTTCGAGACCGACGGATTCAGGAGGGACTAGTGGAGCAACGCGGCTTTGCGTCGCTCCACTCTCATCCGAACAGCGGTCTTCGGCCTCAATGTCACGAGCTGGATCGGCGCGATCTCCTCGACCGGATCCAACGACAACTTGCAGCGCTGCGCCACTGTGGCGAGAACCAGCCGCGCCTCCATCATCGCGAACCCGTTGCCAATGCACACCCGCGGACCGCCGCCAAACGGCAGGTAGGCGTAGCGTGGGATCTGGTCTTCCCAGCCCGGGCGGAATCGTTCGGGATCGAACCGGTCGGGATCGGGGAAGAATCGCGGGTCGCGCTGAAGGGCGTAGATATTGACCGTGACGAGACTGCCTGCGGGCACGTCGTATCCTCCGATAGTGACGTCCTCGGTTGGCTCTCGTGCAACTCCTGGCGCAGGCGGATACAGACGAATTGCCTCGCGAACGATCATTTCCGTATACGGCAGTTTCGGCAGATCTGACGCCACGGGCGTACGGCCCTGCAGCATATGCTGCAGCTCCTCCAGCAGTTTCGCTTCGGCTTCTGGATGCCGGGCCAGGAGGTACCACGTCCAGGTCAGCGCGTTGGCGGTCGTCTCGTGCCCCGCCAGGAAGAGCGTCATCATTTCATCACGCAGCTGTTGATCGGACATCCGGGCGCCGCTCTCTTCGTCGAACGCAGCCAGGAGTACCGATAGCAGATCGTTGCGCACGTGACCGAGCGCACGGCGTTGCCGGATGAGGGTGTGCAGCGTGGCATCCAGCTTGGCCAGCGCACGTCTTTCGCGGACGTTGCGTCGTGTCGGTATCCACGAGGGCATCCGCACCACCGCATTCAGTCGTGTGTTGGCCGCGTCGAGCACGGCTAGCATCGACGGACCAATGTCCTCGGCCTCGCGAGGGATATCCGCTCCAAACAGCGATTTGACCACGACACCGAGCGTCAATTTCGTCATCTCCGCGTTGATCGCGCAGATTTCCCGGTCCGGCCATGAGTCGACCATCCGTGTGGCATGCGCCACCATGACATCGGCATAGGTGGCCAACTGGGCCTGATGAAACGCGGGCTGCATCAGTTTCCGCTGCCGCCTCCAGAGGGCGCCGTCGCTCGTCAGCAATCCCTCGCCGGCAAAGGGTTGGAACGCGTGCTTGATCAGCCGCGGCTTGCGAAACTTCTCGGGCTGCTCGATCAGAATCTGCCGCGCCAGGTCGGGATGATTCAGTTGATACACGCGCAGCGGACCCACAGTGTAGTAGGCGATGTCGCCGTACCGTCGCGCGACATCCAGCCCGAAAGCCAGTGAGTCGAAAGGGAACAACCCCGGCAGCATCTGCCCGATGATGGCGAGCGGCAGGTTGATGTGGGGACCGTCGGGGCGACTTCGTTTCATTGGTGCCGTGTCAGCGGTATTCTGCAGCGCCGCGGAATGGTCGGCAGTCGGACGTTCACCGTTCGGCGCGGTTCAGCAGCGCTTCGACCTGGCGTTCGAGCACCGCTCGCGTCGCCGCGTCGTGAACCTGGGGCTTGAAGACGATTCGCCCGTGCCGATCGATGAGGGCAGCCTCCGGCGTGCCCTGCACACCATATTGCTGCTCGGCCCATGCCCAATCGCTCTCGAGCGGCACAAACCCGATGCGCATCGCGGCCAGGAGCGGCAGCACCGACTGACGCTGTGCCGGCTCGAGGTTGATCGCCAGGACCGCCAAGCCTCGGCTTTCGTACTTGTCGAGCACTTGCTGCAGGTGAGGAAACTCCTCACGGCAGCCCGGTCAACCGGGGAACCAGAAGGCGATCAGCACGACACGGCCGCGATAGTCGGAGAGCTGGACCGGCGCGCCGCCGCGGGAGGCTGGGAGCTGGAAAGGTACGGCGAGAGTTGCCTTCGCGTCGCGGAGCCGCCAGATGTCGTCATCGACGTCTTCGCGCGTCTTACCGAGAAGGGTCCCGTATTTCAGGAGAGCTGCTTCCACTCGATCGTCCGGAACAGCAGCGGCGCTCTCGGTCAGCGTGGCGTACGCCTGGTCCACATGACCCGAGCCAACGGCCGTTGCCGCCTTCAACAGCGTCCACGTCGTCCCATGGTTGCCGGACGGCCGGGGCGTCTTTTCGAGCAGGTCGAGTGCATCGGCAAAGCGCGCTTCCGCCACGAGCGACTGCGCGCGCGCCATCGCCTCCGGAACGGCCACGCGCTGAGCCCACGTCTTACTAGCCGGCATCGCCTTCGCCATCTCCTGTGCGACCGGCAACGCTTCCGATGGTTCGGTCAGATCGTCGTACAAATCGTACATAGCTGACGCCGCGTGGTTGAATCGATCGAGTGGATAGTTCGCGCGGAGACGATCGAAATAGCCGCGCCGCTCGGGATTCGACGATTGGCCGGCCAGGTAGTACAGCGCCTGAGCCGCGTACTGGCTTGTGGGGAACTTGTCGACCACCGCGAGCGCAAGCTCGCGGAAGCGAGGCGGATTACTCTTCCTCTGCGCGAACCCGTATTGCAACAGGTATCGCGGGTCGTCGGGATTGCTGTCCACGGCGGCCTTCAGGTACTGCAGCTGGGCTGCCCAGTCGCCGCGCTGGTCGGCATTCTTGGCCAGCAGAAAATGTGCGCGCGCGAACGCCGGATCGATGGCGAGCGCCTTCTTGAAGAACACGTCGTCCTTGTCGGCCTCGGGCGTGAGAAACCCGAGCGCCCATTTGTACACCGCGCGTTTCGGGTATTGCCGGGCCCATCCCTCGTACAACTGCTGCAGACGTGGCACGACTGGGGTCCTGCTCGCCGGCATCTCCTGCCGCTGCGTGATCTCGATGAAGCGCTGGTGCGCATCGACGAAGTCGGCGTCGGCGTCGATGGCTCTTCGAAAGGCAGTGGCCGCCTCGCCGAGTCTGCCCGCTTTGGCGGCGGCGTCACCCTGGGCGAACAGAGCCTTCGCTGCGGGCGTCCCATTGCTTTCGCGGGCGGCCAGCGGCACGTGTGATCGCAGGCATCCGAACATCACCAGCGCACAGACGGCAACCCGGGTGCGAGTCATGTGAACCCCGACATCCACGAGAATACTCCCATCCGTCCTTTGACGCCGATCTCGGTTGTCGGACGAGCCCGGCGGGCTCGGTGCGTGGCAGAATACCCGGCATTCATCCGCGTGTCGCCCCAGCCCGTCATTCACGTTGCATCCATTCGAAAGACGTACGGCCGGACGGTCGCCGTGGACGACGTCTCGTTCGACGTTCAACCCGGTGAAATATTCGGGTTGATCGGGCCGAACGGCGCCGGCAAGACCACCACGATGGAGTGTGTAGAAGGCCTGCGGACGCCCGATCGCGGCGCGATCTCCGTACTCGGATTGGATCCCAAGCGACACGTGTACGCACTGCAGGAG
>JBKPDW010000106.1:0-10733 GCA_046728115.1 Acidobacteriota bacterium | reverse complement strand
AGCCAAGGCAGCACGTCCAACATCGTCGTGCTCACCGATGCTCAGAGGAACGGCGACTTTTCCGGCGGCGCGGCAATTCGCGACCCGCAGAGCGGTCTGCCTTTCCCGAACAACGTGATCCCGCAGGCACGTCTCGATGCGGCAGCGATCAAACTCATCAACGATTTCGTTCCGCACGCGAACAGCGGCGGCAATCGGTACATCGTCTCACCTTCGACGACAGACGACCGCGATTCGTTGGGCGTTCGCACGGACTACCAGCTGAGTCCGCGCGACTCGTTGCTCGCCCGCTACTTCCGCACCACCACGGATCGTGTGACGCCGCCGATTACGACACCGTCCGCACAGGAGGCCAAAGCCACGCTCCAGGACTTCATGACTTCGGAGACACACCTCTTCGGGAGCAACGGCATCAACGTGGCGCGGTTCGCATCCAACCGCATATTCGCCAACCCGGCGGTGACCAGCGGACTGAAGAATCAGGATTACTTCATCAACGTGCCGAACACCAACGCCGCGGCACAGGGTCTGGCCTCCATCATCGTCACCGGATTCTTCACGCTCGGCGATCCGCAGCAGCCGTTCGTGAATCGCGTCAATCAGGTTTATCAGTGGAGCGACGACTACACCTGGATGCGGGGACGCCACCAGATGAAGTTCGGTGGCGATGTGCAGCACCAGTACATGGTGATCGCGTTCATCAACCGTCCGAACGGCGATTACACGTTCTCCGGCAATGTCACGGGGAATGCAGCAGCCGATTTCCTTCTCGGCCTTCCGTTCCAGTTCCGCCGGACGACGAAGAATCAGGCGCAGGACGGCACGGCGACGGCTTACTCGCTTTACGGGCAGGACGAGTTCCGCTGGAATCGCCTGACGCTGAACTACGGGGTGCGCTACGAGGTGTCGCCGCCGTTCGTGGACGTCAACGATGCGCTGAACGCCTTCCATCCGGGCGTCCAGTCGGTGCGGTTCCCGACCGCGCCGGTCGGCCTCGTCTACCCCGGCGATCCCGGCGTGCCGCGAGGGACCTACGAGACCGACAAGAACAACTTCGCGCCGCGAGCCGGCGCAGTGTGGGACGTGAGCGGAGACGGCCAGACGACGGTCCGCGCAGCGTGGGGCGTGTTCTACGATACGCTCGCCGGCCAGGGCGATTTCTTCCAGAACGGTGTCCTCGCGCCACCGTTCACTCCGCTGCTGCAGATTGATGCGCCGGCGCCAATGACGTTGCAGAATCCGCTGACGGCCGTCACTGGCGGCGCCGCGGACTTCCCGCCGGGGCTCACCATCATCGGATGGGCCGAGGATTTCCAGACGCCTTACGCGTATCACTACAACGCGACCATCCAGCGGCAGCTCGGCCCCGTGCTCGGCTTGGAGGCGGGGTACGTCGGCTCGCTGGGCCGGCACCTGCCAATCTTCATGGAGGTCAACCCGGGCCTGTATTCGCCGGGGCAAACCGCGCCAGGCGCGCGCCTGTTCCCGGCGTTCGCGCTCGTACGGCCGACGTTTTCCGAAGCGGAATCACAGTACAACTCGTTCCAGGCCAGCCTGCGCATGCGCACGACGCACGGAATGAACTTCCTCGCGTCGTATACGCTGAGCAAGTCGCTCGACCACGTCTCCGGCCTCAACATCGGCGGCGACCAGAGACCCTCGATCCCGGTCACGATCGGCGACGAGGCGAGCATCAAACAGGCGCTCGCGTACGAGTGGGGGCCGTCGCTCTTCGACGTCCGCAATCGCTTCGTTGTCAGTTTCGCCGTCCAGTTGCCGTCGCCGGAGGGAATGGGATCCCTGATGAAGCAGATTGCCGGAGGCTGGCAGCTGAACGGCATCGTGCAGGCGCAGACGGGATTCCCGTTCATGGTGTTCGATCCGCTGACCGACATCCGGTACATGACCAACCGGCCGAACGTAACGTGCGATCCGAACGACAACGCGCCACATACGACCGACCAGTACTTCAACACGTCGTGCTTCGTCAGGCGCCCTGTGGCGACCACCGGGACCGGCCTCGGAAATGAAACACGGAATCAGGTCTATGGACCAGGATTCTGGAACACTGACCTGTCCGTCTTCAAGAACTTCGACCTCGGCGGAACCAACCGCCTGCAGGTGCGGATCGAAATGTTCGACTTGTTCAATCAGATCCGCTTCGGTCAGCCGGGTAATCAGATTGGCACGGTTAATTTCGGCAGAATTACGACGGCGGGAGATGGACGGGTCGTGCAGCTGGGAATCAAGTATCTTTTCTGAGTGTGCCGGAAAGTAGGATTCGTGCCTCGGTAGTCCGTCTGTGATGCCCATGGTAGAGCGTGCCAAATGCGCTACAACGTAAAGCGCGGACCAAACTGAGAACACGCACTATTGGACCGCTATGCGGCTCGAAACGAGAACTTTGTACTCGTTGTGCGTGTCGGAGACGGTCGCGTCTGGTCCAGTCGTTGAGGTGGGGTACCGGCCGCATAGCGGTCCCACCCCGCGGAGCGCGGCAAGAGAACAGGAAACCAGCCAAGGGCGAACGTCGTGGCAGAGCTGGTATGAGGGACATATGACTCTGAAGTGGATCGCTGTCTTGTTCCTGCTTGCCGCATCTGCGGCCGTTACTGTGGAGATGAGGGCTCAGTCAAGTAGTGCCGGGGCCCGACCAACGGGGGCTGGCGATCCGGCCGCACGCGCAAACATGACGCTGACTGCAGTCGACGGCGTCAAGGTCGGGCACTTTACCCTGAGCGAGCGTCCGACCGGATGCACGGCCATCATCGTGAAAGGCGAAACCACTGGCGGCGTTGACGTGCGCGGCGGCGCGCCAGGCACGCGCGAAACCGATCTGCTCAATCCGGTAAACAACGTGCAGATCGTCAATGCGATCACGCTGTCGGGCGGCAGCGCGTACGGCCTCGACGCGGCGATGGGCGTCATGCGGTGGCTCGAAGAACACGGCGTCGGCTATCGCGTCGGACAGAATGGCGTCGTGCCCATTGTGCCGTCCGCGATCCTGTTCGATCTCGGCTTCGGCGGCAGCCCCAAGATCCGGCCGACGGCGGACTGCGGTTACAAGGCCGCCGAGGCCGCGTCGACCGCGCCCGTCCAGGAAGGCAACGTCGGCGCCGGCGCCGGCGCAACAGTTGGCAAGTCCGCCGGTCGTCCGATGAAGGCGGGCCTCGGCTCCGCCGCCATCCGCCTGCCGAACGGACTCGTGGTGGCCGCGCTCGTTGCCGTCAACGCCGTTGGTGACATCATCGATCCGTCCAGCGGACAAGTCGTCGCCGGCACGCGAACGCCAGACGGCAAGCATCTCGCCGACGCGCGAAAGCTCCTCCGCGCCGGAATCGGACGCGAGGGCCGCGCCGGCGAGAACACCACGATCGGCGTCGTTGCCACCAACGCGAAGCTGACGAAGGTCCAGGCGCAAAAGATGGCGCAGATGGCGCACGACGGATACGCGCGTGCGATCTCACCCGTCCACACACCCGGCGACGGCGACACGATCTTCTCGCTCGCCACCGGCACGTGGACAGGAGAGACGAATTACGGCACCGTGGGATCCCTGGCGGCGGAAGCGATGGCCGACGCCATCGTCCGCGCGGCGACCCAGGCTGCGAGTTCCGCGGGCGTCCCGTCGGCGGCGGAATTGGGGACGGTGCCGGCACGACTCAAGCAGTAACCGAAAGAGGGACTGTTCCCTTTTCGTGAGTATGTGGTTCGTCGTCGGCATCGGCATTGGCGTCCTGGCGTTCGCGCATATGGCTCCGGTGCCGTTCCTGTTCGACGCGATCGCGGGCGATCGCGCGGCGTGGCACATGCCGAAGCGCGAGCGGCCAACGGTCTATCTCACCTTCGACGACGGCCCGAATCCGACCACGACGCCGGATCTGCTCGACGTACTCGCGCGCGAGGGCACGCCCGCAACATTCTTTCTGATCGATCGCCACATCACGGATCAGACAGCCCCACTCGTCTCGCGCATGTTCGCAGAAGGCCACGCCGTCGCGCTCCACTCCGCGACGCGCGCGTACATGATGATGACCGCCGAACGGCTCGCCCGCACCCTCACCGCGGCGGCCGACCACATCGAACAGGTCAGCGGCCAGCGCCCATGCCGCGCGTTCAGGCCCCATGCCGGCTGGCGCAGCTGGCCGATGTACGAAGCGTTGAAGTCGATCGACCACCGCCTGATCGGATGGAGCTGGATGCTGTGGGACTGGAACTGGTTCCGGGAACGAACGGCGGATTCTGTCGTGCATCGCATCCTTCCCCGCATCGCTGACGGCGACATCGTCGTCATGCACGACGGAGACGAGTCGGCGCCGTTCAAGGATCAGCGTCACACCGTCGGCGCCACAGCGCGCCTGATTCCCGAGCTGCGCGCAAAGGGCTTCGCTTTCGGCACGGTCTGTGACGCGGCGTAGCGTCAAACGCCGCTGTCTGCTGGCGGCAGCTCCAGCTGCTGCTGAATGGCGTTGAAAAACGTTTGCGCCATGACCTCGAATCCCTGAGCCGTCGGGTGGAGACCGTCCGGTCCGATGAGCGAAAGATCGCCGGCAAATGCGGCATTCACGTCCACCAGCGTCGCGCCTTCGCGCGACGCAAGCGCTCGGACGCTGTCGTTGAAGGCGGGAATCAGCCTTGCGACTGCGTCACGTGCGCCGCCCGGCCGCTGCGGCGGCAGAGTTGCCAGAAACACGGCCATGCCGCGGCCGCGGGCTGTGCGCACCATGTCGGTCAGCGCGTCCAGCGCGAGCGTGCCGCCTTGACTGCCTCCGTTCAGATCGTTCGCGCCTTCCATCAGGAGCAACGCCTCGGATCGGTGCGCATTGAGCGCAACCGGCAGCCTCGATCGTCCGGTCGGGAACGCATTCTCGCCGGCGATACCGTCATTGAACACGACGACGGACTGCGTGGGGTATCGACTGGAAAGCCTCGATTGCAATTTGCCCGGATAGGAATCGAACAGTGTGCCGGCCGTCAGGCTGTCGCCGAAGGCAAGATACGTCGTCGCTGCCACGCGCGGAGGACCAAGAACTCTTACGGGGAAATTGCACGGAAACGTCTGACGGAGACCATCTACCACCGTGCACACGACGTTCGTCGTGCCGATTGGAAACGAACTGCCTGAAGACGGCGAGCAGCTCATCGTGAGCGGCAGCAAGCCGCCCGCGACCCCGGGGTTCGCGAATACGACTCTCACGGCCAGGCCCGTGAAGGACTGAGTAAGGACGGGCGCCGGACAGGCGACGGTCGGAACCGGCGTCGAACTCAGCGTCGTCGGCTCGACGGTCGACGACGACTGAGCACATCCTGTAAGCGATGTCGCGAGCGCGATGAGCCAGACGGGCCCCGACCTACTGGCCACGCTCTGCCTTGATGTCGATGCCAAGCTGCTGACACTTCTTGTAGAGATGGCTGCGCTCGAGGCCGAGCGCCCGTGCGGTTTCGGCAATTCGATGGTGATGCGCACCGAGCTCGGCGAGCACGACCTCGCGCTCGAACGCCGTGACGCGATCCGCCAGCGCGCCGCCACCCGCTGAATTCCCGCCTGCCTGTCGGCCCGCCAGGATCTGACGTACTGTCGACGCATCCACCACATCGTCGGTCAGCAGGAGCAGCCGTTCGACGACGTTGCGCAACTCGCGCACGTTGCCAGGCCAGGAATAGTGGACGAGCTGATCGAGGGCCTCGGGTGCAAACGATCGGCGTTTCCACCCATTCTGCTCGGCGACAATTGCGGCGAAATGTTCGGCCAGAAGCGGAATATCGTCGCCGCGTTCGCGAAGCGGCGGGATAGTGATCGGAAATACGTAAATGCGGTGATACAAATCCTCGCGAAATCCACCCTTGCGGACGAGCGACTCGAGATCGCGATGCGTCGCGACAATGACACGCGTGTTCACGACGATCGGCCGCTCGCCGCCGATGCGTTCGAGCTCGCCGTCCTGGAGCAGCCGTAGCAGCTTGGCTTGCATGGCGGCCGGCATATCGCCAATCTCGTCCAGGAAGAGCGTGCCGCCGTTCGCCTGCTCGAACTTGCCGAGATGACGCGTGGCGGCGCCCGTAAACGCCCCCTTTTCATGGCCGAAGAGCTCGGATTCGATCAGTTCAGACGGCACCGCGGCGCAGTTGATCGTGACGAACGGCCGATCGCGGCGCGTGCTGCGCTCGTGGACGGCACGCGCCACCAGCTCTTTTCCGGTTCCGGTCTCGCCCAGGATGCAAACGCGCGACTCGCTGGCGGCGACGCGATCGACCTGCGCCATCACACGGCGCATCGCTTCGCTCTTCCATACGAGTTCGTGCCGACCGACGCGGCGGCGGAGTTGACGGTTCTCTTCTTCGAGCCGGGCGAGCTTCAGCGCATTCTCGAGCGTCAGCAGCAGCTTGTCGGACGAGACAGGCTTCTCCAGGAAGTCGACCGCTCCGAGGCGCGTGGCCCGAACGGCCATATCGATCGTGGCCTGGCCCGAAACCATTACGATCGGAGTGGTGATGCCGATGTCGCGCATCTCGGCGAGCATCGCGAGACCATCGGTGCCGGGCATCACCACATCAGAGAACACCAGATCGAAATGTTCGTGGCGAAGCAGCGAGATCGCGCGCGCCGCGTTGTCGCACACCACGGCCTCGTAGCCCGCCAGACGAAAGGCGCGCGACAGCGAGGCCAGTGTTGCGGCCTCGTCGTCCACGACGAGAATGCGCGTCATGTCGTGCCTCGGACCGCGGCAGGCAGCTCGATGTGAAAGGTCGTGCCGCGGCCGGGTTCACTCTCCACCCAGATTCTGCCATGGTGGTCGGCAACCACCGATTGCACGATGGCCAGGCCAAGGCCGGTGCCATGCTTTTTGGTGGTGTAGTACGGCGTGAAGAGGCGCTGACGCTCCTCCACGGTCAGCCCCTGACCGGTGTCGGACACTTCCAGGCGCACGACATCATTGTGCCGGCGCGTACGGATTGTGAGGTCGCCGCCGTTCGGCATGGCATCGATTGCGTTCAGAAGCAGGTTCATCAGCGCGCGACCGAGCTGCTCGCCATCGGCCTGGATGGAGCCAATCGACGCATCCAGGTCGAGCGTGACGGCGACGGCGGGCTCGCCACCTCCGTCCCTCCGCCCGGGACGGAGGTCGCTCCCCGTGCCGAGTTGCGCCTGAAACATTCTGACCGCGCTTCGCGCCACTTCGTTCGGCGAGACCTCGCTGAACGTCGGGACCGGCATCCGCGCAAAATCACTGAACTGGCCGACCACGGCGGTCAGACTCGTCAGGCCGGTCGTCAACGTGTCCAGGCTCTCGTCGAACACCTCATCGAACTCTGCGGCGCCGAGCGTTTTGGCTCGACGGAGGTTGTCGGTCGTGATGCGGAGCGGGAACAAGGGATTCTTCAGCTCGTGCGCGAGCCGTCTGGCCAGCTCGCGCCAGGCCGCGACGCGTTCGGCCTGTACCAGGCGGTCGCGCTGCTCCGCCAGTTGCCGCGTCATCACATCGAAGGCGTTCGCCAGCGCGCCAATCTCTCCTGACGCGTCCGTGCCATTCGTCCGGACATCCCACTGCCCCGAAGCAATGGCACGCGACGCATCGGCAAGTTGCTCCACGGGACGCGTGATGCGCGATGCCACGACGTAGCTGAGTGCACACCCGAACACGATGCCGACCGCGCCAAACAGCAAGCCGCTCCATCGAATTCGATTCATGAGTGCGCTCAATTCGCTTCCTGAGCTGGCGACGAGGAGAACGCCCAGCAGCGTGCCATCTCGACCGGGCAGCGGTATCGCCGTCACCGACTCCGTGTCGCCGGATGCCGGTACCTGTTCGTTCGTTTCCGTCCGGCTGTGCCGCACCCGCGCGACCAGCGGTTCGAGCGCTCGCGAATCGGCCACGATGCCCGAAGCATCGACGAACTGGCGCTGCGAGATTTCCGACTCGATATTGCGATACAGCACCACGCGCATGCCGGCCGGCACCGCGAGCGACCCGATGAAGTGTTCGTCGAGGCGGCGGCCGCCGATCACGGTGATCGGATGGTCGCCGGAGCTGACTGTCCGCGTCGCAATCAGCCCCAGCGCAACGTCGGTCGACGATTCCACTCGCTGGAGAGATGCCTCGCGCTGTGCCGGCACGATGTCGGTGCCGGGCTTCAACCAGGGATGGCGGTATCCAAATCGCGCGGGTGTATGAGCTGACGAGATAATGGTGCCTCGATCGGATACCAGATCGAGGAAGTCCAGCCCTTGTGCCGCCGCAAGCGCAGCCGCCTCTCCGACGAGTGCCGCGGAATCTGCGTTGGATCGGCGGAGCAGGTTCGCGGTCGTGATCATGGTGTCACTCGTGGCCACGCGTTCGACCAGCTGTGCGACTTGTTCACCCTCGGCCGCAAATTGCTGACGAATCTGCGTGACGAGCGCCGCCGTTCGTTGCGCGTCCACCGCGGCAAAGGCGCGGCGGGCGCTGGAAGCGACGGTTGCTGTGACCAACACCACCGTGAGGGCCACCACGACACCAACCAGGCCGAAGAGGCGCGACCTTAAGGACGTCACCTGCGCATCCAGATGTTCGCGAAGTTCCACGCTCCAGTCGCAGACACCGCCTGGCCGTCCCAGACGTCGACCGCCTCGCCCATGCCGTAGAGCTGGCGCACGTGGACGATGGGAACGATGACCGCGTTTTGGAGCAGCGCGCGCTCGAACCGAAGCACCGCCTCGAGCGGCGCGTTCCGCGGCGGCGCCGATTCGCTGGTCGCAAGCCCGACGGTCCGCGATCCGAGATCCAGCGCCAGACGCGCCAGGGCGCGGTCAGGGCTGGAAACTTCCAGCGATACGCGAACCAGCCGGACATCGGGCCTTGGGGCCAGGCCCGACGACTGCTGCTGGACCGTGACGACAAATCCAGCTTCGCGAGCATCGACGGCAATCCGTTCGGCCATCCCGCGCGCAATCGCATCGGACGAATCGACGCGCAACACCACATTCCGCTGCTCGGCGGAAACGGATGCGCCAGAGGCTTGCGCCACTGTCGTTGCTGACGGCTGTGTCAGCTCGGGAGAATAACCCGATAGCCACGGCGGCAGCAGGGCGCGCGCCGGTGCGGCTCTACCTTGCAGCAGAATGTCTGCTGTCACGGCCGGAGCCAATGCGCGCGCGAACCGACGCCGCATCGCTTCGTACGACCGGGCAGCACGGTGCGGCTCGAACACCAGAAGGAACACGTCGAGCGGCCGCGTTGCCGCCACACGCAGACCGCGGTCGGTGATTCGATGCGTGTCACTAGCTTGCAACTCCACGACATCGGCGCGGCCAGCCTCGAGGTCGCCGAGCTGCATCGGCAGGCTGTGGCCCATCTCGACCCGTACGGCATCGACAAACGGCCTGCCCGACCAGTACGCGTCATGCGCGCGAAGCAGCAGGCGGTTGGCTTCCAGGCGCTCGATGCGAAACGGCCCTGTGCCGTTGAGTGCCGGCGGCGAATCGCGCACCACGATCGCCGACCGGAGGTCCGCGAGATCCCACGCCAAGCCAGGCTCGGGCCGCGCGGTGTCGATCAATACGTCATCTCCGTCCAGAGAAACGGTCCACGCATGACCCGTGGCGCGCAGGGACGCTGCGACCTGCCATCCCTCGAGCGGACGCCCATCGTGGAGCATGATGCCGGTGCGGAGGCGGACGCGCCAGCGCGAGCCGGCTTCATCCGATTCCAGCGACGCAGCGACCAGCGGACGCAGACCGCCAACTGGATCGACCTGCATCAGCGGTTCGAAAGTCAGGGCTTGAATGCGGCGGGCAACCACGGCTTCGGCAGGATCGGCGACCTGCGCGACGGGATCGAGCGTTCGAATCGTCGCTCGCGTTTCGACTCGCAGCGTACCGCCGTACTGCGGCCGCGCTGCTTCGACCGCCACCGCTGCGACGAACGCGTTAGCGATCGCAAGCCGCGCGAATCTGAAACGCCTCATATCGCTCGGCGCCCGCATCGTGAACGACCGCAGTTGCGACGGTCGCACCTTCCGCTGACCACAGTGCGGTGAGTTTTCCCGGAAATGTCAGTGGCGTTGCGGCGGCGATGGCTCGCCGGCTGACGATTTGCCAGAGGCGCAGCGTGTCTCCAGGATCGCCTGCCCTCGATGAGGACGCCAGGATGAACGCTCCCTTTCGACATTCCACCGTCAGTCCCGCAACATCGTCAGCCGACCCGATCCGACCGGTCAGCGCGCGTGATTCGGCCATCAACACGACGTTGCCCGTCGAGTCAACCAGCGCCGCTCTGGCGTCCGCATCGGCGGTGAGCGACGCTGCGGAATAGAACGAAAGGCCTTGCGGCGTGTGAAATGCGTTGCGGATCCCATCGAGGCCGCTGTTCTCGACTGCGAGCGGCCACGGCTCGCGCTGTTCCACGCACGAGAGGCTCGTCATGTCGAGAGGCGCCCTGCACAGCGTGGCCGGCAGAAACGCCTCGACATTGGCCGCGGATACACGCAGTCGCCCACGCACATCGCGCGGCCACGTTCTGGCCGGTGAAATCGCGCGCGAGTCGCTGCGTGCCCACCCGCCGGCGGCACGGCGGTAGAGCGTAACTGCGCTTGGATCGAGAACGACGAGCCGATCGTCCACGACCGCGATATCGAGGATCGGTGCGCGCTGTCCGAACACCGGCGTGGCTTCGATCGCCAGAGTCCGATTGTCCTCTGCCGGATCGTCGGGCGATCGGACTCCATGCGGCTTCGCCGCCGCAACGATATCGCGC
>JBKPDW010000105.1:0-5951 GCA_046728115.1 Acidobacteriota bacterium | reverse complement strand
GCCGGATATCTGCCGAGGGAGTCGGCGGATTCAACACGATCTTGATCGGCACAGTCCGGCCCGCGTTGAAGATGTTCTGGTTGGGATCCGACGGGTTGCTGCAGTTGAGCGGCGCCTCACATCCGGCCAACGCATTGCCATGGTCCTGCTGAACGACGATGTACTGCGAGAAGCCGTCAGCGGACGAGTCGACGGCGGGGTCCTGTCCGGACTGCAACAACGGAAAAACACCATCCGTGATGTCGAAGAACGGACTGATGGCCGTGTCGGCGCGCAGCGCTCGCGGGTTGTCGAAGTCACCGGCCAGCGCGGGGAAATCCCAGGCGATTCTGTAGATGATCTTGCCCGAGAAGTAGAGGTGCTCATCCTCGGGCGGAATGGGGTCGCCGTTTTCGTCGAAGGCTTCGACGTTGTAGAGCGCGCAAAGACCAAGCGAAGTGTTCGAGGTGGCCCCGACGTACGGAATGCACGCTTCCGTTGAATCCGGGTAGCGGCCAGTAGGCCCGGGCGGGGAGATTTCTTCCGCAACAATCTCGAGGAAGAATGGCAGCTTGACGTCCACGATGACTTTGAACGAGTGACCGCCCGGAAAATCGGCGCGTTGTGTCTGACTCCCGGTTTCGAAATGCGCGCACGCCGACGTGCTGATCTCGCCGACGTAATCGATCTCGAAGCCGCAACCTCCGGGGGTGACCTGAGCCGACGCCGGCCGAATCGTTGCGAGCGAAACCAACGCCACACCACAAATCATCCGCATCAGTTGGGGCCTCGTACTCATCGTCGTGACCTCCTCGCGCAGGAAGACTCTTCAACAGGACGGACGAATCGTTGAGGTAAACATGAAAAGATGTCAACAACAACAAACGCTGAGGTAGATTGCCGGCCTGGCTGTATGAAGAGGGCGCACGATGGCACAGCCAATTAAGCTGTTGCAGCTGAGATGGCTGTCAACCGCGAGATTCCCGATAGGGACGGCTATATGGAGTATAAGAGCACGAACCGCACGGAGAACGACGCTTCTCCGTGCGGACCGTTGTGCGACCTGGGCGTTACCGTGCGCCTTGCGTGAGACTCAGGATCCGTGTCGCGTAGCGCTGACCGTCTCGCTGTTCGAAGCTCACTTCCACGCCTGCGCCGATCGGCAGGATGTCGGACAGTTTCACGCCCGACTCTCCCAGGGCCTTCGCCTGACGCATCTTGGTGCCCGCCCCTCGCGCCACAACCGTCGTGTTGGCGTCGACGCGGAACACGACGTCCACATCGGCGAGGAGATTGATCATGATCGAATTGTCGCGGATTGCCGTGACAATGCCGCGCGCTTTTGCTCCGGCATCTCCCGCGAACGCGGGAGCCGTCCAGGCGAGCGTGAAGAGAAGACCGGCGACAGAGAGACGTGCGATCCGACTCATTTGCGGCCTCCTTTCGTGAGAGCGCTGGCGGCTGAAGGTTGCAGTACCGCTAGTACTCATTCATACGAGTAGCGGATGCGCGCGGTTCCGGTCCAGCGAAAGCGCTGACACGAAGACAGATAGCGGCAGCTCTACGATGAAGTCTCAGAACAGGAATTTCACGGCCAGCTGAGCCACTCGCGGATCGAGAGCACTCGTGATCGTCCCGAAGGCCGCGTTGCCCGCCACCGCTGCGGGCGCACCGAGCGGTGGCGTGTTGAGGAGGTTGAACACCTCCGCGCGAAGCTCAATCGCGGTGCCTGCTTTGACCGGCACTCTGCGCATGATCGCGAGGTCGACGTCGCGATACGACGGACCGCGCACCGGATTTCGCGACGAGGTGCCGAGCGTGAACTGCGGCGCGATCGCAAAGGCGGCCGTGTTGAACCATTGTGAGGGCGTTCGCTGATCCGCCGGCAGCGTCGGGTTGCCGACGAGATTCGGCCGATGGGTGCCGAATCCAGCAAAGGCGTTGAAATTCGTCGCCTGGCTCACCGGCAGCGGCACGCCCGACTGCAGGTTCACCATCATCGTCAGCGTCCAGTCGTTCATCAGGGCGCCCGACAGGCCGCTGAACTTCTTCGCGCGTCCCTCGCCGGCCGGCAGATCCCAAACGACCGACGACACGAAGTAGTGCGGGATGTCGCCGGCGGAATAGTCCGTTTCGGCAGCCAGATTGTGGCTGTCCGCGATCTGGAACGTGGCGAGCGGACCTGTGAGGATCGATGCGTCGAACACGGACGACGCCGTATCCGTCAGCTTCGAGCGCGTGTATGCGATCGAGTACTGCAGGCCGCGCGAGAGCCGCTGCCGCAGGCTGATCTCGAGGCCGTCGTAGTTCGTGACGCCCACATTGTTCCGATAGAGGCTGACCGTCGTGTACGCGGGATAGGTCTTCATCAGCTGCGCCACCGTGATTGTGGGGTCGCCGAGCGATGACGACTGCGGGATGATCCCGAAGTACGGATTCGGCACGCGCTGGAGCAGAGCCGGTCCCTGCGCGAGCTGCTGAACGGTCAGCTGATTGAGGTTGCTGTCCGGAATCCCGACGTGGGTGATCTTCGAGCCGACGTACGCCACTTCGAGCGTCGTATTCGCCGTGAGCTCGCGCTGTACGGCCACGTTCCACTGTTGCGCGTAACCCGATCCCAGCGTGTTATCGACGGCGAACACGCCCTGGCCCAGCCCCGCGGTCGGCGTCAGTGTGATCGGCGTGACGCTCGGCCCCTTCTCCAGGGCGAACGCTGGCGAGATCGTGTCGAGCGCCCGCTGCGACACAGTCTGCAGGAACGGGAACGTCGGCGTCGTGAACGGCGTCGTGATTCCCGCCATCTCGATCCAGATGAGCCCGTACCCGGAGCTGACGACGGTCTTCTCGGTCAACCGGTACACGGCGCCGAGGCGTGGCCCGAAATTGTCTTTCTTCAACGGGCGGACGGGCTTGTCGCCGGGGTACTCCAGCAGCTGCGTCTGCAGATTGAAGACAGCCGTCTGGCCGTTCTTCTCGGTCGACGGGAAATTCAGCGTGTACCGCAGGCCGGGATTGATCGTCAGGCGGTTGGACACTTTCCAGTCGTCCTGAATGAAATATTCCTGGATGCGGGCACGTTCCTGAATCTGCGAATGCTGCAAATCGATCGAGAAGAGCTGCACCTGCCCGAGGAGAAAGCTCGCCAGCGGTATGCCGGTGTCGGGTGCGTTCGGCAGATCGCTGCCGATGGCGTTGAACGTGAACTGGCCCGTTGGCGAGGGCGGTTGAATGACGTTCAGCCGCTCCCACCGCCAGTCGAGACCCATCTTCAGTGTGTGGCGGCCCTCGAGCCACGTCAGAGAATCGGCGACTTCGGTGACGCTCGTGTTGAAGTCCGACGCTGTGTTGGGCGGCGATCCGAGCTGCGTGATGCCGCTGATCAGAAACGTCGGCAGCGTGTTGGGAAACATGGCGGTCGCCGGGATGCCGGGAATATTCAGGGCGGCGGCGACCGTGGTTGACAGCTGCGCCGCCGATCGTGTGACCGTCCGACGTGTGTCGCCGATGCGGACCTCGTTGAGGAGGTTGGGCGTGAACGTGTGCTGATAGTTCGAGGCGAACGCCCAGGCCGTCGTGTCCTGCGGCCCCAGCGTCCCAGTCGGCACACCGCTGCCGTCCGGCAGCGGCGTCACCGGGATGAACCCGTCGCGGAAGTACGTAAGACGCCCAAAAACTTCATCGCGTGTCGTCGCAAGACGATGATCGATTCGAGCGTCCCATTGATCCTGGTTGTCGATCTCGTTTTGGGTTCGGCGGTAGTTGTTGGCGGTCCCGGCCGACACCGGCAAGGGGTAGCGTTGCAGCAGCGACAGCGCAACAGGATCCATCCGGGCCAGCGGAATCGTGTTGTTCTGGAACGGCGAGCGAAGCGATCCCACCGTCGTCGACGGATCGTAGATGATCGGAACGCGTCCGGCGATCGATTCCGTGAAGATTCCCTCCCGTTGCAGCTGCGTTGGAACCGTGGAGATGATCGTGCGGCCGATCGCCTGGCGCTGTCCCTGGTAGTCCGCGAAGAAGAACGTCCGATCGTGAACGAGCGGACCGCCCAGCGTGGCGCCGAACTGATTCCGGCGATAGTCGGGCTTCACGGGATTGGTCGATTGGAAGAAATTGCGCGCGTTCAACGCCTCGTTGCGGAAGAACTCGAAGGCGTTGCCGTGAAATGTATTGGCGCCGCTCTTCGTCGTCAGGTTGATCACGCCGCCGTTGAAACGGCCGAACTCGGCCGGCGGGCTGTTGCTCTCGATCTTGAATTCCTGGATCGCGTCAATCACCGGAAAGTAGGCAATCTGTCCCGGCTCCGGCTGGAGGACGGAGATACCGTCGAACAGGTACTCGTTGGTTCGGGGCCGGCCGCCGTTGATGCGCGGTAGCTGCGAGTTCGGCGGAAGGGCGACGCCGGGCGCGAGCGCGGCGAGCGTCATGAACGTGCGACCGTTGAGGGGCAGTTGCACGACCTGCTCGTGCTCGATCACGCTGCCAAGGCTGGCGGTCTCGGTGCGCAACATCGGCGTATCCGCAGTGACGGTGACCTGCTCGCGCACGTCGCCGACGGCGAGCGCGAAGTCGAGCCGCGCCGTCTCGCCGACCGTCAGCCGGATTCCCTCGCGGCGGATCGGCTTGAATCCCGCGAGCGATACATCGACGCGATATCGTCCGGGCGCCAGGCTCGGTGCCGTATACACCCCGTCGGCGTTCGAGACGACGATGTGCTCGCGATTCGTGGCGACAGCGGTCACGGTGACGGTGGCGCCCCGCACGGCCGCGCCGGCCGGATCGGTGATCACGCCGGTGAGCTCGCCGCCGGCCACCTGAGCCCGCAGCGTCGACACAGTCGAGACGAGGAAACAAATCGCCAGGGCGCACCGAGCCAGGAGACGAGTGGGGTGCACGCTTCAAGTCCTCAGAACCGAGAACTCTACTTCGGGCTGAAGCGATATTCAAATCAGCTTGAATCGACTGTAAACGAGTCGAGAGGCCTCAGTTATGGGCTATGGCGTATTTCAGTTCCGTGTCGCGTCGGCCCTCGGGCCATGTCCGTCCCCGACGAATGCGGTCAAGACAAGGCGATCGCCGCCTCGCACTCGAGGACCTTCTGCCGCCCGCGGGGACCGATCGTGGTAAAACGCGGCGCTCGGGCGCGCCTGGCGATGGCCGCGTCGATGGGATGCGACCGGCATGCAGCACGAACAAGTTAGAATGCGGTGATTCGCCGGATCCCGTGACCCGCCTCGATCGACGCGGCTCGGCGGCCCTCGGCCGCGTTTTATCGCCTACGCCGATCACGCTCGTTCCAACGCGGTCCGCAGAAGGCCTCGAGTGCGAGGCCGTCGGAGAGGCAGCGTTCGCTTCAACAGCGCAGTCGCCCAGCACCCTGCACCGAAAGCGCAAAGCACTCTGCACCGAAGCGGCCCAGCACCCTGCAGCGCAGTCGCCCAGCACCCTGCAGCGCAGTCGCCCAGCACCCTGCAGCGCAGCCGCCCAGCACTCTGCAGCGAAGCGCCCAGCACTCTGCAGCGAAGCGCCCAGCACTCTGCAGCGAAGCCGGCGAGCACCCTGCAGCGCAGCCGCCCGGTTGTTGTTTCAGTGTTTCGTCCAGTTCAAGACGAGCGTGAAGGGCGCCGTGGCACTCTGCACAAGAAGAAAACGCTGGCCGTCCGCGGACACGTCGCCGACGATGGTGCCCGGCGGCGCCTGGAAGAGCGGAGTTGGCGTGCCGGCACGAAAATCCGAACCGATGCTCACGTTGGCAACCATCATCTTGTCGTTGGGCGCGAGATAGAACAGTTCTTTGCCGTCGCGACGCCATCGCGGGGACGATCCGCCGCCTCGCGACACCAGCACACTCCCGCCGACGCTCGACAATTCGCCGGTCGCGTTCATACTGAACGCACGAACGTACACCTCGTTCGTGCCCGACTCGTTCGACACGTACGCAACCCAGCGTCCATCCGGGGAGAAACGTCCAT
>JBKPDW010000104.1:0-12424 GCA_046728115.1 Acidobacteriota bacterium | reverse complement strand
CCGCTGCCTCGCACGGCGGCGAGGTTGCCGATCGGCAGCACGAACAGATACACCAGGATGAGCAGCACGTAGATTGCGATCACCGCCAGCGTGCCCACACCGAGCGCCACGGGCAAGTTGCGACCGGGATCGCGTATTTCTTCTGCAACATAGGTCGCCGCGTTCCAACCGGCGTACGTGAACATGACGGGAACCAATGCCAGGAGCCAGGAAGTAGCTTGCGTTGTGCCTGCCGACGCGTGCACGTTCGCCATCGAACCCGTCCCGAACGAGAAACCCAGCGCAATGAAGAGCACGAGCGCCGACACCTTCAGCGCAGCAAGCACGTTGCCGACGATGCGTCCGGGTCCGACGCCGCGGATGTGAACGGCGGCCATGAGCGCGATGACGCTGAGCGCGACCAGCGACTGGCGCGAGACCGCCAGCGGCACGAATGGAACCGGCACGACAACGAGCGGCGTCGTATTCGCCGAGCCGGGAACGAAACGATCGAGATAGAAGGCCAACACGACCGCGGCCGCAGCGATCGCGCCGGAAAAGCCGGCGACGAACGATGTCCATCCGGTGAGGAACGCCGCAAGGCGGCCGAACGCGGCGTCCAGGTACACGTACTCGCCGCCGGCTTTCGGCCGCATCGTGGCCAACTCGGCGTAGGCCATCGCGCCGGCCAGCGCGAGCGTGCCGCCGGCAACCCACGCCGCGAGGAACAGTGCGGGATTGGGAACGCCGGCTGCGACCTGCGGCGGCGTGAAGAGAATGCCGCCGCCGATGACGTTGGACACGATTATCGCGGCCGCATCCAACGGCCCGAGCCGTCGTGCGAGGGAGACCGTCGGCATGGCTGATGGCTGATCACTAATCGCTGATAGCTACGGGCATATGGAACAGGTGGGCTGAATCATATGTCATGAGCCCTGAGCCATCGGCAATCAGCCTCAGCCATCCGCAGGTCGGCGTATACTCGGCGGCATGCTGAAGGGATTCAGGCAATTTCTGCTACGCGGCAACGTCATCGACCTCGCGGTCGCCGTTGTCATCGGCGGGGCCTTTGGCGCGGTTGTGACGGCGTTCGTCAAGGATCTGCTGACGCCGCTCATCGCCGCCATTGTGCAGGCGCCTGACTTTTCGCAGGTGAAGTTCACGCTCAACAGCAGCACGTTCGCGATCGGCGACTTCGTCAACGCGCTCATCTCCTTTCTGCTGATCGCGCTGGCGGTGTACATGTTCGTGGTCGTGCCCGTCAACGCGCTCATCGCGCGAATGAATCGCGGGGCGGCGCCTCCCGATCCCACGACCAAACAGTGTCCCGAATGTCTGAGCGACGTGCCCATTGGCGCCCGGCGCTGCCGCCAGTGCACGAGCGCGCTCAGCTGATTCAACAGGCGCCGGAGGCGCGATGTCCAAGACCACGATTTCACGCCGGCGTTTCTTGCAAGGCACGGGAACCGTCATCGCCGTGGCCGCAGCCGCCCCGGCGCTGCCGGCCGAGTTCACGGGCGACACTCCGCCCGTACAGGCGCCGCCTGTTGGATCGGGCAGCGCAGGGATTGCCGCGCCGCGCAGGACGCTCCAGCTGACCGTCAATGGCGCGCCGCAGCGTCTGGAGGTCGAGGATCGCTGGACGCTCGTCGAGGTTCTGCGCGACCACCTGAAATTGACCGGCACCAAGATCGGCTGCGATCGGGGGGAGTGCGGCGCGTGCACGGTGCTCCTCGACGGCAAGCCCGTGTATTCCTGCAGTCAGCTTGCCGTGTGGACCGAGGGGCGGTCCGTGCAGACGGTGGAAGGGTTGATCTCGCCGAACGGACAGCTCGATCCGCTGCAGCGCGCCTTCATCGAGCACGACGCCCCGCAATGCGGCTTCTGCACGTCGGGACAGCTGATGAGCGCCAAAGCGCTGGTTACAACGAACGCCAAGCCGAGCCCGGACGATGTGCGTGCGGCGATGACCGGCAATATCTGCCGCTGCTCGAACTACAACCACTACGTCGAGGCGGTATTGGCGGCGACGGGAAGCAACGTCGCGCGAGCCTTTCAGGCGAGCGGACCCGCGCTGCAGACGGTGGGCCACGCCACCCCCCGCATCGACGCCCTCGAGCGCGCCAGCGGCAAAGCGGTCTATACGGGGGACGTCCAGCTCCCAGGCATGCTGTACGCACGCGTGCTCCGCAGCCCGCATCCGCATGCGCGCATTCGCAGCATCGATCTGTCGAAGGCCCGCGCGCTGCCCGGCGTGAAGGCGATCATCACGCACGAGAACTGCCGCGCCGTCTGGGGTGCCGGCTCGATCGCCGGAGGCCAGCAGTACAACGACGAGGTCAAGAAGATCACCAGGCAGCGTCGCTACGCCTTCAACAACCCGGTGCGCTTCGTCGGCGAGCCCGTGGCGGCGGTGGCCGCCGTCGATCGGCATACCGCCGAAGACGCACTGCAGTTGATCGTCGTCGATTACGAGCTGCTGCCGTTCGTGCTCGATGCCGAGGATGCGCTGAAGCCGGAGGCCGTGAAGATCTGGCCGGAGGGCAACCTCTCGTTGAACAATCGCAACGAGCCGCAACCGATCTCCCAGCGCCGCGGCGACGTCGAAGCGGGCTTCAAGGCCGCCGATCACGTCTTCGAGGATCGCTTCTCCACGGCGTTCGTGCACAACGCGCAGATGGAACCGCGAGCGTGCGTGGCGAGCTGGGAGGGCGACAAGCTCACCGTGTACACGCCGACCGGCGGCATCGCGAACTGCCGCACCGACATGGCGCGCGATCTCGAGATGCCGCCGGAGAAGGTTCGCGTCATCTGCCAGTACATGGGTGGCAACTTCGGCAACAAGAATCAAAATCAGGATGCGGATTTGATCGCGGCCGCGCTGGCGAAGGAAGCCGGCGCTCCGGTCAAGCTCGAAATGTCTCGCAAGGAGGACTACATCGGCGTGCACGGCCGCTGGCCGACGGTGCAGTACTACAAAGTCGGCGTCAGAGCCGATGGCACGCTCACCTCCATTCATCTGCGTGGCGTGAGCGGGATGGGGCCGTACCGCAAGAACAGCGGTGCGATCGGCGGCATCGAGGTCTATCAGTGCCCGAACGTCGAAACCGTCGTGTATCCGGCCTATACGAACAAGACGGTGTCCGGCAATTTCCGCGGGCCAGAATTCCCGCAGGGCTACTTCGGCATCCAGTCGATGATGGACGACGTAGCGGCGAAGCTGAAGATGGATCCGGTGGAGTTCATCCGGAAGAACATGACACGGAAATTCCGCGACGAAACGCCGTACTCGAACTACACACTCGAGGAATGCATCAACCGCGGAATCGAAGCGTTCGACTGGAGGAAACGCTGGCATCCGCCCGGCGAGAGCGCCGGACCGATCAAACGCGGCGCCGGCGTGGCATTCATGGCGTTTCGATCGCCCGTCGGACGCAGCAACGCCATCATTCGTGTGGATTCGCAGGGGCAGTTCACCGTCCACGTCGGCGTCACCGACGTTGGCGCGGGCGCCAAGACTACGATGGGGATGATCGCCGCCGAGGCGCTCGGGGTGCCGTTGTCGAAGGTCAAGGTCGTGTGGGGCGACACCGACACGTGCCCGTACTCGGTGGGTGAGTCGGGCAGCCGCACGACGATCATGACGGGCTACGCGGTCGTCGAAGCCGCGAAGGACCTGAAGAAACAGATCGCAGAAAAAGGGATGCCCGGGGGCACCGAGGTGCTCACGGCATCCGCGTCGCCGAATCCGACGAGCGATGGCAAGGTGCGGAATGCGTTTGGCGCGCACTTCGTGGAGGTAGAGGTCGATGTCGAGCTCGGCCGCGTGCGTGTCCTGAAATACGTCGCCGTGCACGACTGCGGTCGCATCATCAACCCATTGACCGCGAGGAGCCAGATCCACGGAGGCGCCACGATGGGCATCGGCATGGCACTGCACGAGGATTTGCTCTACGACCGTCGCAGCGGCGTTCCGCTGACGGCCGGTTACTACGGCAATCGCGTCATGACGCACCGCGACACGCCGCCCATCGACGTCATCTTTATCGACACCGACGACGGGTACGGCCCGTACGGCGCGAAAAGCATCGGCGAGTCGAGCAAGGTGCCGGCAGTCGCGGCTATCGGCAACGCTGTGTTCAATGCCCTGGGCACACGCATCAAGGATCTGCCGATTACGCGCGACAGGATTCTGGGGGTGCTCGCATGAAAGCCTTCTCGAACGCGAACCCGCAGGATGTGAAGGCTGCGGTCACGCTCGCGCACGAGGCCCGCCAGACCGGACGAACCGCTGTCATTGCAGGCGGCGGCAGCGAGCTACTGGGCATGATGAAAGACCGTCTCATCACGCCGGACGTCGTCGTGAATCTGAAGGCCGTGAAGGGACTCGATGCCATCAAGGCCGATAGCGGCGGTCTGACGATCGGCGGCCTGGCGACGATCGATGCGATCAGCCGGCATCCGGCGATCCGCCAGCGGTACCAGGTACTCGCGGAGGCGGCGCAGGACGTGGCAACGCCGCAGATTCGAAATGTCGCGACGATTGCCGGCAACATCTGTCAGCGTCCGTGGTGCTGGTATCTCCGAAACGGCTTTCAGTGCTTCAAGAACGGCGGGACTGTCTGCTATTCGGTCTCTGGTGAGAATCAGTTTCACGCGATTTTCGGCGGCGGTCCGAGCCACATCGTGCATCCGTCGGATACGGCGCCGGCGCTGGTTGCCTTGAACGCCACGTTCCGCCTGGTGGGTCCGTCCGGCGAACGGACGGTGCCCTCGGCGGATTTCTTCGCCTTGCCTACGGTCGACCCGGCCCGCGAGAACGTGTTGAAAGAGGACGAACTGCTGGCCGAAATCGTCGTTCCGGCGCTTCCCTCCAGCGCACGAAGCACGTATCACAAAGTGATGGATCGCGAGGCGTGGACGCACGCGGTGGTGAGCGCTGCCGTGGTGCTGGACATGAATCGGGACGTCTGTCGCAGCGCGCGCATCGTGCTCGGCGGCGTCGCACCGATTCCATGGCGGCTGCCCGATGTGGAACGCCTGCTGACCGGCAAGCGCGTGACGCCGGAACTTGCGGCACAGGCGGGCGAACTGGCCGTCGCTGGCGCGCGTCCGCTGGCGAAGAACGGCTACAAGGTGCCGCTCACACGCGCGATGGTGCGGCGAACGCTGGTGACGCTGGCGCAGTCCGCCTGAGTCCATGCGTATTCTTGCCTGGCTCCTTGTTGCCGTCTCGGTCGCGATCGCAAGCGCTCAGCCCCTGCCCTCGCGATCGCCGCGCGATGCCGCGGAGTTCGACGCTCTGTTCCAGCGGATCAAGAACTGGGGCCGCTGGGGGAAGGACGATCAGCTCGGTTCCGCGAATCTCGTGACCGCGGCCAAGCGCAAGCAGGCGGCGGCGCTCGTGAAGAGCGGCGTGACGGTATCGCTCGCGCACAATCCGATGACCGAGCGCGCCGAGGACAACGCCAGCCCGTTCGAGCACACGATGAACCGCGGCAACACGATGGACACCTATCGTGTGTCGTACCACGGCTACGCGCACAGCCACATCGATGCTCTCTGTCATTTCCTGTACAAGGACCAGACCTACAACGGCTACGCGCGCGCCGACGTGAACACCGACAAGGGCTGCGCGAAGCTCGGGATCGACAACCTGAAGAACGGCATCGTCACGCGCGGCGTCCTGTTCGACATCGCGAGGCTCAGGAACGTCGACTACCTCGAGCCGGGAACGCCGATTTACGTCGAGGAACTCGAGGCGTGGGAGAAGAAAATCGGCCTGCGGCTCGCACCCGGCGATGCGATGCTGATTCGAACTGGCCGGTGGGCCAGGCGGGCCAGGCTTGGACCGTGGAATGTCGCCCAGAGCGCCGCGGGTCTGCACGCGTCGACGGCGCCGTGGATCAAGGAGCGCGGCGCCGCGTTCGTCGGGAGCGATGCGGGCGAGGACGTGACACCGTCGATGGTGGAGGGCGTGACGCTCCCCATTCACACGCTGCTTATCACAGGTCTGGGCATCAACCTGCTGGACAACCAGGATCTCGAGGCCCTCGCGGAGACCGCCGCGAGATTGAATCGGTGGGAGTTCATGCTGACGATCGCGCCGGTGCCGGTGACGGGCGGGACGGGGTTTCCGTTGAACGCCATCGCGGCGTTTTAAATCCGGGATTCCATTCTGATCGAGAGTTGCGATCTGCCGCCGCCGTTCCACGGCGATCCGCCGACCAGATCAATGTCGCTACGGCGAGGCAGCAGCAGAGCGCACTGGTGACCAAGGACGTCAATCTTCGCCGCTATCCGCATGTGCGGACCGTCTGGTAGCGCGCGTCCGATCGGGCTCGCGGCTGCGGCCATATCGGTTGCGGCGGCCGTCGCTCTCTTCCATGAGGCGCCGGCGCTCGCGACGGCTGGGGACGATCGCAGGCCGCAGTTCGAGCTCGTGCAGCCGGAGCTCTTCTCGGCGACCGGCGGCATGCCCAACGCGTGGGCGGATTTCGACAACGACGGCGACCTCGACGAGTTCGTCGGCTTCCGCGGCCGGCCGAATCGCCTGTATCGGCAGGACCACGGGCGGTTCACCGATGTCGCCGCGGCGGTCGGGCTCGCCGACAACGTCGAAACGCGCGCGGCGGCATGGGGCGATTTCGACGCCGACGGTCACGTCGACTTGTATGTCGGCTTCATCGACGGCACGCCGAACAAGCTGTACCGCAACGACGGCAACGGGCGGCACTTCACCGATGTCGCGCACCGGCTTGGCGTCGATCTCGTCGGCGTCACGCGGCAAGTGTCGTGGATCGACTACGACAACGACGGCGACCTCGATCTGTTCATCGCGTTTCGCGACAAGCCGAATCGCCTCTTCAGGAATGACGCCGGCCGCTTCACCGACATGACCGTCGAATCGGGCATCGGCGATTCCCGCAAAACGGTCGGGGCCGTCTGGTTCGACATCGACGGCGACGGCGATCTGGATCTGTTCGTCGCGAATCAGAATGGCGAGACCAACGGCCTGTTCCGCAACGACGGCGGACACTTCGCCGACGTCGCACGCGCGTGGGGCGTCGAGGCGCCGCGCGCGTCGGCGGAATTCGGCGGTGTGGGACCGGCGGTCGCCGATTTCGACGGCGACGGGCGCCTCGATCTTTTCGTTGCGAACTATGGTCCGAGCGCGCTTTATCGGAACCAGGGCGGTCGTTTCGTCGACGTCACGCGCTCAACGGGCTTGCTTTTCAATCAGCACGCCACAACCGCTGCGTGGGGCGACTACGACAACGATGGCCGCCCGGATCTGTACGTCGCGGGATTTCTGGCGACCGACGCACACTATCCAGATCATCTGTTCCACAACGACGGCGGCACGTTCAGCGAACAGTTGCCCGCGCTCCTCAACGACCACGACGCCAGCCACGGCGTGCAGTGGGTGGACTTCGACAACGATGGCGCGCTCGATCTGGCGCTCACGAACAACGATGCTGCCGGCGGGCACTATCTGTTTCGCAATCATGTGTCAGCGGCGCTTGCGCACCAGTCGCTGAGCATCGACGTCGTCGACGCGCGCGGCCGTCACACGAGGAGCGGCGCCGAAGTCCGCGTCTACGCGGCGGGGACGCGGCGCCTGATCTCGTCGGGGCTGGTGGATACCGGAGGCGGCTACTGCTCGCAGAACGTGATGCCGGTGCACGTGGCGACGCGCGGCGAATCGCGCGTGGACGTCGAGGTGACGACGATGAGCGCGACGGGGCGGCGGACGACCAGAAAGCCGGGCGTCGATCCGAAGACTGCCGCCCGGCCGCTTGTCGTGAGCGTGCCGTGAGCCCTACCGCGGGTGATGGTGATCACGTCCGACTGGTTCGTGGAATCGACGGTCGTGATGCGATAGCCGGCCGCGGGCGGCCGCCCCTGGGATGGCGAGTGCGCTGGCTCGGATTGCCTCGACGCGAACCCGATCGCGAGTCTGGACACGATGACACGCATGGCTCGATCACATTGCCACCGACACGGCTGGCACCTGTCAGCGCTACCGCGACGCCGCGATCGACTCGACACGTCGACCGGACGTTCACTCGACGCGCAGCGCGACGATCGGATCGACCCGAGCCGCGCGTCGCGCCGGAATCAGACTTGCGACCAACCCCGCCATCGCCAGCAACGACGACACTCCCAGGAACACGATGGGATCCAGTGGGCTCACTTCGTACAGCAGCCCCGACATCACGCGCGTGAGGCCGAACGAGGCCGCAACGCCGAAGACCGTGCCGGCGGCGACGAGCAGCATGCTGCGACGCAGCACGAGCCGCAGCGTGTCGGACGATCCGGCGCCTAGCGCCATGCGGACGCCGAGCTCGCGCGTGCGCTGTGTGACGCTGTACGACACCACGCCGTAGATGCCCACGACCGCGAGCAGCAATGCCGAGACCGCGAATGCTGCCAGCAGGACCATGCTGATACGGGGCAGGAACACGGATCGCGAGACGACATCCACCATTGTGCTCGCGTCGAAGATCGGCTGTTCCGCATCGATCGACAGTACTTCCCGTCTGATCGAATCGACGAACGGTTTCGGATCGGAGGCCGTTCGCACGATGAGCGCCATGCCGTTGAGCGGCTGCTGATAGGCCGGCATGAACAGTTCGGCGCGGGGTGCGCTGTCAAGGCCGTAGTGCTTCACGTTCCCGACGATTCCGACAACTTCGGCCTTCCCGTGGGGATTGCGGACGGTCTTGCCGATCGGATCATCACCGCCGAAGTAGCGCCGCGCCATCGTCTCGTTGATCACCATCGCGCCTGGCGCGCCCGCACGATCGCGATCGTCGATGAAGCGGCCCCTGACGAGCGCCATTTTCATCGTCTCGAAGTAGCGGGGCGTCGCCATGCGGATATCGGCGCGCGGCTCCTCGCCGTTGGTCGGCGGCGCCTTCCCGTCGATCGTGAACGGCAACGCGAAATCGATGCCGACGGGGTACATCGGCAGCGCGCTGACCGCCGCGGCAGATTCCACGCCAGGCAGCGAGGCGACGCGATGGATCGCGTCCATGTAAAAGCGCGTGCGATCGAGCGCGGTCTTGTACTTTGTCTGCGGCAGGTAAATCTGAACCGCCAGCAGGTTGCGCGGTTCGAATCCCGGTGAGACGCGCATCAGCTGCGCGAAGCTTCGGGTCATCAGCCCCGCGCCGACGAGCAGCATCAGCGCGAGTGCGACCTCGACGACGACGAGCGCGCTCAGGACACGCGAGCCGTGCCGGCTGGTCGTGCCGGAAAACGCATTGCGCGTGTCGCGAAGCGCGGAGCGCGACGCCTGCAGCGCCGGCACCAGGCCAAAGATCAACGCCACGAACACGGACGCCGCCAGCGCAAACAGGAGAACGCCGCCGTCGACCCGCACCTGATCCATCCGCGGGAGGCTGCCCTCGGGCAGCGCGCGCACGAACCGAACGCCGGCCCACGCCACGAGCAATCCAAGCGTGCCGCCGACCGTGGACAGCACGAAACTCTCCGCCAGCACCTGTCGAGCGATCTGCATCCGGCCGGCGCCGAGCGCCGCGCGCACGGCGATCTCGCCTCGACGGCTCGAGAGGCGCGCAAGGATCAGGTTCGCGACGTTCGCGCAGACGATCAGCAGCAGAAATCCGACGGCGGCGGAGATCAGCAGGAGGGCCGGCCGCACGGTCGTGACGAGCTGCGTCTGCGCCGAGACCACCCGTGCACCCCAGCCGGTGTTGCTGTCGGGGTACGTCGTGGCGAGCCGCGCAGCCACCACGTTCATTTCGCGCTGTGCCTGTTCGGCGCTGGTGTTGTCGGCCAGGCGTCCGATCACGCTCAGCGAGCGCGCTTTGCGCGAGCGACCATGCGCATCGTTGGGATCGAAGCTCAATGGAGTCCAGACATCGACGTTGCCGCTGGGCGGGAAGTCGAAGTCGGCCTGCATCACGCCAACGATCGTGTAGGGCTGCGCGTCGAGCTGGATCGTGCGTCCGATCGCACTCGGCGATCCGCCGAAGTGTCGCTCCCAGAACGCGCGGCTGAGCAGAGCGACGTGGTCGGCTCCGGTGACGCCTTCCTCGGAGAGAAACGTCCGGCCCAGCATCGCGTTGGCCCGCAGCACGGGAAACAGATTGGGTGTCGCGCGGACACTTGGCACGTCGAGCGGGACGCCGCCACCGGCAAACGCGTAGCGCAGCTGACGAAAGGCCGCCATGTCGCTCAGGGCGTGCGACTGCTGCTTCCAATCAACGTATGTGAGGGGGGCAACCAGATCCGCCCGGCCATCCGGGCTCTGCTCCGACAGCACGACCAGGCGTGAGGGGTCCCCGTACGGAAGCTGATTGAGCAGCACGGCCTTGATGACGCTGAAGATGGCCGTGTTCGTGCCGATGCCGAGCACCAGGGTGAGAATCGCGACCGACGCGAACGTGGGTTGGCGCAGAAGCGATCGGCAGGCGTAGCGAAAATCCCCAATCAGATGGCCCATGAACGTGAAGTATAACCTCCGTCCCTGACCCGACCTCCGTCCCTGCCGCGGAGACGGGAGGTCGGCGCCGGGGCGGAGGTTCTGTTAAGCCTCAATCCTCGAATATCTTGACGAGCCGAAGGTCGAGGCCGGGCAACAGCGGCGTCGTCAGCGTGTCGTCGTTCGCCAGCACGAGCTCGGCAACGCGCGCAAACCGGTCGCCGCTCCGCCGCAACACCTTGATCGTGTCCAGCTCCGGGTCGACGATCCAGTATTCGTCGCCGCCGAACCGCTCGTACAGCCGGCGCTTGATCGTTTCGTCGCGTTTCCGCGTAGCAGGCGACCCGATCTCGACGACGAGATCGGGCGCGCCCCTGACCCACGGCGATGTCTCGATTTGCGCGAGGCGCTCGGTCGAAATGAACAGCAGGTCTGGTACCACGACGTCGAAATCGGAGAAGATCACGTCGAACGGCGCTGAGAAGATGCGGCCGACCGGTTGCTGCTGCAAATAGGACCAAATCGCGCCCAGCAGATTGCCGCTGACGGCTTGATGCTTTCGGATCGGCGTCGGCGTCCCGTAGTGCTCCCCAATTGATCAACTCGTGCCGCTTCCCGTCCTCGGGAAACTGCAGGTAGTCTTCGTAGGTGAGCTTCACGCCCGATCCGATCGGCGTCATCCCATCGTCCTTCTCGGCCATGCGCTCATTGTAGCGTCGTCTTGCGATGAACGTGCCGGCGGGAGAAGCGCGGTTTTGTTCGGAATCCCGACGTGTAGGTTTCCAAAGTACACAGAAATCGCGGCCATCGTCCGGGGCGAACCGGACTGGAGTGCGCTGCCGCCGAGTGTGCCACCGGGAATTCTCTCCATCATCAGGCGCTGCCTCGACAAGGATCGGAAAGCGCGGATTCCCGACAAGTCGGTGGTTCGCTTCCTGTTGGCCGATTCCGGCGCAGCGCCAACGATTCCGCCGCCGTCCGGTCGAGCCGCCATGCGGACGCGTTCGATCACCGGCGCTGCCGCCGCGACCGCCGCGTCTGTTGCGGCTCTCGCGACGTGGTTCATCCTTCGCGCGCCTGCGGCACCTCCACTCAGGACGGCGCGATTCAACGTGCTGGTACCGTCCGCACAAGCGCTCGGCATCGGCACCCCCGATCGCGCGGTCGTCATCTCTCCGGACGGGGCGCACATCGTCTCGACTCACGGGAACGCGTTCGGCGGCGGCGGGCAGTTGATGGTCCGCCGAATCGATCAACTCGAGGCGGTTCCCATACGAGGCCTCACGAACGTTCGTTCACCGTTCATATCTCCGGATAGCCGGTGGATCGGTTTCTTCGACGGCGGCGAGTTGAAGAAGGTGCCGATGACCGGCGGCGCGCCGATCACGATCTGTCGTGTTGTCGGCGGTACTCGCGGCTCGAGCTGGGGATCCGACGACACGATTGTCTTCGCGAGCAATGACGCTTCGACCGGCCTGTGGATCGTCCCGCCAGGAGGTGGAGAGTCCAGGGTCCTGACGAGACCGGACAAGGCACACGGCGAAATCGATCATTTCTTCCCTGCACTCCTGCCGGACGGACGCGCGGTGCTCTTCACAGTGATGAGAACGGCTTCCGCCGACAGCGCGGAAATCGCGGTGCTGGACTTGAAAACAGGCACGCGCAAGACGGGTGATCCGCGGTGGCACGAATCCGGAATATGTCCAGACTTCGGCACAGTCCGGCGAGGCAGGCTTCGTGTTGTACGCGTCGGGCAGCGCGCTCCGCGCGGTCCGGTTCGATCCCGAGCGCCTGCAGGTTCTCGGCGACCCGGTGGTCGTCGTCGATCAAGTCAGAACCGAAGCCACCGGCGCGTCGCAGTTCAGCGTGTCCCGTGACGGTTCTCTGGTTTACGCGGTTGGCGGTGCCGGGAACTTCGAGGAGCGTTCCCTCGCCTGGGTTGATCGGCGAGGAGCCGAGCAGCCGATCAACGCACCCCGCAGGGCATACACC
>JBKPDW010000103.1:0-12539 GCA_046728115.1 Acidobacteriota bacterium | reverse complement strand
GTACTACACGAATTCCCGAGGCGGGATGCTCGGACTCGGCGCTGCGCTGGTGCCGTACGGTTACCGGAAGTTCGGAAGAGTCGTTGGACCGCTCGCCGCGGCAGCGGTCGTCGCGTTGATCATCATCCTCGGTCCGTCGCGCATGATCTACCTCGATGCGTCAGAGAAATCGGCGCAAGACCGGGTGCAGTCCTGGGCCGAAGGGCTGCAGATGCTCAAAGCGCATCCGCTCTTCGGTGTCGGGTTTGGCCGCTACACGGAATTCAACGAGCTGGTGGCGCACAACTCGTTCGTCCACACATTGGGCGAGCTGGGGCTGTTCGGATCATTTTTCTTCGTCGGCATGGGGTACTGGTTCTTCTGCGGCACTCGCCGCCCCCAGAACGTCGAGGACGCAGCATGGGGTGAGGACTTGCGGCAGAGCGGCGTCGCCCTCGGGGTGTGCGCCATGTTCTTGTCGCGTCAGTACAACGTGCTGCTCTTCGTGTGGCTCGCGCTGAGCGGCGGCTATGTCCAGCTGATGGCGAACCGTGCCGCACTGCCGCCCTCTCGGCCGGCCGTGCATCTGGCGAGAATCGCCGCGATTACAGCCGTCGGTGTGCTGTGCGCGTACGCGGTCGTACGTTTGTGTGGGAACTGGAACGCCTGACGAGGACAATGCGTGATGGCTTTCAATCGTTTACGAATTGCGCTGATCGGGTGCGGGCAAATCGCGGACGCTCATCTCCATGAGCTGCGCCGAATACCACCGGCGTCGGTGGCGGCAGTGTGCGATCTCCATATGGATCTGGCGCGCCAGGCGGCGACGCGTTTCGGCGTTCCGCATGCGTTCGACGATGTATCGCGCATGCTGGATGAGGCGCGACCCGACGTCGTCCACATCACTACGCCACCGCAGTCGCACCGGACTCTCGCGCTGCAATGTCTCTCGGCGGGGGCGCACCTCTACGTCGAAAAACCCTTCACCGTGGACCGTGCCGAGGCCGAAGAGGTCATCGCGGCGGCCGACGCGCGCCGCCTGCGGGTGTGTCTGGGCCACGATCAGTTGTTCGACCCCGCGTGGCAGGAGTGCGTGCGGCGCCTGGCCGGAGGCGAGGTAGGAACAGTCGTCCACGTCGAAGCGCTGCAAGGCTACGACCTCGCTGGGCCGTTCGGACGGCTGTTGCAGGATGAAGCCCACTGGGTTCACAGGCTGCCTGGCGGCCTGTTCCAGAACGTCATGTCGCACGCGTTGGCGAGGATTCTCGATGTGATGCCCGATCCATCGCCGGCAGTCGTGGCGCGCTGGTTCACCAATCCTGATGGACCGTCGTTTCCGACCGAGTTGCGCGTGCTGCTCGTCGGCGAGTCGTGCACAGGCACTTTGACGTTTTCGACCAGAGTGCGTCCGCTCCGCCGTGTGACGCGGGTGTTCGGCACGCGGTGCGCCATGGAAGTCGACCTGGACGCGAGAGCGGTCACTGTCGATCGTACGGCCGCATTGCCAAGCGTTCTCGCCCCGCTGGAGATCACCTGGCGCCGTTTCACGCAGGCGCGGCGCAATCTCGCCGCGAATCTGGCGCGACTGGGTCGACGTGAGCTCCACTACTTCGAGGGCATGCACACGCTCTTCGGGCGTTTTTATGAGGCCATTCTGACCGACCGAAGGACGCCGGTGCCGCACGCAGATGCGATCCGAACGACGCGCGTGATGGACGCCGTGTTCGATGCGTGCCGCCGCACGGCAGATGCGGTTCCCATACACCTGCAGCTCGTGTGACGTGGAGCGCGTCATGACCATTTGCGTGACGGGCGGTACAGGATTTCTTGGCTCGCGCGTCGTCTCGGAACTTCTGGCACGCAAGTATCGCGTGCGGTGCGCTATCCGCTCCGCCGCCAAAGGAGCGGACCTCGCCGGCCGGCTTGCCGTCGAGCAGCGAAGCCGACTGCAGTTGACGATCGGTGCGCTCGATTCGAGCGACTTCTGTCGCGAGCTTCTCAGAGGCTCCGATACCGTCGTCCACATCGCGGCGCCACTGACGGGTTCCGTGCCCGCGCTCTTCGCGAATAGCGTGATCCCCACGCGCGTCCTCGTACGCGCCGCTGCCGATTGCCGGATTCGACGTTTTGTGTTGATCAGCTCGCTCGCCGTGTACGGGACGCAAGATCTGCCACGAGGGGCCGTGCTCGACGAACGGTGTCCGATCGATCGACAGCCGCATCTCCGCGACCCTTACACCTACAGCAAGGTTGCGCAGGAACAGGTGTGCTGGGAAGCGCACGCCGACAGTGGCCTTCCGCTCGTCGTCGTGCGCCCGGGCGTCTTGTACGGACCAGGCCGCCCGTTGCTGACGGCCCGCGTCGGCCTGACCTTCGGCGGCGTGCTGATTCAATTGGGCGGGCGCCAGCAGGTTCCGTACTGTTTCGTCGAGAATTGCGCTCGCGCCGTCGCCAGGGTCGTCGACGCCCCGCATATCGAAGGGATGGGCTTCAACGTGGTCGACGACAATCTGCCGTCCGCCGAGGAGGTGCTGCGCCTGCATCGCACCCACGTTTCTCGCATTCGACGGATAAAGGTGCCGGAGTGGGCGGTCGGGCGATTCGCAAGCGCGTGTGAATGGTGCGCTCTGCGGTCGTCGGGCATGTTCCCGCCGGTCCTCACACCCTACAAAGCCTCGGCGCTTTGGAAGCGTCTGCGGTTCAGCAATCAGCTGGCGAAAACCTGCCTGGCGTGGCAGCCCGCCGTCACATTCGAGGAGGGTGTCCGGCGGACAGTGCAGGCTGGCGCGGCAGATGGCTTCGCAACCGGAAACTGAGATGCGCATTCTGTTCTTTTCCACCGCGTTCCCGCAGCCGTACGAGCCGTCGCGGAATCCAGACAACCTGGAGCGATGCCTGGCGCTGGCGCGCGATCATGCGGTGCACGTCATCTCGCCATTCACATGGCTCCGCCTTTTCTCGCGTCACGAGAAACATCAGTCGCGGCTCCGAGGACTGCCGGTCACTCGTCCGCTGTTCTGCTATCCACCTGGCGTGCTGCATGGGACGCACGCGTGGTGGATGTGGCAGGCGATCCGACGCGCCGCATCGCACACAGTCGCGACGTTCCGACCCGATGCTGTCCTCAGTTACTGGACGTATCCAGACACTGCGGTTGCCGCGAAAGTCGCGAAGCTCGCCGGCGTGCCGTGTGTCGCCATCGTCGGCGGTTCTGACGTGCTCTCGATCGACCCGGCGGCACCCGGCGCATCGGGTCGTCGAGTCCGGCGGGTCCTTCAGTCCGTGGACGCCATTGCGGCCGTCAGCGACAACATCAGGGATCGAATCACGACACTCGGCATCACCTCGCAGAAGATCGTCGTGTTGCCGGCCGCCATCGATAAGGAGATCTTTTTCCCGGCTCCGCGGCGCGAGGCTCGGCGTCAGCTGAACATGCCGGCCGATGGGCAGATTCTCCTGTGGGTCGGGCGGATGGTTGCCGTGAAGGCGCTGGATGTCCTGCTCGATGCAATCGCGGTGCTGACGCCGGCGTGGCCCGAGCTTCGTCTCTACCTCGTTGGGGACGGACCGCTCCGGCGCTCACTCGAAACGAAGGCTATCGCGTCCGGGCTTTCCAGGCGCGTCGTCTTTGCCGGACGTGTGGCACATCGAGATTTGCCGGACTACTACCGCGCGGCGGACGTGACGGTCCTCCCCAGCGAGTGGGAGGGGATGCCGAACGCATTGATCGAATCGCATGCCTGCGGGACGCCCTTCGTCGCGTCTGCTGTTGGAGCTGTTCCACAACTCGCCAATCTCGATCTCGACGAGCTCGTCATGCCTGGCAACCACGAGCAGCTTGCGGCCGCAATTGCGAAATGCCTGCACCGACGTCTGGACTGCGGTGGAACGGCCACGTGCAGCGCGGGTGGGTGGGAGGAGATGGCGGAACGGTTGTCCGATCTGCTGGATGCCGCGCGACGCTCGCGGATGCTCAACGGCGCGACTACGGAGTCGTTCGCCCCGGAGACAGTTCGAACGCACCTGCGTCTGAACCGGCGCCACTCGTGGCGCGCGTTGTGGCGCGCTGGTGCGGCACGTATTGAAGCGATGGTACGAGCGACTGCCGCAAGCTGTTGTTCGATACCTCGGGCGCCAGTGCACTCCCGATGCCCGCGGCCGAGGCGCCTTTGGTCAGGCGGAGATCGGTCGTGCTGACAAACCCTGGCGAATTTGCCGATTTAAGGCTCGAGGTGCCGGTCACGGTTCCCGATGTACCAGTGAGCCAGTCTGGCGACACCCAGTTCGATCCGAACGCGAGGTTCGTCTGGTTGCAGTACGCGAATTTCGTCGCGGGTGGACGGCCCCCGGGCGTCCGTGGCATCGCCGCAAAGACGTTGTTCCGGATGTCGATGACGCCTGCAGGCACCCTCCTGGCACAGTCGTATCCGCCCCAGGTCGTGTTGAAGATGTGGAACTCATGAAAATCCGATCGATCGGCAACGACGACGACGGTGTTGTGGTAGAAGAACAACCGGCTGTCCGGGTGAACGGCTCGGCCGAGCCCGGCCTGGTGGTCTTCGTTCCAGTGCACCAGATTGGGCGCGACGGCCGACGCCGCTGTGCTGATCAGCACATTTCCGAAGACGAATGTCTGTTTGTACGTGGCCTTCGATGCCAGGGCCGCGTAGCCATTCTCGGGTTCCACGAGGTCCATCATCCAACCGGACGGCGATCTCTCGACGTAGTTGTAGCGGATGACCGTACCCGCGGAACGATCCTTCAGCTGACTCCCCATTGCGCCGACGCGCATCGGGCCGAAATGGTTGTACTCGTAGGTGACGCCATCGGACTCCGTATAGCTCTGGTGCTCCCGATAGCTGCCTGGATTGCCGTTGCCGTAGAAATAGTTACCGCGTACGACGGTATCGACCTGGACCCCGTCCCACCACGCGTTGCCACTGCCGGTCCAGTTGTAGAAACCCAGTCCGCAGTTCGTCAGGACGTTGTCGCGGACAATCAGGTGCTGCACGGATCGTGCGTAAATGCACGCCGCGAATCCATCGAACGACGCGCGGCTTCCATTTTCCGCAGTGAACTGGTTGCTGCGGAACCCATCCTGAATTTGAAGGTTCGCGATTTCGATGTAGCCGGGAAGCGGCGCCTTCTCGCCGGCGCCCGCGGCGATTTGCACGACGCCAAGGTTCTGAATGGCGCTGCTGCCAGTTGCCGCAGGCCAGTGGTAGTGCATGTTCGAACTCGTCGTCGCATTCTTCCCCGATACGACGGGGAGCTCCCCCGAAGGACCTGGCACGCCCGCAATCCGAATCCATTTCGCCGACGTGCCGCGCGTCGAAATCAGGAATTTCTCGTAGTACGGCGTCGGCTTGTAGTGGATGAACACGTTGTCGCCGGGCCCGAGCTTGTACCACGGGACCGCTCCAATCGTTGCGTATGGCTGGTTCGGTCCGACGTGGTAGTCCAGTCCGCGAGCAGGAGCAGCAAAAAGCGCAAGGCCGAGCGCGGCGGCCGCTAATCGAGGTACTCCCATGTCCAACACGCGAATGATACTCCTGGAATTCAATGAGCTGTGTCCATCGCTCATCCATCGCTTCATGAGTGCGGGCCAGTTGCCTGCATTCCAACGCCTGCACGACGAAAGCCTCGTGTACACGACACGCGCACAAGAGCGGGCGCCTTACCTCGATCCATGGATCCAATGGCTGACCGTCCACACCGGACTGAATCACGATCAGCACCGCATCGACAAGTTGAACGAGGGGCATGCCTGCACTGCGAAGCGCATCTGGGACGTCGTGGCGGAACAGGGCGGGACCGCCTGGATCTGCGGCAGCATGAGCACCAGGTACCGTGAGGGATTCAGGGGAGCCCTCGTTCCTGATCCATGGACGACGAAGGTTGAGCCGACACCGGAATGGCTGCGCCCATACTTTCGCTTCGTCCAGCGCAGCGTGCTCGATTCCACGAATACGCGCGCCTCGATGTCTTGGTGCGACGCCGCCAGCTTTGCCGTTTTCATGGCCACACACGGGTTGTCCGTCCGAACGGTCGCGGCGATTGGCCAACAGATGCTGGCGGAACGCCGGCAAGGCCATCGATGGAAGCGCGCGGTTCTTCTCGATCAGTTGCAATTCGACGTGTTCCGCTACTACTGGAAGTGCGAGCGGCCGACCTTCAGCACCCTCTTTCTGAACAGCACGGCGCATTTTCAGCACCTGCACTGGCGCGAGATGGAACCACACCTCTTCGAGGTGCAGCCGACGGCCGAGGAGATCATCGAGTACCAATCGGCAATTCTCTTCGGATATAAGCAGATGGACGTCCTGCTCGGGCGCGTGCTGAAGATGATCGACAGCGGCACGACGCTGGTGCTGGCGTCCGCGCTGAGTCAACAGCCCTGTTTGACGTACGAGCACCAGAGAGGCAAGGCGTTCTACCGGCCACGAAGCTTCGAGCGGCTGTTCGCGTTCGCCGGCGTGACCGGATATACGAGCGTCGCGCCGGTCATGGCGCACCAGTTTCACGTCGAGTTCGAGTCGGCGGATGCTGCGCGCGCCGGCGCCGCGCGGCTGCACGCGCTGCGCGTCGGCGACCACCGGGCGCTCGCGGTTGAATGCCATAGCAACCACCTCTTCGCCTGGTGCGCGATCACGACCGGCCTCGATGCGTCTGCACACCTCAGCCTTGACGCAGATCGCGCTCACCGTCGCGACAGCTTCTTTTCGATCTTTTTCAAGATCGACGGGATCAAGAGCGGGATGCATCATCCGGACGGCCTCTTCTGGATTCGACGCCCGACCGCCGTGCACGACCGCTTCGAGGAGCCAGTGGCACTGGATTGCGTGGCCCCGACGCTCCTTTCGGAGCTTGGCATCGCGCCGCCCACACCTATGCGACAGGACCCGCTGCCGCTCTCAAGGGCGTGTATACGCGAGCGGCGCAGCGAGGCGCGCGATCGGTTGCCGCGGATGACGGCATGATTTCGCTACCGAGGAACGCGCACATATGGCTGCCTGGTCTCGTGCGACAGCAAGCTCGCGCTGGGCGGCGCCAGGCCTCGCTGCGAGGTGTGCACGTCATGTTCGCAATCGCCGATCACTATGAGCCCTTCAACGGTGCGGTCTCTCAGGCGCAGGCGAACCGTCGCGTGGAACGGTGGCAGATGGAGTACGCGCGAACGGTCGAAGGTCTGCGTGACGTCGAAGGACGAAAGCCGCAGCACTCATTCTTTTACCCGATCGAGCAATACGACGCGGGCCACGTCGAGAAGCTTGCCAGTCTCGTGGAGCGTGGATGCGGCGAGATCGAGGTCCATCTCCATCACGATGGCGACACCTCCGCGAACCTGCGCCGCAGCATCATCGGCTTCACGACCGTTCTGCGTGAGCGTCACGGGTTGTTGACCAGGCACCGTGACGGATCGACGGCGTACGGTTTCGTGCACGGCAACTGGGCGCTCGACAACGCGCGGCCCGACGGCAGGTACTGCGGCGTCAACGACGAACTGACCATCCTGAAGCAGACCGGATGCTATGCGGATTTCACGCTGCCTGGTGTGCCCGACGTATCGCAGACGTGCACCGTGAATTCGATCTATTACGCCGTTGACGACCCGGCTCGGCCGAAATCGCACGACCGCGGAATACCCGCGGCGGTTGGTCGCCGCCCTCCAGCCGACGGATTGTTGATGGTACAGGGACCGCTCGGGCTCGACTGGTTCCGCCGAAAATGCGGCGTGCTTCCCGGCATCGAGTCGGGAACCCTCGACGACTCAGCAGCTCATCTGCCCGACGCCGCGCGCTTCACGCGCTGGTTGGCGGCGTCCGTGACCGTGAAAGGACGTCCCGATTGGATCTTCGTGAAGGTCCACACGCACGGCGCGCCTGAACCCAACGCAGCTGTGCTGCTCGGGCCAGTGATGTGGCAGTTTCACATGTCGATGCTGAATCAGGTGCGGCAGTTCGGCATGTACCTTCACTACGTCACGGCGCGGGAGATGGCCAACATCGTTCGCGCAGCGGAGGACGGCGCTTCGGGAAGTCCTCACGCATATCGAGACTATTGGCTGCCGCCGCCCGCTCGCGTCAAAGCGTGCGCGACAATCAGACGAGGCGATTGAGCAGCGCTTTCGCGACCGCCTCGGATCGCGAATGCACCTGCAGCTTCTCGTAGATGCTCCGCACGTGGAAATTGATGGTGTTCACCGAGACGCGCAGTTCCGCGGCCGCCGTCTTGTAGTTGTGGCCTTCGACGAACAGTTTCAGCAGGCGCGTTTCGTGCGGCGTCAGGTGATAGTCGGCGCGATCCGGCGGCCGGATATCGCGGAACAGCGCGATGACGCGGCGCGCCACCTCGGGCGACATCGGCGCGCCGCCCTGCACGGCTTCTCTCAGGCTTTCCAACAGACGGGCCGGTGGTGTCTTCTTCAGCAGGTATCCACAGGCCCCCGCGCACATCGCGTCGAAGATTCGCTCGTCGTCGTCGTAGACAGTGAGCATCAGCACCAGCAATTGCGGGTGGCGCTGCTTCAGGATTCTCACCCCGTCGATTCCGCTCATGCCGGGTAGACCGATGTCCGACAGCACCACGTCTGGCAGACGATGCGGGAGGTTGTCGAGCGCTTCTTCCATCGTCCGGTAGCTGCCGGTGCAGGAGTAGCCTGGCGTGCCGTTGACGAGCACGGAAAGGCACTCTCGGATATCGCGCTCGTCCTCGATAATGGCGACGGTGATGCTCTTTGCCGGGGGCGCGGGGGACCCCGGCGTCGGCGGCTGGTGACCAGGCAACATTCGGTTTGTACCTGCCCTTACAGTACCTCGGCGACGCCGCCCCGTCACCGCATAGTCATGTAGGGATGTTCGGCCTGGTCCGCGGGCGTCCGTTCCCTCAGCGGAATCGTGAACGTCAGGATTGTGCCCCGTCCCGGGGCAGATACCACGTCGAAGTGGCCGCCGAGGGCCTGGGTCCGTTGCCGCATACTGAGGAGGCCGTGGCCATCGCGGACGGCGCTGATGTCGAACCCGCGGCCGTTGTCGGCGATTTGCAGGAGCAATCCGCACTCGTCTTCGCGGAATTCCAAGTCAGCCTCGGAGCATCGGGAATGGCGCGCCATGTTCGTCACCGCTTCCTTGAACAGGAGATACAGTTCCCGCCGGACGTTTGCGCCGACAGTGACATCGCGCTCGGGCGGCGGCGTCTCGAACCTGAAGGCGATCTGCCGCGCCGTGCAGACGTCGCTCACGAAGTGACGCATGCGCCGCGAGAGGTCGCTGAGATGATCCCGTTCCGGGTTGATCGCCCAGACGATGTCGCTCATCGAGTCGACCAGTTGACGGGACAGCGCCGCGATTGACGTGAGGGGCTCATGGAGAGCCTTATGGTCGGCATCGATCTGCTGTTTTGCCACCTCACTCAACAGGGAAATGCGGGTCAGACTCGATCCGATGTCGTCGTGCAAATCGGTGGCAATCCGCTTGCGCACGCGCTCGAGCTCCGCGAACCGCTCTTCGCGGCTTCTTCGCAGAGCCTCCTCGGTTCGCTTGCGTTCGGTGATGTCGCGCGCGATGCCGGTGAAGTAGACGCGGTCATTCCGGACGAACTCTCCGAACGCGATCTCGAGCGGCACCTCGTGACCGTCTTTGTGCAGGCCTGGCAGCTCTATTCCATCCCATGAGATGTGCCGCTGGCGTGTGTGCCTGTATCGAGCCAGGCCGCCACGGTGCCGGTCGCGCAGATACGCCGGCATCAGCATTGTCAAATCGGCGCCGATCATTTCCTCGCTGGTGTAGCCGAAGATCCTCTGGGCGGCGTGGTTGACGAGCACGATGCGGCTGTTTTCATCGATCGTGATGATCGCGTCGGAGGCTGTTTCTGCAAGCGTGCGGAAGCGATTTTCGCTCTCGCGCAGCGTTTTGATTCGCTCGTAACGGGAGCGCGCGAAGACGGCCGCCGCCGCGGCCGTCCCTGTCGCGATCAGCCCAAGGAACCACCAGCGCCGCCAGATCGGCGGAAGGATAGTGAAGGAGACGGTCGCCGGCGAAACGCTCTTCGTACCGTCGGTGGTCACTGCGCGCACTGCGAACGTGTACGATCCCGGCGAGAGGTTCGCAAAGTTCACGATCCGCTGCGGACCTGGAATGCTCCACTCGCCGCCTGCGCCCTCCAATCGGAATTCATACCGGAGCACTTCACCCGACCGGAATCCCATGCCGAAGAACTCGATCTGCACGTTGTTCTGCCGTGGCTCGAGTTCGAGATGCGGCACCGACGCCTGCCCGAGGGCCGAAAGCGGATAAACGATGCCGGCGATGCGCAAGCCACCGATCAGAATGGGTGGCGGCGCTACGGCTTCTTCGCGCTCCGCTGTCAGCCGCGACAGGCCGGTCGTCGTGGCGAACCACAGCGCGCCACTTCGATCGCGGAGCGCCGCCATGAATTCGCCTCCAGCGAGACCGTCGGCGGTCGAATAATGGCTGACTTTTCCGCTGTCCGGGTCCAATCGATCGATACCGCGCGCGCCGGTCACGTAGATACGTCCAGCCACATCGCCGGTGACATTGAGAACGAGGTTCGTCGTCAGTCCGTGCGCGGTCGTGTACGGGATGACGCGCGGCCGCTCGGCGTCGGGATCATCGATACGGCCCACGCCACCGCCGCTGAACGCCGCCCAGAGTCGACCCACGGGGTCGATGTAAATGCCATTGACCGCGCCTTCCGGCAGACCATCGTCGGCACCGAGCAGGACGAACCGCCCCTGCCGGTATCGCGCCAAACCTCCTTCGCGGAATCCGATCCACACATCGCCGGCCGCATCGGTCGCGAATGCCTGCGCACTCGTGAACGACCGCAGCCCGTCTCGTTCTCCGTAGCGGTGAAAGGTGCCTGTCGCGCGCTCCCAGCGTGCCAGGACCTCACGAACCGGCACCCACGACGCGATCCAGATGTCCCCAGCCGGATCTTCGAACAACCGCGTTACGTCATCGCTTACCAGTCCGTCTGTCGTTCTGTAATTGATAGATCGTGCACGAGCGAGCTGTTCGAACGTCGCGACGCGACCGAAGCGGTAGAGCCCTTCGCGCGAGCCGGCCCACCAGTCGCCGAGGTGATCCTGGATGACGCCAGTGACCCCGCGCCATGTTTCGTCCTTGACCGTTCGGGGTAATGGCAGCCTGACTGTCGCGAAGCTCTTGCCGTCGAACCGACTCACGCGCCATGCGCTGCTGGTCACGTAGAGCTCGGCCGCCGCGTTCTCGAGCACGGAGTTGACGGATTCTCCGAGGCCGTCAGCCGTGTTGTAGGTCGTCCACGGGTGCGTCGTGATCTTCAGCGCGCCAGCCGTTCTCGTGCCGGTCCACAGATTGCCGTCGTGGTCTTCCGTCACAGACACGACGTCCTCTCCGGCCCTTGGGCCTACGAGATATGTCTGAAACGAAGTTCCGTCGAATCGCGTGAGACCGGCGCCGAACGTCCGAATCCAAAGCGAGCCTCCGCGTGAGCCGTGGAGCGCGACGATCTGATTGTTGTCTAGACCATCCGCGATGGTGTAGCGGCGGGCGTCCGTTGGAAGGCGCCGCGAATCGGTGGCTCGATCATCGTCCGCGGAAGGGGGCTGCGGAACGAACGTAATCAAGCCCGATCGATGTCCGATCCACAGACGGCCGCCCGGTTCGAATACGAGCGCCGCCACGTTGTCGTCGCCGGCGCCCGGATGGATTTGGAAATGCGCCATTCGACCGTCGGCCATCCGGCGGACGACCCCGAACCTCGTACCGATCCACAGCTGGCGGGCTGCGTCTTCGACGAGCGCCCACACCTGCACCTCGATGTCCGGGCGAGCAGGAATGCGAAGAGGGACGGGCCGGAACGCCTTTTCGCCTGCGATCAACTGAAACAGGCCGCCATCGGTGCCCGCCCACAGCGTGCCTGCACTGTCGCGATAGAGCACGTTGACACGATTGCTGACGCCGTCACGGCTGATCGGAACCGTCGTGAAGCGGGATCGGACGTCTGCTTTTCCGGCCGGCGTGCCCGCAAGATCGAAGTGCACAACGCCGATGCTGTTGGTCGCGATCCAGTACACGCCATCGCTCGCTTCCAGCAGGTCGTTGATTGATGGGGCCGACAGTCCGTCCTCGAATCGGTAGTTCGTGAATTGAGTGCCGTCGAAACGGCTCAGGCCATCAGCCGTGCAGAACCACAGAAAGCCGCGCGAGTCCTGAACGATGCGCTTGACGCGGTTGTGCGCGAGGCCTGCTTCGGTGTTGTAGGTCTTGATGGCGAGCTGCTCGGCAGCCGCGTCGCATGCGCCGCCGATCACGCCGGAAAGCGCCAGCGCGATCACCACGGCTGAGCTGACTGGTGCGTCCGAGGAACGAAATCGGAACGGGGACAAGGAACCGGTTCTTCAGCGCGGCAGGCTACGCGTCTTCGTTTAACGAAGTCAAGACGCGATGCCGTCAGCCGAGTGCTTCGACAGGAGTCGCGATGCGGTGGCCAAACCTTTCAATCGGTTCTCCGAGATTTTCCTACTTGCGTAAGCGGTGATCTCTGCACCGCACCGC
>JBKPDW010000102.1:0-17609 GCA_046728115.1 Acidobacteriota bacterium | reverse complement strand
CGTCGACGTCGATTGAGATCGCGTCGCCCGGCTCAGGGGCGTCGGGCACCGTCACGGCGACCGAATCCGGCGCCGCCGACACGAGCCACCGCGCCGCCTGGCGCCAGAAGAACTCGTAGCTGCGATCGGTCGAGCTCACCATCATCTTCCAGCGCCACGATGCTTCTCCAGCAAATACCATCGATCGGCCGCGCCCGTATCGTTGCACGGCAACGACCGGATAGATCCCGCCGCCAGGTGCGGTCGTCACGGCGAGGACCGTGGCGCCCGGGCGCGGGCTTCCCAATGGCGCGCTTGCCGCGAGCGCCGGCAACGCTGTCCACTGTTTGCGCGTATCGGCCGGCGTGGCGCCGAGGCGCATGATGGGATGGGTCTCGCCGGCTCCGGTCAACGTGAGCTTGTTGTACGACGGAAGCGCGGATCCCTCCTCCGCGGCCAGCGCGGTTCGCACGACGCCTCCGCGCCGATCGTTCAGCTCCACGGGCAACACTTCTTCGAGTGGCGTCCCCGAGAGTCCGCGCTGCGTGAAGGATCGGCCGCCCAGCACGAGCAGCCCGCCTCCGCGCTCCGATACGAAGTCGGCCATCATCGTCAGTTGGGCACGCGTGAAGAAATCGCCTTCGACGTTGGCGATCGCGAGCGCGTCGTACGAGTACAACACCTCGCGACGGGACGGGAAGCCCGTGGTCAGCGCGCTCGCGCGTCCGGCACCGGCCTGGACGAAAAACGTGTCCACGCCGTCGCCGTTCTTGCCTTTTCGCGTCACCGAGTCCACTTCGAGCCCGGGATCCACGCTCCACGCGCGGGTCATGAAGCTGTGTTCGAAGGCGGGCGCGCCCTCGATAACGAGCAGGCGCCGTTTGCGGGACGCGGGACTGACGAGCACGCTGCGCTCGTTGTTTTCGGCGACCAGCTCCGCCGCATCGGCCGGCACATCGGCGGTGTACACCGTGGGGTTCACGGGATCGGGCGACACGGTGAACATTTCATCGATCGGCGAACCGTCGGAGGATGGCACGATGCGGCGCGTTTCGACGACCTGTCCGTTAGCCAGCACACGCAAGTTGAACGGCGTGCGGCCGAAACCCGTGCTGACAGCGGTGACATGCAGATCGACAGTCGCCTGATCGAGCCGCGGATCTCCAGCGACGATGCCGACCACCTCGCGGTCGCGCGGTCCCTCGGGCGACCCGACGCCGATGGCGTACACGGGCAACCCTCCCGTTCTCCCTGCCGCCGCTGCCCCTCCTGCCCCCGTATCCCCACCGTCCGACACCAGCACCACACCGGCCACACGCCGGCCTCGATAGCGCTCGCGGACGGCTGCGAGAGCACCGGCGAGATCGGTCCGCGGTTCATCGGCCGTAAGTCGATCGAGCGATGCCGGTTTGAGCGTTTCACCAGCAGTGAATAGTTCCGTCGCGAAATGCGGCGTCAACGACGGAAGCAGAACCGTCCTGACCAGGGCGTTCGCGCGCGCAACACGCGTTTGACCGTCGGCATCGCCCAGACGCATGCTGCGTGATGCATCGACGATTATGGGAACGATCGCATCGCGCGAGCCCCGCGGAGGCAGGAGCGCAATCGGACGGAACACGACCAGCACCAGTGCGGTGAGCACGAGCAGGCGGGCGCCCAGCAGCACGCCACGCTGAAGCCGTGTTAGCGGAGAGAGCGGCCGCCGATATTCGAGAAACCCCGCGGCGCCGATGGCCGCCGCGAGCAGAATCGCGAGCCACCACGTCAGCGGGTGTGCGAAGTGCATATGTCAATGCAGCGATTAAGGCTTGCCTAACCCCTGCTTCCCTATTGCTTCTTCCGCGAAGCAATCGCCTTGAAATAACTGTCCACCTGCTCCTTGTACTGCGGCGGCGCCTTGTCGTCGGTTCCGGCTGCCAGGCGATCCTTCGATTGTTTGGCCTGCAATTTTTTCGAGAGGGACGACTGGACGCTGTCGAGTGCCTGGGTAGCCTGCCGGCGGAGATCGTCCCATTTGGCGAAGTCCTGCTTGAACGCTTCGGTGCCTGGCGCAGTCATCGATATGGGGGTCGGCTGTTCGAACGTAAAGCCGGCGCCTCCACCTTTCGCAAACGACGGATCGTCGCGCCGAATCTGGTCGATGAGATCCTTTGTTTCCTGAAGCTGCCGCACGTAGGCGTCGCGCAGCCGTTCGAGATCCAAGCCGCTGCCGCCGCCGCCCTGCCTGCCTTCGCCGGGTTTCCCGGTCGACCCCGGCCTGCGCCCGCTGCCGCCGGTCTCGGTGCCGCCTGCGGCGCGACCGCGCCCGGCGCTCTGTCCGTGTTGAGGATTCGTGCTCTCCAGATCGCGCCCCGTTGCCTCGAGTTGCTCGCGCAGCGACCGAGCACGCGCGAGCTGATCGGATAGCTTTCGCGACGCAGCATCCTGCGACCCGGTGCCGGCTGCAAGTGTTTCGGCGATCCTGTCGAAGGCTCGTGCCAGATCCTGCTGTGCGCCGACCTGCCCACGCGCCTGATCGACTGGATCCGGCGGCGCTGTCGACCCGCGCCGCCCGCGCGAATCAGCAGTCGCCTGGTTGAGAGCGTCCGCGGACTGCTGCATACGGCCAGCGAGGTTCTGCTGCTGCATCTGCTTGGCTGCCTCACCCGCCGCCGCCTGCGCGCGCGCGTCCGTCCTGCTCGCATCGGAGCCTCCCGGGCGGGCGCCGGGATCGCGGCCCGCAGCGCTCTGCTGACGCAGCGAATCTGCGAGCTTGCGCGCCCGCGCGGCAAGCCGCTCTTGATCGCCGGCAAGGCGTCGCAACCTGTCCTTGCTCGATTCCCCCGGCGCCGTTTTGGCAAGTTCGGACGCCGCCTGACGCTGCGCCTCGGCCATCTGCCGCGCTTCAAGCTGGAGATCTCCTAGGGCGCGGCGTCGCTCGTCCGGACCGACGGTCTCGAGATCCCGCTGCGCTTCGCGCAGGCGCTCGAGCGCGCGATTGCCCGCCTCCGCGGCCTGCTTCGCATCCTGGCGACGAAGATCGCTCGTCGCATTACGCATTTCTTCGGACGCAGCGCGGACGCGCTTGCTGGTCTCGTCTCCGCTGGCCTGACCGTTTCCTTGGGCCTGGCTTCGAGACCCGTTCTGCCCGTTCTGTCCCTGTTGCCCGTTCTGTCCCTGCTGACCCGACTGGCCTGACTGACTCTGCTGCCCCGACTGACTCTGCTGTCCGGCGGCGCCGGCTTTATCCTTCTGCTGCGGAGCCTGCGCGGACTGGTTCTGCCCGGCCGCCTGGCGTGCGATCTCCTCGGCGCGTTGCCGCAGTTCCGACTGCTCGCGCGTCAGACGTTCGAGCTCGCGCTTCAGCTCTTCTTCGCTCATCTTGTCGCGGTTGCGCGCGAGCTCCTGCTGCCGCTTCAGAAGTTCGTCCTGCCGCCGCGCCAGGTCCTTGATCTTGTCGAGCGCGCTCTGATTCGGGTTGTCGCGCTGCTCGGCGCTCGACTTCGTTTCGTAGTTCGTCTGCTGCGCTTTCTGCAGCTCGCGGTCGAAAAGCGTCGACAGATCGACGTTGCTGTGATTGCTGCCGCTCCAGTTGCCGGACTGCTGCTGCGTCACCTCGCGGCGCTTGACCGCGGCTTGCGCCTTCAACAGCCGGTTGAGCGCCTCCATCTCTGGCGGCAACGCGTCCGCCGCTTTCAGCGAGTCGAGGGCTTCGACCGCCTTGCCCATGGCTTCAGCGGCCGCGGTCATGTCGTCTTCCTCGGGCAGCGTCTGGCCGGCCCTGAGCTCGGGTTGCTGAGGCGCTCCACGCCCGCCCGGCCGTGCCGGGCGCCGCCGCGGATCCCGCATCGTCGATTCGCGGAACGTGCTGGACGTTTCCTCGACGCGCGTTTTCAACTCGGACTCCGCGCGCGAGACCGATCGGATGTCCTGTTCCGACTTCGATCCTTTCGCGCTCTGCGCACGTCGATCGAGCTTCCATGTGGCAACGACGACTTCTTTCTGGGCGGTGACGAGATCGTCGAGCGAGGAGCGGCTCAACCCAGCCATGCCGCCCTGGCTCTGCGCCAGCGCGAATTCCTGCTCGTACGGCTTGACTTCGAGAAAGAAGATGTCACTGCGCGCCTCATTGGGCCTCGTGCCACGCGTGAGATCTCGTGCGCGCGCGTAGTACGAGACGAAATCACCAGGCTGGACGTCCAGTTCCTCGAGGAAGAGCGTGTGATGCCCGGTCACCTCCGCCCGTTGACGCGGAATCGCCAGCGGGATCACGTTCTCCGCACCGCCGCGGACCGAGTAGACGAGATCGAGGCGATCGATGCCGTAGTCGTCCTCGGCCTGCACGTCCACGTCGACCTCTTCGAGCCGCGTCGCCGAGCGATCGGCTGCGGGCTTGAGGATGTGCACTTCCGGCGGTCGATCCTCCAGCGCCCGGATGAAATACTCCGTGTCGCCGCCGGTGCCGATCCCGTCGGCGTCGGCGAGCCCCACCCGATAGGAATCGTCTCCGACGACCTTCATCGCGGCCGTGAACTCGCTCGCGTTGACCGCCTGCAGCGCGATCGTCTTGCCGCCCGTCAGTACCAACCGGCCAGTCGCGGCCGTGCGATCGGTGAAGACGTGCACACGGACGTCGGTTCCGGCCGGCGCGTAGATATCGCCGCTGTCCCTTTCCGTGCGGCCGGACAGGTTCAGGCCGGACGGATAGGTATAGTCGACATCGATTCGCGTCACGCGAGGCGGATAAACGACCGTGATGTCGTACGCCGGCGACGTGACAGCGCCGGCCACAACGCGATACCCGAACGACGCGCTGACCGAGTCGAGCGTCGAGCCGAAGGCGTTCGCGCTCCTGTCGGTCGTCATTTCGGTGCTGCGCCATCCAGCGCCATCGGCGATCTGCAGCTGCGCGAGCACGGGCGCCCGATTGCCGACGAGCCGCGCTTTGATTGACAGCGCCGAACCCGCCTTCACGCGTGCGCTCCCCGGGCTCACCTCAATCGACACGCGTTCGGGCCACATCGTCAACGACGCGGCATCGATGGTCTGACGCGCGGTGTCGCGGCCGATGAACAGCACGATGAAGAACACGACGGCAGCAACCGCCGCCTTCAGTCCGGCGCGACGCAACGAACGGCGAGGAACGATCGTATCGACTTCGACTGCGCGGGCGCGCCGTGCCGCATCGGCCAGCATCGGCTCCGCGATCGCAACGGATGCGGTTGCTTTTGCGGCGACATCGACCGCGCTGACCAACCGGTCATCGAGCGAGGGCGCACGTTCCTCGATATACCTCGCGACCTGGCCATCCCCTGGAACGCGGCGCAGCGGCCAAAGCGTCCGGAACACGGCGGCGGCCACCAGGGCCAGCGCGACAATCGCGATGGCCACCAGGACTGCCGGGCGACCGATCGCCCATCGCGCCGCGAGGAGCGCGACGACGATCACGGCGGCGGCCATGAGCGCCGAGCGAAGGATGGCATTGAACGCGCGCAAGGTGCACCATCGCGTCCGAACGCGATCGATCAACTCGCGGATGTGGGTGTAGTGCTCCATATAGCCAACTCACGCAGTTCTTGCTGCCACGAAGCCTTCGACGGCCAGCGTCAGAGCCATCGCGACGACGAGGAACTGCCACAGGTGCTGCCGATCTTCCTGCTGGCGCGCTTCGATTCGCGTTTCCGCGGTCGCGTCGTCCTTCAGCCGGGTCACCGCTGACTGAAAGTCTTCGGGCGACAACCGCACCAGCTCGGATTCCCGCGGATCGACGTTAATGGCGACTCGCCTCCGCGCAGTGCCCCGTCCCGCATCGCCAACGGTCGCAAATCCAGGCGCTTTCTTCACGCCGGCTGGCGCATCAGCGATGAAATACTCCGATGCGTGAGCGCGGGCGCTCGCCACATATCCGACGGCTTCGTGCAGAAACGGAACGAACGTCGAGTGCAATGGAAAATCGTTCCATCGATTATCGAGATCCGACGCGATTACGAGCGCGCGCCCATCGCCGGACGCACACTCGATCAGCGCCGCGTCGCCCGTGGTGAAGCGAGCCAGGATCTGGCACGCGCTTCCGCTGATTCGCGCGGCGTGCTGAAACTTGACGAGTCCCAGCGACGTCGCATTGCCCGAAAACGCCTCGAAGACCGGGTGCCGGACGTCGGCCGGCGCAAGTGTGCGCGGCTCCGGCCGCGCATCGGGCGGCGACGCGACCCGCAACGTCGATTCTGCGCCGAGCACGTCGCCGACCACGTCGCCGTCGATGTCGGGGCCGGCCGCCACGATGAGGCCTCCACCCGCACGAACGTACGATGCCAGCGCCTCGCGGCCGTGCCTCTCGAGGCCTCGCGTGGACAACAACAACACCGCTGCGCGCGAGCCAATCACATCGCTGCCAGCGATCGACAGTTGAGCTCCGCCGATCCCGGCGACGTCGTACGCCGATCTGCCGGCGGCGAGAGCCTGCTGCGCATAGAACCCGTCGCGGGAAAGATCGCCGCTGCCCGTAACGACGAGCACCGAGGGCTTCATCGTGCCGCCGAGCACTGCGTAGCGCACGTTGTCGGCTTGAATGCCGTCCGGATCGTCAACTGCCACGGATGCCACGCTCCCCCGTGGCGCGCGCGCGAACAGCACATCGACAGACTGATTCGGTCCCAGCGACGTTGTGGCTTCGCCAGCAGGCCGACCGTCGATCGTCAGGTGCAACCGCGCGTCCCGCGCCCCCGCGCCGCCGTTATGGACCGTGGCCACGATCCGGTCGGCCTGCGGTCGCACGGCCGTCACTGCCAGATTGGCGGCAACTGCTCCGACGTCGGCGACCTCGATCGTCGTGCCCTCGGGAACGGACACACGATCGCCCGCGTCCCACCCGTTTTCCTGCAGGTCCGTGATCACGACGATCGTTCCTCGTTTTCCGTCGAGGGCCTGAGTCGATGCGGACAATGCGCTTCGGTAGCGGGTCGAGCCGAACCCGACCGTTGCGCGATCGATCGCGGCGGTGGCCAGGACCCGATCGCCTCCCGGCCTGGCAACGATCTCCGCGTCGTCGGCAAAAGTCACCACACCGACGCGATCGCCGCCGGGTGCGCGCGACACCGCAGCCTTGGCCAGCTGGCGGGCGCGTTCGAATTGCCCCGGTGCCGACAAGCTGTACGACGTATCGAGCGCGATGATCGTGGTGCCTCCGGGCGCCGTCAGGGCCGCCGCTCGAAAGAACGGTCGCGCGAAGGCTACGGCCAGCAGGATCAAAGCGGTGATTCGTAGTGCCAGGAGCAGCAGCTCGCGCAGGCGGTGTTTGTCCGTGTGTTCGACGGGCGCTTCTTTCAGGAACTTCACGGCGGCGAATCGTACGCGCGCCTCCGGCTCGCGCCTCAGCAGGTGCAGCACAATCGGAATTGCCGCTGCAGCAGCGCCAGCCAGAAAGAGCGGCGAGAGGAACGACAGCATCTGCCTCAGCGCTCAGAACGCCCGCGACCTCGTCGACAGGTACGAGAGAAGCGCGAGTTCCAGTGGATGTTTCGTGTTCAGGAGCTGATAGTCGATGCCGATGGCGCCGAGCTCGCGGCGATACCGCTCGATGAGGTTGCTCATCTCCTTCCTGTAATGATCGCGCACCGCGCCGGGCACCGCCAGGATCTCTTCGCTGGTTTCCAGATCCTCGAACCGCGTGGCGCGGTCGAACGGAAAGTCGATTTCGTCGGCATCGAGAATGTGGAACACGATCACGTCGGTGCCCCTGAATTGAAAATGCTTCAGCCCGCGGATGATTTCGGCCGGATCGTCGAGCAGATCCGAGATCAGCACGACCAGGCCGCGCTTTGTCAGCGAATCCGCGAGATTATGCAGCGGTTTCGCGACATTTGTCTGACGTCCAGGTCGGAGCCGCTCGAGCGTGACGAGCAGCGCGCGCAGATGACCGGGCCGCGAGCTCGCGGGCAATATCGCGACAACGTCTTCGGCGAAGGCCGTCAAGCCCACGGCATCGCGTTGACGGTTCATCAAGTACCCGAGCGACGCGGCCAGGCAGGCGCCGTACTCGAACTTCGACACGCCGTGGTGCGAGCCGTACGACATCGATCCGCTCACGTCCAGCAGGAGATGACAATCGAGATTCGTCTCCTCCTCGAACTTCTTGACGTAGTGCCGATCGCTGCGCGCGTACACCTTCCAGTCGATCGTGGACAGATCGTCGCCGGGGATGTACTGGCGGTATTCCGCGAATTCCACGCTGAAGCCTTTGAACGGGCTGCGGTGCAGTCCCGACAGGAAGCCCTCGACGATCGTCCTGGCTTTCAGTTCGAGCGTGCCGAGCCGGGCGACGACCGCGGGATCGAGGAACGTGCGATCAGCCGAGGGCCAGGACATCGGCTACATCCCGCTGCGGGGAACGGGCACGGCGGCCAGCAGCCGATCGATGATGGCGTCCGCGTTGATGCGTTCGGATTCGGCGTAGAAGTTCGTCATGATGCGGTGCCGCAGGATCGGCTTCGCGAGCGCCTGCACGTCCTTGATCGACACGTGATAGCGGCCGTGCATCAGGGCGCGCGCCTTTGCGCCGCGAATGATCGCTTGCGAGCCGCGCAGGCCGGCGCCCCACTTCACCCACTTGTCGACGAAGTCAAGAGCGCCCGCCGAACCGGGCCGCGATGCGCTGACGAGGCGCACCGTATAGCGGGCGATCTCCTCCGCTACGACCACCTGGCGCGAGATCTCCTGAAATCTGAGGATGTCCGGCCCGCTCAGCACCCGGACCGGCGTTTGCGAATCGGTCCCCGTCGTCTGCGTCACGACGGTCACCTCGTCGTCCTCGGACAGGTAGTTGATGACAATGTTGAACATGAAGCGATCGAGCTGGGCTTCTGGCAACGGGTACGTGCCCTCGAGCTCGATCGGGTTTTGCGTGGCGAGCACGAAGAACGGCCGCTCCAGGGGATACGTGCGACCGGCGGCCGTCACGTGATACTCCTGCATCGCCTCCAGCAGCGCCGCCTGGGTCTTCGGCGGCGTCCGGTTGATCTCGTCCGCCAGGATGATCTGCGCGAAGATCGGGCCCTTCACGAACCGCAGGCGACGGGTGCCTTCCTCTTCGTCGAGGATTTCCGTCCCGGTGATGTCGGAGGGCATCAGGTCGGGCGTGAACTGGATGCGCTTGAAGTCCAGATCCAGGATGTCGGCGATCGTCTTGATCAACAGCGTTTTCGCGAGCCCGGGAACGCCCGTGATCAGGCAATGACCGCCGGTGAATAGCGCGATCAGTACTTCCTCGACGACTTCGTCCTGCCCGACGATGACTTTGCGCAGCTCGGCGAGAATGCGTTCACGACCCTCGGAGACCCTTTCAGCGCTGACGGTGGCGACGGAGGTGTCCATTCGGTTCCCTGGTCAATGCGTGAGGGCGTAGACGATCTCGTTGATTGCCATTCGATACGCGAGGGCGGTGAACTTGATGTAGCCGGGGTACTGCTCGGCGTTGGACCACTCCCAACCGTCGCCCATGTCGGTGTTCCAGTTGATGAACATCATCGGGCGGCCGTTGTCGTCGAGGATCGTGCGCAGATGCGGCATGACTCCGCCCTTTTCCCACGTGCGACCCAGCAGGAAGGACCCGAGGCCGGCGACCTGCGGGTACGCGTCAATCTTGTAGAACGCGTCGAACACCGGATGGTCCTTCGGAACCTCGACGACTTCGCGGTCGGGGAACAGGCGCTTCATCTCGCGCGCGAACGCGTCCCATTCGGCCGGGCCATGGAAATCGTCCATCATCGCGAACCCGCCGCGGAGCAGGAACTCGCGCAGAAGCGGAATCTCCTGTTCCGTCATCCGCATGCTGCTCGGCTCGACGAAGTAGATCCAGGGGTATTGAAAAAGCTTCGGGTCGTCGAGCGTCAGGAGAATGGGATCTTCGACCTGAATCGCGGTAGCGGTCTTGATTCGTCGCGTCAGGTTCTGCTCTGCCGCCGGCGCATCGATGCCCCACGGATCGCCGTAGAAATCCTGGGGGATACGCGTTCCTTCATTTGGAAAGTGGTACTTGATCCTGACGAAGCGCCACTGCAGGCCGGCGTAGCGGTCGTCGGACGTCGCCGGCGGCTGCGCGTCGACGCGTGGCTGCATGGACGTGGCGAGCGCCAGGAGGGCGACCGCGAGGAAAAGGGGCCGTACTCCGTTTTCAATCAATGCCGGCTCCCGTCGACGAGCTTCAGCAGGAGTTCCTGAGCGCGCTCGTAGGTTGGCGCGATCTCGAGCGCCGCAAGCGTCTGTTTCTTCGCCTCTGTCCGCTTGCCGGCCTTGAAGTAGCTTTCCGCGAGATCCGTGTACGCCGCGGCGCGATCGACCGGAGCGAGCGCGATGACCGTGCGGAACTCGCGTGATGCCACATCGGGTTCGTTTCGTTGCATCGCCATCCGGCCCAGCGTCGTATGCGCTTCGGCATCGAACGGATCGATCGCGACGATGCGCTCGTACACAGGACGCAGCTTCGCGGCGCCCGCCGGCGTCGAGATGTCCTGTTTCGTCTGCGTCAACAGCGCGGCAAGTTGGCGTGCGGCCTCGAGATTGTCGAAGTCGTTCGCGACGAGCGCGGTGAGCTCCGTGATGGCCCGCGCCGAGTCTTTCTTTCCCATCGCGATCGCCGCCATCTGGCCGTGCGGGCTGTCGCTGCCACGCGCCGTCGGGACCAGGGCCGCTGCCCGTTCGAACACCTCCATGGCTTCGTCGAGCTGACCGGCCTTGCGGAGCGCGCTGCCCAGCGTCATCTGCACTGGATAGCTGCCCTGATGCTCGGCCGCGTACGGCTTGAGCAGCTCCAGCGGCATGCGCAGCGTGTCGGCGTTCTCGGGCATGGCCAGCGCTTTTCGCATCGCGCCGAACATCTTGTCCAACGTCTGATCGAAGCCCGTCTGCAGCTCGGCGAAGCTCGTGTTGAGCGCCGCCTTGAATGCCGCGTCGGTGTCCATGCCTTGTCCGTACGCACGCAGGAGCTTGCGGATGCCGGCGTCGCCGTAAACGCTCTCGAGGTGTTCAACAAGCAGGCCGCCTTGATAGTACGCAATCGAGATCAGCTTGGGGTTCTGGAACGCGGCGTTCAGGTCGCGCAGCTTGATCGCGCCATCGCCATTGAGCATCGAGACGAACTCCGTGTCCATCTGCCGTGCCCACTCGGGCCGCGCGCGCTTCTCTTCGTACGTAGAGAGCCCCTCCGACAACCAGCGCGGCAACCGCTGATTCGACATCTGCAGCGTGATCACGTGCGTCAACTCGTGCCACAGCGTCGCCTCCCACTGAAATTCGCCCGGCGGCCTTGCGCGCGGAGAATCCATGGTGACCACGCGTCCGAAGCACGCCCCGAGCGCGCCAATCATTCCCGGCAGGCCGACGTTTCGGACGGCAAAATCGTCGTGCTTCGGGAAAATCTCGATGAGGATGGGTCCCTTTGGCGTGAACTCGTACCGCCCCGCCAGCGTTGTCAGCGCCTGATGCGCCAGCGGAACGGCGTATTCCCGCAGCACGGGCTCTTCGTCCTTGTGCAGACGCATCACCACATCGCCGTCGCGCACGGTGACAAATTTGTCCAGCGTGTCCATCAGCCCGAGCAGGTTGTACGTGACGACGTCGAAGGGATCGAGCTTGAAGGAAGCATCGAGCGCCTCGCGTGCCCCGGGTTCGTCGCCCGTGCGCAGCAGATGGGTGCCGAGATCGGCGAGCGCCTGCGCGTTTCGCCCATCGACCGACAGCCCACGCCGCGTCAAGGCGACCGCTTCGTCAAACCGATAGTTGCGCGCCGCAATCTCCCCGGAGATGCGGAACACGTCGCCGTTGTTCGGGGCGATCGCCTGCACCTTGGCGATTTCGGCCTCGAACTCCTGCTGGTTGTCGGCGACATACGCCATCGCCGCCAGCAGCGCGTGCGCCTCGAGGCTGGAGGGATTGACGGCCAGCGCTTTCTCCAGCGCATGACGCGCCTCGTCTTTGTGTTCGGCGTCGATGGCCTGCTCGGCCAAAAAGACCTGCGCCTCGACCGACGAGGGATTGATCTCGAGCGCCCGTTTGACGAGCGAGACGGCCTGCGGCGGATTGTCGTCGGCAAGAGCGCGAGCAGCGCCGACAATCGCCGGCGTCCAGCGTGCGTCGGCCTGCATCGCCATCTGAAACGATCGGAGCGCTTCGCGCGCATTGTGGCTGTCGAGAAACAGCTCGCCCCACCCGGTTTGAATCGCGGGATCCATCGCCAGAGCGGATGAAGCTTCGCGGTACGCCGCGTTGGCTTCCTGGAACCGGCCGAGTGCACGGAGCGCGTGCCCGCCCCGGGCGACTTCGTAGGGATCGTTGCTCGTGTCGGCGATAGGAGCGATGCGTTCGAGAATTGCCTTCGCTTCCTCCCGGCCGAGCATGTTGAGCAGCAGCCCAAGCTCGAGTGCCGACTCGCTCGTGGGCGCGCGCAATGCCACCGGACGCAGCAGCGCTTCGGCGTCCTGATAGCGTCCACGCGCAATAGCCGCGCGCGCCTTCACCGCGACGACGTTCGGATCGCGAGCGTCGAGCTTGTCGGCCAGGACATTCACCTCGTCGAAGCGGCCTTCGATGAGGGCGCGAGTCGCGGCAGCCAGCGGTGAGGCGGGAGGAGCAAGCCGGCGAGGCGCCTGGGCGGTTCCCGACGTCGGCAACACGAAGAACGCCAGTACCACCACGAGCAGGGCCATCGAAAGCCTGCGCGAGTGCGAAACATCCGGCACACGCCACCCTGTTCCATTGGGAGTCATTTCGGTTCGTATTATAGGCTGCAAGGCGGATGCCGAACCGCTGAGCACGGGCCCCAAAAGCAGCGCTCTTTCCGTACGTTAGACGTCCAATGCCGCCGCCGGGCCGCCGGACCCGAGCGCGCGCTCTTCGACGTCGATCCGCTTCAGAATCAGCGCACCAAACAGGACGGTAGTGATGGAAGCTGCGATCGGTGCGCCAGTCATCAACCCAACCCCAACAAGCTCGCCGACAACCGCCAGATAATTCGGATGGCGAAGAAAGCGATAAGGGCCGGTGTCAATGCGAGGGGCGCCGCGGATGACGATGACGCGAAATGTCCAGAATCGACCGAGAGTAAGGATAGCCCACCATTTCAGGGCCTTTGCCAGCGCGAACACGGCGCTGCCCGCGATGAGGGCCCACATCGGAGGGGATCCGCGCCCGGCCTCCTCGGCAAACATCGCGACAAACGCGGCCGGATACGCCACTCGCATCAGACGATAGACGTCGCCCGAAGGCTCGATGCCGCCAGCTGCGCGCTGGGCCGCTTCGTTCCGCCGGGCGCGAAGCGCCTCGGCAATCATGAATCCGAACACGACGGCGGCGGCCGCGATCGTCACAACCTCCGTCCCCGCCGCGACCGCCGTCCCTCCCCTAGATGGAGCAGTCGCCGGCATGGGCGATGACTCGCTGGAAAATGCCCGGGGCGTAGCGCCCAGTAATGGCCGCCGCATCGAGTGCGAGACGCGAACCGACCAGGTGACGCAGAAAGCGATTGAATCGCCATTTGCCACGAAACTCGTGCCGGCGCGATGCCGCGAGGCGATTGCGCAGGCCGACCCATCCGTGCTCCAGGGCGTGCAGTGCGGCGTCCGCGGCAAGTTCTCCACCGCGAATCGCAAAGCGCAAGCCGTCACCTGTCATCGGGTCGATGAAACCCGCGGCATCGCCGGCGACCAGCAGACCGTTCGGCCCCGAGCAGTCGGCATCCACGGCCAGCGGTCCGAGCACGACGGGCCGCGCAACGGGCCGAGCGTCCGCGGCGCGATCGCGAAGCATCGGATCGCGCGCCAGTTCGCGGGTCAGCAAGGCGACAGGATTGCGGAGGTCAGCGTCGCCAGGGCCAGAGGGCTTCACCAGACACACATTCGTCAATCCGCCCGGGAGTGCTGCAACACCGATATAGCGCCCCTTTCGCACGTGCATTTCGCCCAGGACGGTGCTGCACCTGGGTCGCATGCGGGTCACATCCGGTGGCGATCCGGACGTGATTTCCAGTGGGACGAAATTCTCGAAGTACGCTCCGACGGCCCAGCGGCGCGGCCGCGAAGGGTGGCGCGCGAGACGAAGGCCGAATGCAATCGTCGATCGCCGACCGTCCGCCGCGATGACGATCGGCGCCGAAAGGCGCCGCGCATGCGTGCCAACGGCGACGCCGACGACGGCCGCCTTCCCGTCCCGCTCGCCGACGAGGGCCTGCTGCACAGCAACGCCGGGCTCGAAGTCCACACCGGCGGCGACCGCGTGCTGCAACAGAATCCAATCGAGATCACGGCGGACGATCGCGCGGCCGCAGATGCCATCCGGATAGCGTCCTTCAACGGTGGCGCCGCCTTCGCCGGTCAGCACCATGCCGTCAATCTGGAGACCGCGCCGTTCGATGGCGTCGCTGACGCCGAGGCGCCGCAGCATCGACATCGCGCCGGGATTGACGGTGTCGCCGCACAACTTGTGGCGTGGAAACGTCGAGCGGTCGAGCAGACGCACCCGCACCCCCGCGCGCGCCAGCACGAGCGCGGCCACGGCCCCTGCGGGACCGGCTCCGACAATCAGGACGTCGTCCATAACAGTGAATCTGGCAATTGGGTAATTGCCCGACTCATGGAGCTCCCAGCACGATGGCGCTGTTCTTCGACCCGAACCCGAGACAGTTACACAGCGCGGCTTCCACTTCGATCGGCCGGCCCTGATTGGGAATGACGTCGAGATCGCACGCCGGGTCGGGATCGATCTGATTGATCGTGGGAGGCAGGAATCCGCGCGACAATGCGAGCGCCGTCGTCGCGATCCCCGCCGCACCGCTGGCGCCTTGCGGGTGACCGATCATGGATTTCACCGACGATCCAGCCAGCCGTTCCGCATGAGCCCCGAACATCTGGCGAACGCAACGCGATTCGACGGCGTCGTTCAGGACGGTCGAGGTCCCGTGAAAGTTCACGTAGCCGATTTCGTCTCTCGCCCGGCCGGACCGTGCGACCGCCAGCGACATCGCGCGGACGATCTGCTCGCCGTCGGGCGCCATCTGGACGCGATGGTAGGCGTCGCACGTCGAGCCATATCCGTCGACTGACGCGTAAATCGTCGCCCCACGTGCCCGGGCGCGATCTTCGCGCTCGAGGACGAGCATCCACGCGCCTTCGCCCAGCACGAAGCCGTCCCGGCCTTTGTCGAACGGACGCGACGCCTGCGCCGGCTGTTCGTTGTACGCCATCGACACCGCTTTCATACGAGAAAACCCGAAGATCATCCCCGGCGTCACGCATGCATCGGTCCCGCCGCTCAGCACCGCCTCGACTTCCCCCGCGCGGAGCAGCGCGGCGGCGTAGCCGACGGCGTCGGTCGAGCTCGTGCAGCCGCACGACAGGACATGGCTGATGCCGTGCAGGCGAAGGGAAATGGAAATCTCGCTCGAGACCATCCCCACAATCGACACCGGAATCGCGTAGGGTGAGACCCTCTTTCCGCCCTCGACGAAGAAATCGTAGTACTGCCGCTCGCCGACATCGATGCCGCCGCCGCCGCTGCCGATGATCACACCGGCGCCCGGTTCGCCGACGCACAGGCCGGCGTCGGCCCACGCTTCGCGCGCCGCGATGACGCCGATGAGCGCCGCGCGCGAATATCGCTTCGGGTCGGCGCGGTAGTGGGCATCCCAGATATCATCCCCCTCGAGCGTCGGCACGTCGTCGGTCGTGACGTGCGGAACGGTCGCGGCGACGCGGCACGCGAACTCGGACGCATCGAACTCTTCGATCGCGCGTGTTCCGCTGCACCCGCGGCTGACGTGTTCCCAGAAGCATTCGCGGCCGAGCCCGAACGGCGACGCGACGCCGATGCCCGTGATGACAATGCGAGATGTCATGGCGCGTCTATGATATTTGACGAGTGACTCAATTCGACCGCGTCTTTGCGTGGGCCGGCGGCGCCGCTTTCGTTGCATCGCTCGCCTGCTTTGCGTGGTGGTATTTCGTCGCGCTGCAGGCATCGGGGCCATGGCTCGGCTGGGGACCGGTCGTCGCCGACACCGGGATGTTCTGCGTGTTCGCACTGCATCACAGCGTGTTTGCCCGGGAGCCTCTCAAAGAGCGCCTCACCGCTATCCCGGTCCGGCTCCGGAAATCCGTCTACGTCTGGATCGCCAGCCTGCTCCTCATCATCGTCTGCCTCGCCTGGCGGCGGGTCGGCGGCACGCTCTATGACTTCGATGGCGCGATCGCCGTCGTGATGGCCGCGGTGCAGCTGACCGGTGTGGCGCTGATCGCACGAGCCGTTCGAGGCATCGACGCACTCGAGCTGGCAGGTATCCGCGACGTGATCACGACCCCGGCCACGTCGGGGGCACCAACGCGAGACCCGCTGCAAACCTCGGGCCCGTATCGGCTAGTCCGGCATCCGCTCTACCTCGGATGGTTCCTCGTGGTCTTCGGTGCGTCGCGCATGACCGGCGATCGGCTGACGTTCGCCGCGATCAGCATGCTGTATCTCATCATCGCGGTGCCGTACGAGGAACAATCGCTCGTCCGCGCCTTCGGCGAGGAGTATACGCGCTACATGCAACGCGTACGGTGGCGCATCCTGCCTTACGTGTATTGAATACGCTTACGGCGGGACGCTCGGCCGGGGCTACCGATTGAACCGCGAGTCCTCGTCCAGTCCCGCGTTCGCTGCCGCGCTTCCCGGCCCATCGCCCTTCTGGATGAACACCATGGAGTGCTGCGAAGGGATGTCGAACTTCTTGCCGCAGGTCTTGCACGCGACGGAATCGTCCACTCGAATCATGTAGTCGCGGAGTTTCGCGTAGAGCGCGCGATCGCGTGCATCGGCGCCAGAAGGAATCCGGTCTTTCCGCGTGCGAACCACCCAGCGCATCTGATACTCGTTGACTCGCTTGCATCGCGGACACATGAGCTTGTCGGTCCGCATTTCGTTCCGGCTGTTGAAGAAGTCGCGTTCGTCGAGCGCCATGCGGCGATCATAGCAGGCCACGACGGGCAGAATGGGCGTGACCGCCGGTCGGGCGCCCGGTCGGCCCGGTGCATAGAAAGGGCTGGATTGACCGGAGAATCCGCCAAAGACCGGACACGAAGCGACGCGAACGTGCGATCCTGATCGGACGGACATTGAGATGGCGACTGAACCGACACGTTCCTACCCCAGCGAACTTCCAGTACTCCCGCTCCGACAGACCGTTGTCTTCCCGCTCACCGTGCATCCGCTCGCCATCAATCGCGAGATGTCGATCGAGTCGGTAAATCGCGCGCTTGGCGCCGACCGGTTGCTGTTCCTTACGTTGCAGAGCGACGACAGCGATGAACCGGAGCCCAAGGATCTCCGCGCCGTCGGAACCATCGGCGCCATCCGGCAGATGGCCAAGGTGCCGACGGGCGGCGTGCACATCATCGTCGAAGGATTGACGCGGGCGAAAGCAGATCCGCTGACGCGATCGGGCAAATTGCTTCGGGCGACGATCTCGCCGATTCCCGATGCCTTCGTTCGCACGATCGAAGTAGAGGCGTACATGCGGCGGCTGCAGGAACTGATCGATCGCGCGTTGTCGGTGTCGACCGGTCTCTCCCAGGATCTTCGCGGCATCGTCGCGGGCATCGACGATCCGATACGCCTCGTCTATCTGC
>JBKPDW010000101.1:0-12338 GCA_046728115.1 Acidobacteriota bacterium | reverse complement strand
ATCTCGAGGTGGAAGAAGTCGTGCCGGACGGTCGCGACAGTGGCTTCTCGGTGAGATAGATTGGTCGCGCACATATCATGGATGATTTCAAACAGAAAATTCGTCACGTCCCGGACTTCCCCAAACCCGGAATCCTCTTCTACGACATCACCACGCTGCTGCAGGAGCCTGCAGGCTTCCGTGCGGCTGTCGACAGCCTTGCGTTGCCGTTCAAGGATCAGGGCATCGACATCGTCGTCGGGATTGAAAGCCGCGGGTTCATCTTCGGCTCGGTGGTCGCCGATCGCATCGGCGCGGGTTTTTCGCCCGTGCGGAAGCCTGGCAAGCTCCCCTCGCGAACGGTCAGGGCCACCTACGATTTGGAATACGGCAGCGACGCGCTCGAGATGCACGACGATGCGGTGCGTCCGGGGCAGCGAGTGCTGATCGTCGACGACCTGCTCGCGACCGGTGGAACGGCCCGCGCCACGAGCGCTCTGGTGGCACGGCTCGGCGGCAACGTCCACGCGCTGGCGTTCCTGATCGAGCTGGTCGCGCTGAACGGGCGCGCGAAGCTCGCTGGTCACAACGTCCATACGGTCGTGAAATACTGAGAAACACGATTGCGCCGAGAAGCTCGCCATCGAGAATCCTTCGCGATGGAAAGTCGCATACGAAACATGCTTCGACGCCGCTCATTGTTCTCGTGTTAGCCGTAGCCGCCATCGGACTCGCCGCGGCGCTGCTGTGGGCTGCGCGCTTGATTGCGATCGAGATTCGCGCGGCGCGCGAGGACGCACTGCGTGCGCGTGCGTTGTCGATTGCGCGGATGTTCGCGGCCGGCATCGCGTCGGCGCAGTCGGATCCGCGGGTGCTGCTCGTGTGGCAGCCGCTGGCCCGCGCTGTGCGGCAGCTGATGCCGAACGAGTGCGCGGCACTCGATCAGGCGGCTGGTGGCGAGTTTCCGTTCACCACGGCTCAGATTCAAGCGGCACACGCGCAATGGACCGCCGACTGGCTGGCCTGGGAACGGTCGCACGACGCCAATTACAAGACCAAGGCCGCCGTGGCCGAGCAGGAACTGGCAGCGTCCGGCGGTTCACCCGCCGCCCGCGCCCGCCTGGACGCCATCGAGCGGGAAAAGCTGGAGCTCTATCAGCGCCACTATCAGGACTACGTTCAGGTGGCGAAAGCACTGCAGGGACTGATTGCGTCCTCGTAATCGGGCCGTCAGCCTCGCTGTCATCATCGTCCTGGCCGCCGCCCTTCGCCTTTGGGGCATTACGTTCGGTCTTCCTCATACGCTGACGCGGCCCGACGAAGACGCGACGGTGTCGATCGCCGTCGGGTTGTTCAGCCGATCGCTCAATCCCCATTTCTTCGACTGGCCGACGCTTTTCATGTCGGCGATCGCCGTGGCCTTCGGTTTGTACTATTGGTTCGGCCGAGGGCTGGGCTGGTACGGATCGGTGGACGCATTTGTGGCGGAAGTCTCGCAGCAGCCGGCGCCGCTGTTTCGGATTGCGCGCGTCGTGAGCGCCGCAACGGGCGTTCTCACAGTCGCCACGGTCCATGCAATCGGTCTGCAACTGTTCGATCGCATCACCGGCCTGGTCGCCGCGTTCTTGCTGGCCAGCACCGCACTGCATGTCCGAGACTCGCATTTTGGCGTCACGGATATCGCGGCCACGTGGCTGATCACGGTATCGTTTCTGTTCACGGCCAGGTTCGCGGACGGTGGACGCCGGAGCAGTGCGATCGCCGCGGGCGTCTGCGCGGGGCTTGCGGCGTCGACCAAGTACAACGCCGGTCTGATCGTGCTGCCGGCCGTGTGGGCGATTTGGCGCAGCCGCGATCGAGCTCGCGGATGGCTGATCGCGGCATGCTGTCTCGCGGCAGGCATCGCCTTCATCGCCGGCACACCTTATGCGCTCGTCGATCGTGGGGCCTTCGTCGCAGCGCTCGGCAGCATTTCGTCGCACCTGCGCGGCGGCCATGCCGCCATGGCTGGTCCCGGCTGGTTCGTGCACCTGTCATCGTCGCTTCGGTACGGGATGGGCGTTCCGCAGCTGGTTGTCGGCATCGCCGGCCTGGTCCTCTACGTGTGGCGAGATCCTCGGGCGGGCGTGCTGTTCTGCGTGTTTCCGGTGATCTACTACGCGCTGATAGGCGGCGGACAAACGGCGTTTGCACGCTACATCCTGCCAGTCATTCCATTTCTTTGCCTGGCGGCCGCGTATCTGGTCGTTGAGGTCGGACGTGGGTTGGCGAACGCTGTAGGACGCTCGCGAGCAGCCGCAGCGCTCGCGTGGTGTCTCGGTGTCGCCGTGTCACTCCCGTCGCTCCTGGCGACGATCCAGTCGGACCACCTGCTCGCGCAGCAGGACAGCCGCCTCCTGGCGGCGGAGTGGATCCTGGCACACTATCCAAACGGAACGACGATCGCCCAGACAGGAACCGTCGCGGCACAGGTGCAGATGGCGGCGGTCGATGCGACGACCGCGGCGAAATACGGGAACGTCGGGCTCGACCGCGCGACGGGCGCATTTCCTGCAAGCAGTGGAGCTGGGATGCCGCAGATTGTGATCGTGGAGGAATGCGCGCTGCCTTACTGCAGCGTGTCGGACGGTCTGCGCGCGGCACTTCGCAGCGATTACGACGTGCAACATGCCGTCACGGCCACAGACCTGCGCGCCGACGGCCTCGTGTACGATCGCGACGATGATTTCTACCTGCCGCTCGCGGGATTCGATGCGGTCGTGCGGCCTGGACCGAACATCACGATTTACGCACGTCGATCTGGCACGCGCTGACAGTCTGTCAGCCTACCAACCGTCCCGCTGTGACCATCGTGAGTGAGACCAACGGCGGGAGATGCAATAATGAGCCGCCGTCCAACTCGCCGTCGATACGATCTGCTGAACCCGAGCGATGATGGAGCAGACGATGGAATTCAAGAGCCGAGCTGTTCGAAACCTTTCAGCGCTGCACGAACGCGAGCTTCGCGCGTTTCTCGTGGTGTGGCGTCGGTTTCTCGAATCGGGGAAGCCGATGCCGGATGCGCACGGCGATCCCAACTACCGGACTCGGGACCATCTCGGCGCGCACGTGCTGATGGCAGCCCGCGGATATCTCTGCTGGATCGGCGAAATGGTGGGGCGGGACGTGACCGACATCGATCGCACGAAGGACGTCCAGGTCGTCGCCAGCCGAGCCAGCGAATTCGCAGACGAAGTGCTGAGCGCCTGGACGCGTCACCTCGCCGCATTCTCCGACGAGGAAATCACACCCGCCGTATACACGTCGGCATGGGGAGAGCGGTTCACCATCGAGCAGATGCTCGAGCACGCGGTGGTGCATCCGATGCGGCACCGGGTTCAGCTGGAACGGATCCTCGACGGACTGGAATGAACCACACGCGGTCGGTCTGACTGGCTGCGACATGGGACCTGCCTGCCTCGAGGAGGGCTGGCCGCTGCACCACGTCCAGCAGATTGTGAGTAGCCGCTGACAGTGGCATCCGGATCGGCGACCGAATCGTAACCTACAACGCCGTTCGAGTGTCCCTTCGAGGCTGTCAACGAACTTTACGGAGGGCGACATGCTGAGTTCGGCTACTCTGTTTCATTTCACGCGCAGTTCCAACACGCTCAAGAGCATACTGGCGGAAGGCTTCAGGCCATTTTACTCGTGCGAGGACTTGACGATATTTGGTGTGTCGGAATGTCCCGGAATCCCGATGGTGAGCTTTTGCGACATTCCTCTGTCGCAGGCGAAGCAACATGTGGAGGATTACGGTCGTTATGCCATTGGCCTCGACAAAGAGTGGGGAATGAAGAAAAATGTCTCACCCGTTCATTACATTTATAAAGACTCGATATGCGCACGTGTAATCTCCAATGTTTATGACTCATTGCCAAAAAAGGCCTTCTTCGCTGATTGCACATGCATGAAGTTTGATACAAACACCGCGATTTTCTTTTACGGAAAGCCGTATAAAGGACATCTTCGTAGAAAGGAGGCGGTCACTGACGCAATCGTGGACAAGGGTGAAGTAAATTTCTATGATGAGCGTGAATGGCGGTACGTGCCCTTCGCGGATCAAACGATAAAACAATTGGAGCGTGTTCCAGAAGACGTTCGGACCATGCTCTCTCAGAAAGAACTCGAGAGCGCTGACGGCTTGGAGAAAGCCAAACAGTCGCTTCATGCGCACTATAGACTCACGTTCGGCGCTGAGGACGTCAGATACTTAATCGTCGAGAGTGAGGACGAGATTCCAGGTGTAGTTGACTTTATCGAGCGCCTGCATGGAAATTGTGAGAATACGGAACTCGCCACATGCTCGCTAAGTGAAAGGAAGCGATTAGCGACGCGACTGATTTCTATGGCTCAAATCGAACGAGACTTCTAGTGATGTGCCGTCAGTGGATAGAGTGTAGGCGGTTCAGAAATGAGCCAGAGCATCCCAGGTGCAGGTGAGATTCGAATGCGAGAATAGAGCGCGTCCGACAGCGCTGACCTTCACCGTGGCCGTTGAGATCCCTCGTCTATCATTGGCCGACCAGCCTGAGTGACGTCGTGATGATCTGCCCCTCGATGAGGCGTAACCTCACTGCGGATGGAGTGAGCGAGTCGAGCACTGCGGGATCTTCCCATTCGCCAGCGGCGTCAGTGCCCTCGAGGCGGTCAACCGCTGCGGCGAAGTACTCACCCGTCGGGAGGCCGCGTATGGCGAATGTACCGTCAGCTTCGCACCGCGTCAGCTTCACGAAGCGCGATGCGTGTTGCCAATGACTGCTATCCACGGCGAAGATCATCACCGTGCAAGCTGTCACTGTCTGCCCATGCGCGTCGGTCACCCTCCCTGCAGCGCCCGCGCTACGCTTCGTCATCACGACTTCTATATCGGTCAACGATTGATCTTGCCGGCCGAATGGCATCGGTGTGTCGGTGAAGTCCGTATCACCCACGCGCACCGATTTGATCAGCCACTCCTGACCTGCGTCAGGCCTGATCACCAGCGGTCCGAACAATCCGACGTACTCAAAGGTCCAGTCCTCAAGGATCTTCGCGCGATAGGTGCCTGGCATGGGGCCGCGATCGGGATCGGTTAGCACGAAGTAGAATCGCATGTCCTGCGGTCGCAGTCTCGCCCTGCTCCCTTCAAACGTGATCCTTCCGCGGGCCACTGATCCGAGCGATGTCCGAAGCGTCAATCCGCGAACGGCATCGCTCGCGACCGTGACGAACTGGCTTGCGAAGGGGCCGGGGAAGCTCGTTTGCATCAGGTAGTCGCCGGCTGTCACATTGATGAACTCAAACTGCCCATCCGGTTGAACCGTTGCCTGCAGCGTTGTTCCCACTCCGCCCGCCCGCGCGCTGGGCGCGAGATAAACACGTCCTCGGTACGGCTGTCCATCTGCATCCAGTGCGATCCCTGACAGTTTCGCGACGCGGCCTTGTGCCAGCCGCAGCTCAACGATCACGTCGTCGGCACCTGCCGTCACAGTTACAAGCTCCGCGTCGGCTGCGCTGATAGAGCTTGGGTAGAAGGTCGGCGCGTACCCGGGCAGTCGGGTCGGGCCGGTACTCGCGGCTGACGCGACGATCGCATAGCGACCGGGTTGTACGCCGTAGACACGAAAGTGTCCCTGGTCGTCAGTCTGCCGGACCCGTCCAACATCTGCGAGCGTACGACGCCCGTTGACGAACCGCAGTTGCAACAAGGTGACGGATGCACCCTGTACGGGATCGCCGTTCTCATCCGCGACTCGGCCGGTGATCGCGCCCGCCCGCACCAGCGTGAAGTCGATCCGCTCGATTCGTTCGCCCTCGCGGAGGCGGATCTGTGTGCCTGGGTATGAAAACCGGCGTTGACCGAACTCCGCGGTCACATAGCCGGTCTTACTCGCGGTCACGGTGTACGCATCCGCAGGCAGTTCATCGATTTCGTATTGGCCGTCGGCATCGGTGAACCCGCGCCGCGCGTTGCCGGCCCCAGACCCGACCAGTTGGATCTGTACTCGACCGAGTGGCCGGCCATCGACAGCCACGACACGACCCTTGATCGCCGCGAAGTTCTCGCTCGGACCCTTCGGCAGCGTGGCCGTACGTTGCGGCGTCTCGCCGGGCCTCTGCGCCGTTGGAAGAACTTGCGCGCCGGCTCGTTGGGCGATCATCCCGATCGCTGCCGTGACGAACAATGCGACTGTTTGCAGCCTCATCGAGGTTCGCTCCACTCGAGCCACATCGACTTTTTCTCGGCACTCGCGATTGTCAGGCGCGTCGCTTGCGCGCGGAGCGTGTCAAGATACTCCGCGGTTGACCAGCGGGTGTCGTCAACGTCGGCCACCAATGCCATCAGGTAGTTGCCGGGTGGCAACCCCGCGATGCGGAATCGTCCGAGAAGATCGGACTTCTCCCACCAGGCGCGCTGCGGCAACTGCCGCCGATCTTCGGCAAACAGCAGCAGGGATACGGCGCTTACGGACGCGCCACTCCCGTCAAACACGCCACCATCGATCTCGGCGCTGCGGTCAGTGATGGTAATCACCACATCGCGAAGGTCTTCACCGCCCTTGAAATCGATCGGGATGTCCAACACGTCCCGCCCGCCAGTCGTTATCGACTGCACGATCCAACTCGGCTGCAGGCCGTTGACGCGCAGGACGCGGCGTCCGATCACGCTCGCAAACGTGAAGCGGCCGTCGGCGGTAACCGGGACCCGCAGAATGCTCTGAGGCCTCGCCGCCACCATGCCCGTCAGGGATTCCAGTGCCCATGCCTCGACCGTCACACGGCCATACGGGTGTGACACAGCCCCGTTGGACAAAACGCGGCCGCTGACTCTGGCCGGCTTGACGAGCGCCAGTTGAACGCCACTAATGTCTTCGCGTTCGACGCTGATCTGCTGTGTGGCAGTACCTGTGTCGCTCTGCGCCATGAATATGTAGTTCCCGGGAACCAGCGGGATCGAGAAGTCGCCGGTCATTGGGAGCCCCATGCTCATGCCGGACATTGCAGCCGGGATGCCGTTGCCGTCTCCGAAGATGTCAAGAGACAGAAAGGTTGAGCGGCTTGTCGCATCAAACACGCGGCCGCTCACGCGCGGAGTAGGTCCAGCCGATGCAAACGTCACGTCGATTCCGCTCAGGTCGTCACCGGATTGGAGGACAATCGGTGTCGCCAACGTCAGTGACAGCGTCTGCGGGTAGAAGACTGTGTGTGGGCCTTGCAGCGGATCGAAGCCGCTCGACCCGCCTCCGCGCGTGGATGAAAAACCGAAGACGCTCACCACAAACGAACCAGCCGGAAGGCCACCGATGCGGTACTCGCCGCGATCATCCGTGTCAGTCTCGCCCGCGCGAACGAACTGCAGACGGCCATTCTGCGTGATGACGCGGCCGACAGCGACTGACATATTCACGAGCGGTTCGCCGTCCTCATCGAGCACGCGCCCCGAGATCGCTGCTCCCCTCGCGAGCACGAGTTGCACGTCTTCGAGCACGTCTCCAGCCCCCACCACGAGGCTGACGGACCTGTCAAAGAAGGATCGTGCGCCGAACCTCGTCTCCACCCAACCGGACTTCCAGGCGGCGATTGTGTAGCGGCCCGGTGCAACACCGGAGAACTCAAATCGACCTTCGCTGTCCGTGTAAACAAGGTCGATCGGTGTGCCGGTGTCCGTCGTCAACGTGACGCGCGCTTTGCGAACGCCGATGTCCGAGCCTGCCATTACGCGGCCGCGGATGGTGGCCGTTGCAGTCTCGGGTTGGGGCTGATCGCGCACGCCCCCCTGTGAATGCCCAGGCGTGACACCGAGTGCAAGAGCAAGCAACACTGGTTTCAGTTTGCCCGCGTCCATCATCATCACAGGGCCTGTGGTGTTCGCGCGCTCGCACACCCAAAATGACATCAGCGCCCATTGGCGGCGCAGGTCAGCCCCCTTCCGCTCCGTACAGTGTCGCCAGACGAATGGCTGAAGGCAATCGCGACGGGAATCTCACTCAAAGGTCCGAGTGGTTGATGGTCCTAGTGGTCCTACGGTCCCAGCGCTGCCGACAGAGCGCCCGCCTCTGTTCAATGACAGTGTCAAGAACGACCCGCAACGTTTGATAAACTGAGCACTTACCAACCGACACGCGCCCGTAGCTCAGCGGATAGAGCACCCGCCTCCTAAGCGGGGGGCCGCCGGTTCAATTCCGGCCGGGCGCACCATATTTTGAGGGTTTTGGAAGGCGAGACCCTCGTCGGCTGACAAATGGCTGACAATCGGTAGCGCCTCGAATCGCATTTCAGCCCACCTGAACCTGTTCATCGTCAGACCGGGCGAGCCGATTCGCGCGGCGCTCGCGCGCCTGCCGCATCGATTCCGCGAGTGAGTTCGCCCGAGCGTTCATGTAGCGCTGCGTCGTCGTAATGCTTGCGTGACCGGCCAACATCTGTAGCTCGTGAACAGGAACTCCATCGTCGGCCAGGCGTGAAAGCGCCTCGTGGCGCAGGTCGTGCCAATGCAGGTTGATCTGCGCGAGCGCCTTACGGTTCGATGGCCTTTGGCCGCGCCTTTCGCGCGTGGGTTCGACGCCATTCGCGAGCAACAACAGGGTTTCCCACGCCGACCGGAACGTCTTCACGTAGTTGCCCGTTGTGGCGTCGCCGAAGACAAAGGCTTCCGGACCGAGGAACGCTCGTCGACGAAGGAGCTTGTCCAACCGGCTGCCAGTCTCGAACGGAATGACGCGTGCGACCTCGGTTTTGGAGTTCTCCTTCAGGATTCGAATCCAGCGATGCCGCCAATCGACGTGCTTGTTTTGGATCTTCATCATTTCGCCGCGCCGGCAGCCAGTGTCGAGCGCGCCGATGATGCGATCCCGGATCTCATCGCCCGTCGTCAGCTCGGTGTTCGGATCCCAAACGTCGCCGCGGATGATCTGACTGCAGAGCGGCTGTGAAATCCGGAATTCAGACGCGATCTCCTGTTGCGTGCCGCCGGCTTGGGATCGCGCTCGAATCTCTCGAACGAGTTCCCAGTTGAGCCTCGCCGTTCCACGCGGCGGCTCGTTCAGCAGCTTGCAGGCATCGAGTAATCGCTGTTCTTCGGTCTCGGTCAGACGACGTTCGCGTCGGCGCTCGTTCTTCGCGATGATGCGAACACCGCGGCGGTGAAAGGCGGTTGCGGCCAGTAGCTCGCGGCCGATCGCCCAGTTGCAGATATGCCGCAACCGTGCCAGGTACCGGTTCGTCGTCGCGACAGCACGGTCGCCGTAACGGGCCTTGAAGTCCTCGATCGCGTCGGGACGTTCGAGTGCTTTTGTCGGCAGCTCGCCAAGTTCGGCGCTGAGAACATTGAGCTGACTCACGATTGTGGATCGACTCTTCAACGGTTCGACATCGACATAGCGTGCGCGATACATCGCGAGCAGATCAGTGACTGTCGTCGGTTTTGCGCCAACGGCCTCGCGCGTCGACTCGCGACGCGGATCGCGGCCGGACGTGATCTCCGCGATGAACTTCGGCTCCCAGACCTTCTCCGCCTCCTGTTTGGACGTGACGGGCTTCGTTGCGCCGCGCGCGAACGCGAAGTCTTCGACGGGCATGCGATAGCGCTTGCCGCGGTGCATGACGTCGAGCCACCAACGGTGCTCGCAGCGCGGGCTCTTCGTGCAGCCCTTGCTGCGACACGGTTTTCGAGCGGGCATACAGCTCCTCCTTGTGGTTAGGACACTCTCGTAGGGGCCCCTCGACGAATCCAGTCGAGAACGTCTGCGGGATGAAACCTCCTTCCTCGGACTCCGAATCGTTGCGATACAAGCAGGCCGCGCAGATACGCGCGCCTGACGGTCTCCTCGTGACAGCCGATGAACTCCGCGACCTCGAACACGGTCATCAATCGGTTTGGCAGTCCCTTGTTCGCCGGCTCGACGTTCGCCGGCGGTTGCGTTGTGTCGGCAGTATGCGCCGATTCCGTGTAGCACGTCTTCCGCATCGGTCCCTCCGCGCACGTTGCGACGTCGAACACTTGGTTCGACGCTTGGTTCTCGAGATTGACGAACCGAGTCGGGATGGTGCGACGGGAGGACGATCGGCCTGAGGCGATCGGCTCGCGTGGCAGACTCGGTAAGGCGAATTCGGAGTGCCGCACTATGCGCGACGCTCGAATGATCGCCGTGCCGGAAGGCGATGCGTGGCGGATGTGCGCGACGCATCGAGACTCCGCGCGACCGTGCTGAGCGTCATCTCGTAACGAGAAGGCGCTCGCAACGGTGAATCAGTGGGATCACCGGCCCATAGGCGGTGCGCTGCGGTGGCGGTTGACCTGGGGCCAACCGCCGGACCGAACGCGAGTCGCGTTGCGTGCCAACTACCTGCAGTCGGCTGCGACCCTCTTCACCGTCCCGGTCTCGGGCGCTTCTCGCCGATGCCCGAAGGGCAATGCGGTTGGAAGCAAAGGCTCCACGTGACCTGAGGCCCCGCGGAGACGTGGCGATCGATCGCCAATACGAACAAATCGACGTTACGTGAGCCCGCGCTGGTTGTCAAGGTGCGGCTGCAAGCGCATGTGGCTGCAAGCGCATTGCACAGGTTGTTGCCGGAACACGAGGTTATGGTCGGCGGAGATGTCCGTCAGACTTGTCAGCCGATTCGCAGCGTCATAGTCGTAGGTGACCGTCCGGCTCGCCTGTGACGGTCATCGTCGCGCCTCGATTCGACGCGGCGGCGGCCCTCGGCTCGCGGTGTTCAGGCGGCCGGTGATCACGCGTGTTCCATGCGCCCGCACCAGGCCTTCGATCGCGAGGCTGCGTGAAGTCGACGCGACAGCCGGGCCACCGAGCGCCTACCTCGCGATCGAGGACCGCGTGCCGTCCGCAGCGAACGGCGCGCGAAACACGCGGCCGAGGCCTGGGCTACCGATTCCCGCGTCGATTCCGGCCGATGGGATGCTCCGCTGAAACAGGCGAGGCGGAGATAACTCAATGGATCCCGGTGACACGCCGGGGATCGACACGGCGCGCGACTCTCGGCTCGCGCTTATCGTCAGACACTTCATCACGCGCCGTTCACGCGGCCCCCACCCGGTCCTCGATCGCGAGTCCGCTTCAGTGAAGCCAGAAGTCAGACCTCAGATGTCAGCGTGGTCAGACCCTTTCAGGGACCGCGATTGACAGGCGTCGAGTAGATCTCGCAACGCGGTGAGCGCCGAATGGTCGGGGCGGATGTATCGCTGCCTCGAGACAAACTCATCGACGGTCAGGTGCACCGGTCCAGCCCTCGATGGAATCCCGCCTCGCTCGAGCAGCACCGTCAAGGTGCGGAGGTCGCTGACGTCGAGTAGGGCCAGGAGATCGCTCCCATCCGCGCAGCTTCTGATAACGGCGCGGAGCAGGCGCATGAAATCACGCGTGTCCCGACACTTGAGGCGCACGAGCCGGCAGGCCTCCCGCAGCATTCTGACACTGACGCCGGCACAGGCGGCCCAGTCGTCGAGCGTTCTCAGATCGCGATCGGCGCCGCACCCCTTGAGGACATGCAGCGCCCAGCGCTCGGCGGCCGACCGCGGGCGCAGCCTGATCGCGTTGACGTCGGGCACGGCGAGACCTTCCACGCTGCGCCGCACGCGGCGTCCCCGCCACTGCGCCACCATCGAGCCGACGACATCGACCAGGGTCTCAACCCAGACCGGCTTGTCAATGACGTCGCAGGCGCCCAATCGCATCGCCTCGACCGTGACGTCGGTCGTCAGGCACGCGCTCATGAGGACGAACGGTGCGAGCTGCCGGTCGCGGCGCAACGCGCGGACGACCTGGAGGCCGGGAACATCGGGCAGCCAGTAGTCGATCAGAAGCGCGTCGAAGCGTCCCGATCGCGCCATCGTCATGCCTTCCGCGCCGGACCCCGCGAGCCCGACGCGAAACCCCTGACAGCGAAGCGCGAGATGAAACGTTTCACGCGTCCCGCGATCGTCGTCGACGACCAGGACGCCTGGGTGGCTGGACTCAGCTGCCGGATCCCGGTCGACCGGTCGGTGTGCTGACACGAGTGTGGATTTGTTGGGCACATGGTGCCCCGCTGTAATTCGAGCCGCGTCACGTTGTTCCATAGAAAATGCCGCGCGAAACTCCGCGGGATTTTCCGCGTGACCTTCCGCTCGATTCTCCGCCTGATTTTCCGCCGGATCTTCCGCCGAATCTTGCTTGGAGCAGGGGGAGTGAAATCGTTACTGTTTCACACTCAAACGCATTCCAAACCAAAGACGCAGCAGCCCTAAGGCTGCGGGCGGGAACCCTAATGGTACTACGCGCACTGTCAGTTTTCACGCTTTGCTTTTCACTTGGCGCCGCCGCCAGCTCGTTTGGGCA
>JBKPDW010000100.1:0-17525 GCA_046728115.1 Acidobacteriota bacterium | reverse complement strand
CGGTCAGGTCACGCGGCGCTTCAATGCGTCGGCGCAGTACACGCTCAGTGAGACGAAGAACGACACGTCGGGCATCAACTGGACGCCACCCAATTCGTACGACATGTCGCTCGAGTACGCGCGAGCCGATTTCGATCAACGCCACCGCTTCGACCTGCTCGGCACACTGAATCAAGGGGGCTGGCTCAACGCCGGTGTCGCGTTGGCACTCTACTCGGGCCGGCCGTACTCCATGACGACCGGTCACGACGATTTCAACACGGGCATCGCCGACGCTCGGCCGCCGGGCGTGCCGCGGAATAGCTTACACGGTCCAGACTACGTGGACCTCGATCTGCGCTGGTCGCGAAACGTGAATGTGCGCCGCACGAGCAACGCCGCGGCGACCGTGCTGACCTTCGCGGTGGACGCGTTCAACGTCCTCAATCGTGTGAACAACTCGAGTTACGTCGGCACGCTGACGTCGCCGTTCTTCGGACAGGCGGTGTCGGCGCAGCCGCCGCGCCGGCTTCAGCTTTCCGCGAGGGTCAAGTTCTGAGCGACGCGATGCAGACAGCGCGATCGAGTTCACAGCACTGGACATCATCGGCGACTCGCAGCGGTTCGAGGCGACCGTACGGCTACTGCGCGCATTGTCGGCGTGGGCCGCGGGAAATCAGCTACCGCCACCCGGAAGATCGAACACGCATGTGCCAAACATGTTCGGGGCATCTGCGAGGCGTCAAGCGATGGCTCCGCCGAGGAGTCTGTCCGGACTGTTCCATCGTCAATCCACGACGCATTCTTCAGTACTTCGATGAAGACCGACAGGTGTGGGTCTGCAAAACGTGCTTCTTCCGACTCACGGGTCGCAAGGAGAAGCGGCGAAAGAAGCAATGCCAGCGATGTTCAATCGTCTCCCGGCATGTCGCCTTCCACCGACGCACCCACGACCTTCGACGCGCACTTCGTACGTGCCGATCGGGAGATCCGCCAATCGGAACAAGCCGACCGGGTCGGTCTGTGTCGTTCGAATCAGATTGGTTTCCAGATCCCGAACCGTGACCGTGGCGCTGCTCACAACCGCGCCGCTCGAGTCTTGTACCGTGCCTTCAAGCGTGGCACTCTGTCGTTGAGCGGCGGTCGTGGCTCCAGGTGTAGCGACCACACTCACGCCGATCAGCAATGCGCGCAGGCACGAGCAACTGCAACGGTCAAACGTCGTCATTCCCCTTGCTTCTCCGGTTTTGTGTGACGGTCGTGCGACCGACGGTGAGGCGAAACGATCCCTGGCCGTCAGGCCAAGGCGCACGTCGACCGCGAGGGGCGGAAACGGAAGAAATTAAACGCGCAGGACGGTCGGAGGGCTGCTCGTCGGAAGTGGAGCGAGGGTGAAGTTAGTTCATGGACAACGACGCGCGACGCGATAACGGGCCCAGCGGATATCGACGAGAACGCACGGGATCCGCTTCGCGACGACGATGGTGCCAACTGCGAACGCGACGCCGATGCACAGAGCAGCCACGACAACATCGGCTTCGGTGTCGTTACCATCCTGCAAGGTCTTGTCCCAGCGATCAAACATCTCGACGATCGGCCCACCGAGACAGATGGCAATGATTGCCGTGATGAACAGTCGTCGCGCCACTCAATTCGGAATGTACCACGGGTGTGACGTGGCTTCTGTTGAGCTTCGATCTCGAACGTTCGAGACACGAGCCGACGTCAGCGCTGCGCCCGGCGACGCCAGGCGATCAGCGGTCCAAAAACTGAGGCGAGGATGGCGAGATGTGCGAGCAACATCAAGAGGACGGCGCCGGAGCCTCCGCGTCGCGCGGGCCAGTCCTTTTGCAGCGATTGCCACGGCACCGGCGGGTCGAACGGATGGTCGCTCATGGAAAACCTTCAGGGACCCGTTGGATCGTCTTCGCGGTTGACGCGTTGAGGTCCCCTCGACGGTCTTCGGGCGCGACGCCCTTCTCTCATCGCGGGTCATCGGCAGTCGCAACGCGCGTGGCAACCGACATCGATTCGGGGACGTGTTATCCACGTCGGAGACTTTAACGCAACTTTAACCATCTGAGTTAAAGTCGGTCCTATCCGATACAACCCGGTCCAACTCACGAGGTCGATTTTGCTAAGGAATCCGCGAAATCACTGGATTCCGAGGATGAGGCGTGTAACTTAAAATCCTGGGTCTGGAGACAGGCGTGCGGGTTCGATCCCCGCCCCCGGCACCAACGTCGATGTCTACGCCAGCCGATCTAGACTAAAGAGCTCTGGGTCACAGCCTGAGGTTTGCCTGACAAAAAAGGCTGCCGGAGAGAACTTACATCGAGCCTTCAGCGCCCTGTCGCAGCGCAGCACAGAAACCTGTCAGGTCGTGGGCATCTCCTTCAGCAGTCCCAACGCCGCATCGAGCAGCGCGTGACCTGGCGCCATCGCGAGCCGGGCTTCCTGACACAGCCACGCGATGTCTTCCGTGGTTACCTTCACCTCAGGGTTGAACGGGCTCCCGCTGATCACGACTTCGCGATCCGCGCGCGGCAATTTGGCGACCTCCCGGCCGTCTCGCGTAGTCAACGTGCTGATTTTCTGAGTGCTGACATTGTTGAGCGCGTCAATCGCCTCATGCAGCTTCATAGGGCACCTCGCACTCAATCGCGACTTCGACGTTTGAGTTCCCGGGAATTGTTGACAGGTGGTCCGTAACCTGTCAAGCGGTCACAGACCGTTACTGGCGGTTCTCATCGCGCGGGCGCATGGGCTTCGGAATCGCGTTGGCCTGACCGAACTCGTTGGAAGATGCGGCGAATCGATGTCGCCCAGCGGTTACCGCGGCGTAGCGGCCCAAGCCCAGAGCAAACGTTTACCTGGCGTCTTCCGCGCTACTTCTCACAGAAGTTCAGGATCGCAGATTGGAGCGCCTGAACACTCCGGAAGCCCAGGCTTTCGGCAGCCCGATCAAGCCCGCCAAACTGCCGCGCGAGTGCAGAAACACTCTTGCCGTGACAATTCGGCTTGCCGGGTGTCCCCGCGAAGCTGAACGGTGTGACCGCAATGCCCAGCGGTCCATGGCCGACGCCGATCGACTCTACGAGCAGGTTGACAGTGGTGTCGATGACCGACACGGTGTCCGAGCCTTGGTTGGTGGCGTACACGAATCGGCCGTTCGGAGAAATGGCGACGCCAAACGGGAAACGGTCGACGACGACATTCGCGGTGACCGTGCGAGTCGGGACGTCGATCACCGAAACAAAGCCAGCCTCCAGGTAATTTGCGACGTACAGTCGTCTTCCCTCCGCCGTCTTGGCCAACGAGACAGGCTCACCACCAGGTATCGGCATGACGGCAACGAGCGTATTCGTCGTCGTGTCGAACACCAGGACGGCATCAGCCGGACTTACCTGGGTGACATAGACAAACTTTCCGTCTGGCGAGTACGCAACGCCGAATGCAGCGCCCTCCTCCAACGGGATCGGCCCAGCCGCGACCGTATTGGTCGTCGTATCGATGACAAAGAGCGCGTTATCGCCCGTTGTCACGTACGCGTGTTTGCTGTCCGGACTGATTGCGACACCTACCGTGTCGAATATCGTGAAGTTGATTTTGGCAGTGACCGCATTCGTTGCAACGTCGATCACAGAAAGCGTACCGCAGACATCGGTCACATAAGCATGTTTCCCGTCCGGCGCGATCGCGACTTCTAGCATGAAGCAGCCGACCGGAACCGTCGCGATCACGGTGTTCGTCGCAGTACTGATTACAGAGAGATTTCCGGTTGCCGCGGTTACGTATGCATGTTTTCCATCCGGAGTGATAGCGATCCCCATTGGACCAAACTCCACTGCGACGGTCGCAATCACCGTGCTGTCGGCCGCATCGATGACCGACACACTGTTGGCATTGAGCGCGCCGTTCACCACGTAGATGAATGGAGCGGCGGTCGCCGGTGCGCCATAAACGCAGAAGGCAGCGACGAGCAGGAGGCGAAGTTTCGTGCAGAAAATGGGATGAAGGGCCATGTCCAACCGCCTTCCTGCTTTCTTCGGTGTGTTCGGGCCACCCCACCGGTGTCGAAGCAGCACAAGAATAGCCCGAGCCGCGCTTTCCGACAACAAAGTGGGAAGCTGGAGACCAGGCTCGCGTGACAGTCTCGGGCTACGAACCTCCGACCGAGGATGTCGGCCTTGAGACGCCTGATCTCGAGCGAACGCTTCGCGGACGAGTTCCGGGTCCGCGATCCCTGATCCCTGCTCCCGCACTTCCTGATACAGTTCGCCTCGGGAGGGGTCCATGCAACGACTGAAGGTGCTTGTTCTGACGACGGTTGCGGTGTGGTCCGTGACAGCCCTCGGGCAGGCACCCACAAGCGGCGTCACGGTGTTCGAAGGGGCACGCATCATCGTCGGCGATGGGCAACCGCCGATGGAGAACGCCTCGTTCGTCGTGAACGGCGCGCGCTTCGCACAGGTCGGCAAAGCCGCCGACGTGAATGTTCCGACGGGTGCGACACGCGTGAACCTGGCCGGCAAAACGGTGATGCCCGCGATCATCGACACACATACACATCTGAGCCAGACGCGCGAGATGCTCCTCGACGACCTGCGGCGGAGGGCGTACTTCGGAGTCGGCGCGGCGCTGAGCCTCGGTCAGGACACCACGAACGCATCGTTCCAGGTTCGCGCACAGACGATGCCGGGCATGGCGAGGTTCTTTACAGCCGGACGCGGGATTACCGCGCCGGAACCGGGGCGTACGACCGCGCCGTATTGGGTGACAACGACCGCGGAAGCGCGCAAGGCGGTACAGGAAAACGCGGCCAAGAAGGTCGACATCGTCAAGATCTGGGTCGACGATCGCATGGGCACGGTGAAGAAGCTGTCACCCGAGCTTTATAGCGCCGTGATTGACGAAGCGCACAAGAATGGGCTTCGCGTGATCGCGCACATCTACACGCTCGAGGATGCGAAGGCGACACTGCGCGCCGGCGTCGACGCGTTCGCGCATGGCGTGCGCGACAAGGATCTCGATGACGAGTTCATGGCGCTCGTCAAACAGCACTCAAATCTGGTGCTCGGGCCGAACATGCCCGATCGCGGCGTGGTGGCGAGTATCGATTGGCTGCGGTCGAGCCTCGGAGCGGCAGAGTTCGAGACGCTCCAGAAAGGCAACACCAACCGACCTGACGCCCAGGCATTCTGGGCAATCCAGGCGCGCAATCTGGCGAAGATGAGCGCCGCGGGCGTGGGCATCGTCGTCGGGACGGATGGAAACACGCCCTATGCACCGCACTTCGAGATGGCGGATATGGTGGCGGCAGGGATGACGCCAATGCAGGTACTCGTCGCCGCCACGCGTAATGGCGCGCAGTTTCTCAAGCTGACCGACACTGGCACCATCGAAGCAAACAAAACCGCCGACTTTCTCGTGCTGGACGCGAACCCGCTCGACGATATCACCAACACGAGGAAGATCGCGTCTGTGTACCTGCGCGGCGCCTCCGTGCAGCGGTCTTCGTACCACTAGACCCGGGGCTCCGCCCCGGACGCCGGACGAGCTCGATCGCGAGATCTACCCCGACTCACGCGAGCGCGACGACGATCCCCGTGACGCGCTTCTCAGCCCGCAACATCAGCGCGTGGTGGACTGAACGGCGTGAAGTGCAATAGGCTGAAACGGTAAAAGCAGACGCGCGTCATGATTCCGGCAAAAATCATCCGCTTCCTTGAGGACCGTGCCAACACCGGCTTTGCAGGCACGCGCGACGTCAACCTCGTGCCGTGCGGGCACCGGGTGTCGGGGTGGCAGACCGATGCCGACGGCCGTACGCTCATTGCCTTGATCCCGCCAGCCTCGGCAACCCGGCTCGTTGATGCATTGCTGGAGAACGGCCGGATCGCGTGCACCTTCGAAGAAGTCGGGACGCACGAGACCTATCAGATCAAAGGCCGATACCTGAGCCATCGGCCGGTGCGGCCCGCCGAGATCGATGTCGCCAGCCGCCTGCGCGACCGCTTCGCGAAGGGCCTGTATTCCCTGTATCCCGACGAGCGGCTTGTCGGCCTGCTGAAGGCGTCGATTCCCATGCCGAGCCTGGCCGTCGAGATCGAGGTCCATGAGGTGTTCGTGCAGACGCCAGGACCAGGCGCAGGCGCCCGCATCGCGCCGCCGCCGGATGCCGAGTTGATCACGAGATGACGCCGGTACGACTGCCTCAGGAGATCCGCGCGGTGCTGGACAATGGCGTGCCAGCGTTGATGGTCACCTGCTCCGCGGACGGCACGCCGAACGTGACGGTCATCTCGCAGGTCTACTACGTGGACGAGACGCACGTTGCGCTCTCCTTCCAGTTCTTCAACAAGACCATCAAGAACGTGCGCGAGAACCCCCGCGCCTGGGCCGGAGTGACGGATTACATCGGACAGGCGGACTGGGCGCTGGATCTCGAGTTCGAGCGCTCGGAGACGGAAGGGCCGATCTTCGATGCGATGGACATGCAGATTGAAGCGATTGCTTCGGCGACCGGCATGTCCGGCATCTTCAAGCTCCGGGCGGCCGACATCTATCGCGTGCTGTCGGTGGACAAGCTGCCGTATCAACTGTGACCGGGAACCGCTGGATCCAAAGAATAGACACCTCCCGTGGCCGAGCATGAAGGTCCGGCGGCGGAGCTCGCGCGCCAGGCGGCGGAGCTCCAGATTCTGCAGCGCGTGGCCGCGGAGATCAACGCGACGCTCGACCTCGAGGAAGTCTACGAGATCGCGCTTCGGACGATGGACGAGCTCTTCGAGTTCCAACACGCAATCATTCTCCTGGTCGAGCCCGGTGGCGAGACGCTGCGCGTCGTCGCCAGCCGCGGCTACGAGAATCAGGCCATCGGCGGCCGCGTCCGCGTCGGTATCGGCGCGGTCGGCATCGTTGCGCAGAGACGGAAGATCCTGCAGCTGGACAATCTGGGACAACAACGCGCGTACGCCTCGGCGCAGCGGCGGCAGATGATGAAGTCCGGCCGCGGGGAAGAAATCGGCGACGTGGTGCCGGTCCCGGGACTACCGAACGCGGAGAGCCAGATCGCGATTCCACTCCTCATGCGCGACGAGCTCGTGGGGGTGTTCTCGATCGAGAGCCCAGTGCGGCAAGCGTTCGACGAGCACGATCGCAGCCTGGTGACGATCGTCGCGAACCAGATCGCGAGCGCGATCCACAACGCCGAGCTGTACGACGAGCGGCGGCGCGCCGCTGACGCGCTGCAGGCAGCCAATGAGTCGCTCGAAGCGCGGGTCGCGGAACGGACGGCGGCGCTCGAGCGCGAGCTGCGCATCGCTGAAGATCTCCTGAGCCATGCGCGCAGCCGTGTCGACGGCCCGCTCATCGGCGAGAGCGCGGCGGTTCGCGCCCTTCGCGACGCCGTGACACGAGAGGCGTCGCGCACAGAGCCACTGCTGCTGATCGGCCCTCCCGGCGCAGGCAAGGAAGCGGTGGCTCATGCGCTGCACAGCGGCTCGGGCCGCAAAGGCGCGTTCATCTTCGTGAGCTGCCCCGAGCTCCAGACGCAGCATCGGAATACGCCACGCGGCTCGAACACGCTGACGCGATCCGCAGACCGCACACTGGCCAGCAAGCTCGAGCTGGCCTCGGGTGGGACGCTCTTTCTCGAAGCGGTGCACGAGCTTCCACTGGAGTATCAACGCGAGCTGCAGGAGATCCTCGAGCGCCAGGAACGCGCGCGGGCCGGCGGCGGCATGCGGGGGCCCGAGGCGCGCCTGATCGCGTCGACCACCCGCGAAATTCAGAGCGGGGGCATGTTCGTCCCGGTTCTCGTCATGCACGAGATCGCCGTGCCCGCGCTCAAAGATCGGCGAGAGGACATTCCGGCACTCGTCGAGTACTTCGTCCGCAGGCACGCCCGGCAATTCGGCAAACCGGTGGAAGGCGTGTCACCCGAGTCGATGCAGCGGCTCGAAACGTATGCGTGGCCCGGCAACATCCGGGAGCTGAACACGGTCCTCGAGCGCGCCATCCTGGTCGCCAAGGGGCCGGTGCTCGAAATCGACGAAGAGCTGCTGGACGACCAGCTCGCCGTCGGCAGCTACCGTCTGATTTCGCGGTTGGGATCCGGAGGCATGGGGGAAGTCTGGTTGGCCAAGCACAGGCTCCTCGCGCGCCCGGCAGCCGTGAAGCTGATTCGGCAGGAAGTGCAGCCTGGCGAGGCGCGGGAACAGATCGTCCACCGGTTCCAGCGCGAGGCCCAGGTCACCGCACGCCTGCGGTCGCCGCACACCGTGCAGCTCTACGACTTTGGAGTGAACGACAGCGGCAACTTCTACTACGTGATGGAGCTCCTGCAGGGCCTCGATCTTCAGGACATCGTGAATCGCTTCGGCCCGCAGGTCCCCGAGCGGGTGATCAGGTTCCTGCGGCAGGCGTGCCGCTCGCTCGCCGAGGCGCACGAGCACGGACTCGTGCACCGTGACATCAAGCCCGCCAACCTCTTCGTCGCCCGCCTTGGGACCGAGTACGACTACCTGAAAGTGCTCGACTTCGGAATCGTCAAGGATCAGCCCGGCCCGGGCGGCGGCGCCTCCGGATCGACCTTGCTCACGGCGCCGAACGTCCTGAAGGGTACGCCCGCGTTCATGGCGCCCGAGGCGATTCTTGGAGAGCGCCCGGTCGACGCGCGGGCGGACCTCTACTCGCTGGGATGCGCGGCCTACTGGGCGCTCACGGGACAACTGGTCTTCCAGGCGAGCACGGCGGCGCAGATGCTGCTGCACCATGCACAGACGCCGCCGACACCGCCCTCGCAGGTCTCCGAGCTTCCGATTCCAAAAGAGTTGGACCAGGTGTTGATGCAGTGTCTCGAGAAGGATCCGGCGAACCGCCCGCCGTCGGCGCTCGGGCTCGAGGCGCAGCTCACTCGCATCCGTTGCCAGGAATCCTGGACCGAGGCCCGGGCAGAGGCATGGTGGTTGGCGCATGCGCCGGAAGTCGTCGTGCCGCAGACCACCTCCTGACTCTGTCCGTCACGACCGCTGCCCGCCTTGCACGACTTTCACTCGGCCAGCGGCGGTGTTCAATCTGTTATTGCGCCAGAATCTGTGTCCGAAGTCGAGGAACAGTTGTCGCATGGCTAAGCGCGTCTGATCCCCATCTCCTCGCGGCCGCGTTCGTCGGCCACGTTGTTCGATGGATCGCCTGCACGCCATTGCACTCGCCTCGGGACGCAGTGCTTCATCAAGGCTCATCAGTGACGGTGAAGCATCAAGCTCGGCAGATGATGAGCTCCGCGAGCTTTTATAAGTAATGTCTAAAATCCGTATTTACTCAGAGATTATTCTCGGGCCGTCGCCACTATTTATCAGATTCTGCGACCACCAGCCTGCAAATACCAGCTTGACCCAAAGGAACGCGGATTGGTTCAAGTGTGGGTGCCGATGCACTCTGAGCCGCGAAGCGTATCGCTCGATGGACTGCGCACCATCGCCGTCGCCATGGTCATTCTGTATCATTCCGTGGACTACTCCAGGTTTCGCCCGGGCATTCCAGAGTTCGACAAGTTTTCGCCCGGCGGCGGCGGCGTCCGAATCTTCTTTGTCTTGAGCGGATTCCTCATTACAGGGATCCTGCTGCGCGCGCGTGCGGCCGCGCAGACCAGGGCCGTAAGTCGGTTCGCCGTGTGGCGCGCCTTTCTCGTCAGGCGTGTGCTGCGGATTATTCCACTCGCCTATGTGGCGCTTGCGATCTTGTGGCTGGTTCGCTGGCCGGCGATGAGAGAGTACGGCGCGTGGTATTTCGCCTACGCCGGCAACTTCGTCCTGTGCCCGGGCTGCGATGAGGGCGTCGGTCATTTCTGGTCGCTTGCCGTCGAAGAACAGTTCTATCTGCTGTGGCCGTTCGTGATCCTGTTCGTTCCGAGGGACCGGCTGCGAAGCGTCATCGTCGCCGTGATTCTCGCGGCCGGCGCCTGTCGTGGGGCGCTCGTCGCCACGAACCATCTGTACGCCTCCTACGAGCTCCTGCCGGCGCGGTTGGATTCTCTCGCCCTTGGCGGTCTGGTCGCGCTGCTAGTGGAAGATGGCTGCCCGGCCCGCTGGCTGCTGTCGCGGCTCATCCTTGCCGGCGGAGTGTGCCTGCTGCTTGGCGTCAGGGACAGCTCGGCTCGCGCTGCTGTCTTCAATGAGTGGGGCATGATAGCGTTCAGCGCGTCGGTCGTTCTCTGGATCGCGACGTATCCCAAGAGCTCGATCAGCCGTCTGCTTTCGCTGCGGCCTCTCGTGTACTTGGGAACGATTTCGTACGGGCTCTACGTCTGGCACGGGATCGTGCCGGACTTCGTGAATCTGTTGCGCGAGCGCCTGCACGTCGGCTTCTGGATTCCGATGCAGCCTGGCCCGGCCAGGCTGGTGTTCGTCGCGACGACGTCGATCATCCTGGCCTCGGTATCATGGAGGTTTCTCGAGCAGCCTCTGAACGAGCTGAAGCGGTACTTTCCCTATGTGCCGACGCCGGCTGTCCGCTTCCACGGCGCGACCGCCACCTTGTTGCAGCCCGCGTCTTCGGCGACGGTTCGACTGCACGGCCTTCGACGTAACAGCTGACGCCTGCGTCTCCGATCGCAGAAGAACCGTGCGTGTGCGCCGACATCCGTCCCAGCGAAAACTCCGATGGCGCATGACGCTGAGGCGCTCGTCGGACATCCACTGGCCAGCATTCACACATCGAGCCTGGACGCGAAGGATTGACGAGACAGGCGCGCCACACGGAATCGGCCTACAATCTGCCGTGTGACACACCCAGCTGCGACTCGTCATCGGTGGGCCGAGATGCCCACGGACAACATCACTTCCTCGATCGCCCGACAGTATCTGACTGGCGATCGTGTCACCGTCGCCCGCTTCGAGTTGAAGCGCGGCGGCATCGTACCGCGCCATCAACACGACAACGAGCAGGTGAGCTGCGTTCTTTCTGGCGCACTGAAATTCGTCTTCGATGACCGCGAGGTGATCGTGCGCGGCGGCGAGGTCATGCAGATTCCTGGCGCCGTTGCACATGAGGTGATGGTGCTCGAAGATACGGTCGTACTCGACGTATTCAGCCCCGTGCGACAGGACTGGCTGGATGGCAAGGATGGCTATTTCAAGGAGGCTCGCAGGGAGTGAGAGTGGAGATTGGCTTCGTCCTGGGATTGCAACCGGGATCGGGAATTTGGGCCGAGGTTGGGGATTGGTTACAATCCGCGCACTTACAAGGGGAGGTTCAGCCATGTCTGTTGCAGCCGTGTTGCAGGAATTTGAAAGCGAAGCCAAGACCACGCGCCGGGTGCTCGAGCGCGTACCTGGCGACAAGCTGAATTGGAAGCCGCACCCGAAATCGATGTCGCTGGGCGAACTGGCGCTGCACGTGGCGGCAGCCCCGAGCGTCATCGCGGGCTGGTGCTGCGAGGAGGAGACAGCGCTCACGGGCGAGAAGCCCCCTGCGCCTTCCTCAACGGCCGAAATCCTCGCAGCGCACGACCAGGGCATCAAGAGTGTGAAGGAGTCGTTGACCAGGGTTGGCGACAAGGGGATGAAAGATATGTGGAAGGCGACTGCGGGTGGCGCCACGCTGATGAGCATGCCGAAAGAGGCGCTCGTCCGCGCTATCGTGATGAATCATTGGATTCATCACCGCGGGCAGCTGTCGGTGTACTTGCGACTGCTCGACGTAGCCGTGCCTTCGATCTACGGGCCGAGCGCGGACGAGAATCCGTTCGCCGCGCGTACCTAGCGGTCGACATGCGACGCGCCGCTCCGATCGTTGTCTTCGTCACGCTCTGGGCGGCCGTTCGCTTGCAAGCCGAAACGCACCGTTTCGTTCCACAGGCGTTCTACAACACCTACTCGTTCGCGCATCCACCGGCGCTGCACATCAAGCCGGGTGACCGCGTCGTGACCAAGACCGTCGACGCCGCGGGCGTGGACTGGAACGGCAACAGCATCACGACCGGACCAAATCCGCAGACGGGACCGTTCTTCATCGACGGCGCCGAACCCGGAGACATGCTGGTCGTCACAATCGAAAAGCTCGAAACGAACCGATCGACGGCGTATTCGAGCAGCTTGCTCGCGCCCTACGCCGTAGACCCTGCCGCCATCGCAGCGCGCGTCGATCGGAGTCCGCTCAGGACGACGTGGACCATCGACAAGGTTCGTGGGGTGGCGCGGCTCGAACAGGCCGAAGTCCAGCCAAACGGGATCGAACTTCCCGCTCAAACCGATGCTCGGTTGCATCGGCGTCGCGCCTGCCCGCAGAGAGGCCATCTCCTCGACGACGCCGGGTCAGTGGGGCGGCAATATGGACTACGCGTCAATGGGTGCGGGCGCGAGGCTGATGCTGCCGGTGTCCGAGGCCGGCGCGCTGCTCTTCCTCGGCGACGGCCATGCGCGACAGGGCGAAGGCGAGGTGGTCGGCACCGGCCTCGAGACGTCGATGGACGTAGAGTTCACTGTCGATCTGGTGAAGAAAAAGGCCATCGGCTGGCCGCGGCTCGAAACCGAGACCCACATCATGGTGCTGGGCAGCGCACGCCCGCTGATCGAGGCGTTTCAGCACGCGACGACCGAACTGCAGCGGTGGCTCGTCGCCGACTATGGGTTTACCGAACGCGGTGCGCAGGCGTTCATGGGTCAGGCCACCGAATACGAGATCGCCAACGTCGTCGATCCGAACTTCACGGTTGTAGCGAAGGTCCGGAAGGCGTTCTTGCGGAGATAGGCCGCCTTCTCACTTCTCACGTCTCTATCGGCAAATTCGCGGCTTCCCAGGCGGCAAGACCGCCAGCTATCTCGCCGACCTGCGTGAATCCGTGCTGCTGTAACAGGCTGGCCGCAATCGCCGATCGGTAGCCGCCCGCGCAATGAACGAGCAGCGGACGGTTACGAGGGATCTCGGCGAGCCGTTCCGTGAGGTGGTTCAGCGGCAGGCTGATGCTGCCGGCGACGCGCTTCTGAGCGCGCTCGCGCGGGGTCCGCACGTCAACGGCCAAGGCTTCGCCGTGGGCCAGCCGCTCGGCCGCAAGCGGCGCGCTGATCCGCTCGGTGGTGGCCGTCAGGTCTGGACGCGATTCCAAGCTGCGAAGGCCATCTTTCAGGTATCCAACCACGTGATCGAATCCGATTCGGCCGAGCCGGACGGCGGATTCGTTCTCCCGTCCCGGGTCGGCGACGATCACGATCGGTTTCTCCCGGCTCAGGACGGTGCCGGCCCACGTTGCGTACTGGCCTCCGAGACCGATGTTGACGCTCCCGGCAAGATGGGCAGCCGCGAAGTCGCCGGGATCGCGCGTGTCGAGAATCTGCCCGCCGATCTGCTGAAGCGCGAGCATCTGATCGAGCGTCATCGGATTCAGTTCACGCGCCAGCGATTCGTCGAGCGTCGGGCGTTCGCGGCTGTTCAGCACGGCGTCATACGTGAAGTAGGGTGGCGCATCGGGTTGATCGGCCGTGACCAGGTCGACGAACGCGCCCTTGGACATCGGCTGCAGCGCGTAGTTCACGCGTCGCTGCTCGCCGATCGTCGAGACGGTTTCCTTGCTGATCGCCTTCCCGCACAGCGAGCCCGCGCCGTGCGCTGGATAGACCAGGCTGCTGTCGGGCAGGGGGAGCAACTTTGTGTGGAGCGAGTCGTACAGCATGCCGCCGAGATCGGCGGCCGACCAGCCAAGCGCGACCCGCAGGTCGGGCCGTCCGACGTCGCCCACGAAGAGAGTGTCGCCGGTCAGCACCGCATGCGGCTCTGTGGCGCTGCGATCGAGGTCGAAGACGAGGATCGAGATCGATTCGGCTGTGTGGCCGGGCGTCTCGAGCGCTTCGAGCCGCACGCGGCCCAATTCGACGCCGTCTCCATCCTTGAGCGGCGTGAACGCGTACTCTGCCTTCGCAGCGGCGCCGAGATAGATGGTGGCGCCTGTGTGATCGCGCAACTCGACGTGGCCGGCGACGAAGTCGGCGTGAAAATGCGTCAGGAAGACGTGTGCGATTCGCAGCCCGTGGTCGGTCGCAAACGACAGGTATTGCCCGATATCGCGCTGTGGGTCGACCACGGCGGCGATTCCGCTGCGTTCGTCGCCCACGAGATACGACGCGTGGGCCAGGCAGTTCAGGTAAAACTGATGAAGGATCATGATGGAGTCGAAGGTTGAGTTAGAATCCGCCCACTATGCGGAAGTATACACGCGGCGAATTGCCCGGCCTCACGTCTTCGAGGCGCAGCGCATGAAGATCGGAGTCTACAGAGCGTGCGTCATCGGCGCGGTGGCCTCTCCGAAGCAGAAGAACTGATGCGGGCATGCATCCGCGGCACGGCCGCACAAGTTGGCGGGACCACGGTGGAATTCGAGGCGCAGGGTCACCACGTCGTGCTGGAACTGGGACTGGATGGAGGCCTGCGCGTTCGTGGCATCGATCGTATGACCGATCGCAAGCGCGTGGCGCTGGGACCGTTGGCCATCACGCCGTTCCTGGTGGACCCGTCCGTGCACGATGCGTCGGCGATTCTCGTGGAGGGCGACGGCGCATCGGTGCTGTACGTCGGCAGGCTCCGAGCCGGCATTCTGGAAAAACTACTGCTGGCGCTCCCGCCTCACGTGGATGTGTTGCTGATGGAAGGTGCCACGCTCGGTAGTGCGCCAGCCAGTGATAGCTTCCCAACCGAAGCCGACTTCGAAGACGAATTCGCCGCGCTCTTCCGGCAGACCGAGGGCATGCCGCTCGTCTGGTGTGGCGCTCGCAACGTCGTGCGCATCATGACCATCTATCGCGCCTGCGTGCGGACCGGTCGGCAGCTCATCGTGGATATGCCGACGGCCAGGCTTCTCCGCGCCGCCGTGGCCACAACGACGGCGCCGCGTGAGAGATGGGAGGGCGTTCGCGTGTTCGTGCCGGCGGCGGAACGCCGGCGGGCAAGACGTCAGCTGGACGCATCGAACACACCACCGAGAATCTCGCACGACGAACTGGCGCCGGCGGCGGCTTCGTCCGTGATGCTCTTCCGCCCGGGAATCATGCAGGATCTCGAGGACGCGAACTGCCTGGCGCACGCCCGGTTGATCTTCTCGATGTGGTCCGGATACCTCGAGTACGAGAAGTCGAATCCCGTGCTCGAATGGCTCGACCGCCACGGGATTCCGCTCGACCAATGTCACACGACGGGCCACGCGGCGATCGTCGAGTTGATGGAGTTGCGACGAGCCTTTGCGACGGCGCCGGTCGTGCCGGTCGGCCGGTATCCGGAAAGATTCTCCGTTCTGTTCGGCCGGGTCGAACGCCGCGAGCCAGGGCAATGGTGGGATATCTCATGCGCCTCGCACGTTTCCTAGTTCCCGTCGTTCTCCTCGCTGCCGTTGCCGCACTTGCGAGCCTTCCGGCGGCGCAGCGCTCGGCGGCCCGTTTCGACGTCCTTCTCGTCAACGGCCGCATTGTCGATGGTACCGGCGCACCGTGGTTCCGTGGCGACGTCGGGATCGCGGGTGATCGCATCGCCGCGATTGGGTCGCTGGCCGATCAAGATGCGGCGACGAAGATCGATGCCTCCAATATGGTCGTCGCTCCCGGGTTCATCGATCTCCTCGGGCAGTCGGAATTCAGCGTCCTCGTGGACGGCCGCGCCGCGAGCAAGACGCTGCAGGGCGTGACGACCGAGGTTACCGGCGAAGGATCGTCGATCGCACCCGTCAACGATCGAATGCGGCAGGAGTCGGCGCCGAACGCGGTGCATTTCGGCATCGTGCAGGATTGGCAGACGCTTGCCGACTACTTTCATCGCCTCGAGGAGCGATCGCACCCGGCCATCAATCTGGCCACGTTCGTCGGCGCCGGCGGCCTGCGCAACTACGTGATCGGGAAGACCGATCGTCCTGCCACGCCGGCAGAACTCGATCGGATGAAGCAGCTCGCCGCGGAAGCGATGGAGCAGGGCGCGCTTGGTCTCAGCACGTCGCTCCAGTACGTCCCAGATCGGTTCGCGTCAACCGACGAGATCGTCGAGCTTGCGAAAGTCGCCGCGCGGTACGGCGGGGTCTACTTCTCGCATCAGCGATCGGAAGGGGGTCGCATCTTCGAGTCCCTGGATGAAGTGTTCACCATCGCCGAGCGCGCCGCCATTCCGGCGGAAATCTGGCATCTCAAGACTGCGTACAAAGCGAACTTCGGCAAGATGCACGAGGTGCTCGCACGCATCGAGGCCGCACGAGCCCGAGGCCTCGACATCACCGCCAATCAGTATCCGTACACGAGGGCGCAGAACGCGCTGGACTCGTGCCTGCCGATCTGGGCCCGCGAGGGCGGGCTCGAGAAGACGCTCGCGCGATTGAAAGATCCTGCGATGCGCGAGCGAATCAAGCGGGACATGGACGACTCCAGCGTCACGACCTGGGAGAATCAGTGGTACGGCTCGGGTGGGGCAGACGGCGTCATGGTCTCGAGCGTGCTGAATGCCGATCTCCGGAAGTACGAGGGGATGACGCTGACCGAGATCGGCAAGGCCATGGGCAAGGATCCACGAGACGCGGTGATGGATCTGGTGACCGCCGACCGAGGCGAGACGTCGGCCATCATCTCGATCATGGACGAGGCGGATGTTCGCGCGGCGTTGCGGCATCCGCTCGTCGGTGTCGGCACCGACGCGAGTGCGAGAGCCGAAGACGGCAAGCTGTCGGAAAACAAATCGCACCCGCGGGCGTGGGGTTCGTTTCCACGCATTCTCGGCTACTACGTCCGCGAGGAACACGTGCTCACGCTCGAGGAGGCTATCCGGAAGATGACGTCCAAGGCAGCAGCTCGCGTGCATCTAACGGACCGTGGGATTCTGCGGCCGGGGATGATGGCCGACATCACGGTGTTCGATCCAGTCACGATTCGCGACGTCGCGACGTTCGATCAACCGAACCATTATGCGATCGGCATCCGCCACGTATTCGTCAACGGCCGCCGCGTCGTCGCCGACGGGCGGCTCGCCGGCGAGCGGCCCGGCAAGCCCCTTCGCGGCCCAGGTTACGGAAGAGGCAGACTAATCCCTGTTGCTATCCCTAACCCCTGACGCCGAATCCCTGATCTCTAATAACCCTTACTCCTAAACCTGACTTCAATTGCCCGACTGGCTCCTCGATCTCTTCGCGCGATACGGCTACACGGTCGTGTTCTTCGGAGTCTGTCTCGAGAATGCGGGGCTGCCGATCCCGGGTGAAACGGCGCTTCTGGCCGGTGCGGCGCTCGCCCGGTTTGGCCGATTGTCGCTGACGTGGGTGATCGTCACCTCGATTGCGGCCGCGATTACCGGCGACAACCTGGGGTTCATGGTTGGCCGCCGCGTCGGGCGCAGGTTCGCCGAGCGCCACGGCTGGCGCATCGGCCTGACGCCTCGGCGCCTCGCGCAGTTCGATCGCTTCTTTCACCGGTACGGTGCTCGGACCGTCTTCGTTGCGCGGTTCATTACAGGCCTGCGGGTGTTTGGCGCCGCGCTGGCCGGCGCCAGCGGACTCCGCTGGCCCGTATTCCTCTTCTACAACG
>JBKPDW010000099.1:0-3756 GCA_046728115.1 Acidobacteriota bacterium | reverse complement strand
GCAGCGCGTGTCTGTCATCCCTACCCACTTCGGCGTTTTGGCGTCATTCCCTAAGGTAAGAGCCGGATGCGGGCAAGCCGCACGTCCGGATCTGTGGAGGGGGTGCTCAGTGATGGGCATCCCTACTCCGACTCTCGGAATGCGCCCTCCCACAATCCCGGTACGGTTCACGGAACGTTTCGGAATATGGGAGCGGGTCCGCGGTTGCGGTATCCGATAAGGCGAATTCACAAGAAGCGCACCCCAGCGGTGAAGGCGCGGCTGAACGTCCGCCCGAGCGTCCCTAACTCGCACGCCAGACAACGTACAAACCGACGTTCGGGCAGGGGCATAGACGCGCTGCGGCGAGGTCTTGCGAGCAATCTTGGCGGTTCAGGAAGGGGGCGGGCCACTTCTCAGCGACGCCTGAACTGTGCCCTCAGTAATAATCAACGCCGCAGTGTTCCGCGGCCAGTGAGCGCGGAGTGCCTCAACTGTCGTTTGCCAAAAGAGCTCCGACACTTACTGATGAGACATTCTGGGCGAGGATTGTGCTGCGTGTGTTGGATATTTCGGATCAGGGCGAATGTGACCTCCCGTGCACCGACGTCCGGTCGATTGAGCAAACAGGCTGAGTGCGATGCGTGTCCGTCTCGAATTCGTTGTCAGGCGGCGACTGGGAGCTGGACGAGGTCCCTGCAGTGGGAGACCCAACGCAGATGGCTCAGATCGGCAGGGGCCACTGTGTGTCTGCCGGCGAAGGTCAGCGGCGTGTGGCCCTCCAATGATGCGTGGCAGCGTGCCGCGTTGTAGTAGGCCTGGAACTCGGCTAGCTTCCGTTCAAGATCACGGGCATTCCAGAACAGCACATGGTCGAGGAATTCTCGCCGCATCGTCCCGATCAAGCGCTCCACGAATGGGTGTGATAGGGGCACGTGCGGCACCGTCTTGATTTCGTCGATCTCCAGAATCCGAAGGTTCGCCGTCCAACGGTACGCCTCGAACAGCGGGTCGTGATCGGTGCTGAGATGTCGCGGTACGCCCTGCCCATGAATGGCGGCGTTGAACATGCGGCAGAGGTCAGCGCTAGTGACGGCACCGCAGTGCACGCCGAGTCCGACGAGGCGCCGCGTGAACTGGTCCATGACCACGAGCACCCAGTAGCTTCGGAGCACGATGGACTCGCATCGAAAGAGGTCCACGCTCCAGAGGCTGTTTGTGGTGTGTCCGATGAACGACAACCACGAGGGCCCAGCTCCGCCCGGAACAGGGCGATAGTGTTTCGCCAGCACGCGGTACACGACGTTCTTGTCGATGTCGACCCCGAACGTGTGCGAGATGATGCGCCCAATCCGTGGACAGCCGAACCGAGGATAGCGCGACTTGAGCTCGACGATGGCCTGGATGAGTGCCTCGCCCGGCCCTTTCGGTCCGGGCTTCTTGGCGCACGGGTTCGATGAGAACAGGCGGCGGTACTTGCGACGCACCAACGCCTGATGAAACGCCAGGAGCGTCGAGGGCCGGAGGGCGATGGCGACCTTTCGGATGCGTCCTGGACTGAGGAAGAGCGACCAGAATCCGCACAGCAGCCGGTCGCTCAGCGTCAGGTTCGGCGCCCGTCGGCGAGCGCGGCGCAGGACGATCAGTTGCTGCTTGAGCAGGAGATTCTCCGCGATCACCGCTCGCACGCCACCGGGCCACACAGCTTCGCGGTCATAACGGCCAGGTGCAGCAGGGTGAGCCGGAGGTTCTTCATGCGCGAGTCAGCGTAGGTCAGACGTCCGGCGCTGCGCAACGTTGCCCAATCCTGGATTCGGCGCGAGAATTGGCAATTCGAGACGCACAGGCGGCGCTCACGTCGAATCCACCTGGCAGCCTGGAGCGCGATCACGTTCACGGGAATCCTGAACAAGCGTACGTGCCAGGATCGCGGCACCATCCTTTTGCGAGCCTGAGCGAGTGCTGCGTTACAACCACTGGAGCTCCTCGTCTGACTCTACCGACTCGGACGAGACGCGAAGCGTCATCACGCTCACGCTGACGCCCGAGGGCGATTCAGAGACAGTGCTCGAAGTCAAGCATGACAACCTGTGAGACACGTTCGGGCATGCCCGGTTCTTCTGGAGGAATGCGCTCAACGACTTGAAGGATATTGCCGAGAGCGGGCGTTCATCGTCGTAGCGCACGCGCCAACCCGTTTCAACCGACTCCAGAACGCTTCTGCCGCAGGCAGTCCTGCACGCCGCTTGGTCCGCCGCAACCGGACGACATTTCTTGTAACAAATCGACCCCACCCCCGTAAGACCTAGTAGAAAGGGCGCATGGAACTGCTGAAGCGCTTCAGGCGGGGAGACCCCGAAGCCTTTGAGGCATTGTTCCGGCAGTTTCAGGCTGAGGTGTATGGGTGGATTGTTCGCATCGTTCGCGATCCCTCCGTGGCAGAAGACCTCACGATCGAGACGTTCTGGCGGATTCACCGCGCGCGAGGTCGCTTCGATCCAGGCGCCTCCTTCGGCGCCTGGGCGCGGCGCATCGCCACGAATCTCGCGATCGATCATCTCCGCCAGAAACGTCGGGAAGTGGCGCTTCCAGACGATCTGGCGGAGCCAACCTCCCCCGACCCGATCGTGTGCCGCGAGACGCGTAGGCAAATCGCTGAAGCCTTTCGTGGTTTGCCGTTGAAGCTTCGCGTGGCGGCGACACTCTCGTTGATCGAGGAACAGTCGCCGAAAGAAATCGCCGAAGCGCTCGGCACATCCGAAGGTGCAGTCCGGGTCAGAGTGTTTCGCGCAGTTCGCCTCTTGCGGCAACAACTGAGGCGAGTGGGTGTGAAGCGATGAATGAACAGGATCACGAGGACGTTCGCCGGCTGCTGCAAGACGCATTTCCGCGTGTGGATGCCGAACTGAGGCGAGATCTGTGGCCCGCGATGTCGCGCGCGCTGGACACGCGGGCGCGGCGAGTCGTGTGGTACGACTGGGCCTTGGCCGGGCTGGCGGGGAGCGTGATCGCGGCGTTTCCCGATTTGATCCTCGTGCTCTTCTACCACTTGTGATCAGGAGAGAACCGTATGAACCATCCGTATCTGCGCGCCTACATGGCGGGGATTGTGGTGCCAACGGCTTTCCTGCTTGTGGCCATGACCGCCTTTACGCTTGCACGATTCGTGTTCGAGGTGCCGCTGCCGATTGAGCGCGTCGTCGTCTTCCCGATGGCGCTCATCCCGAACCTGTTTGGCCTCTGGAACATGTTGTACGTCGGTCTCAGATCACGCAGTCCACTGTCGATCGGCGCGCATGGTGCGCTGCTGCCGTTTGTCATCATCCCTCTGGGCCTCACGCTGGGGATGGTGCTCGGCGTGGTCAGCATCGATCAGGACGGAGTGCACGCCTTCCAAGCGGTCAGACTGCCGTACGCCAGGGGCGTCTTCGTCTTGCCCGTTGTCGTCGTCGTCTACTACCTCGTCTGGAAGTACGTCGTCGGGTTCTTGAACGACCTCGTTGGAATCGAGTGATACAAGGCACAGCTCTCTTGCCAGTCCGTGATGATGCCGCTTGACGCTGTGCCCAGAGAACATCATGAAGTCCCTGCTCTGGTTTCTCGGTCTATCGGTCATCGTGCTGTCGATCCTCTGGACGTTCGGCGCGGTAAAGGCGGGTCTGTTCGTACGCCACGCTCAGGTCTTTGCCTCGCGCGTTGACGAGAACTCGATCGAACCTTTTTCGCGAGATAAAAAGTTCGTCGACATTGGCGGATGGCGAGTCGCCTATATCGACC
>JBKPDW010000098.1:0-7091 GCA_046728115.1 Acidobacteriota bacterium | reverse complement strand
ATGCGGCCTTTTGGAGCGAGCGCGGCGCGGACGCGTTTCAAGAACCCGACACACGTGGGAACGTCGAAAAATGTGGATGAAATTCGTGATCAGCGCCAGATCGTACGGACCGCCAAGGTCGACCGTCAGCACATCTCCGGCAATCGTGTGATGGCGATCGGCCACGCCAGCCTTCGCGGCGTTCTCCGATGCGACCGCCAGCACCGGTTTCCCATCGAGCGCGGTGATCTCGGCCTGCGGGTTGGCTTTCGCGACCGCGATCCCAAACAGGCCATGACCGGCGGCGACATCCAGGACTCGCAGGCGCCCGGCGTTCTTCACCGCCAGCAAGTCGGCAAGACGCTGTGACAGCATCGCCATGAGAGGTGCCATCGAGCGTGCAAAGAGTACCCACTCAGCACTGTCGGATACCGTCGCCTCTGCGGGACCGCCCCGACGAACGATCTCCGTGAAGTCGGCGAATCGCGACAGCCGTTCGCGAGCCAGCATGAAATCGGCGATCGAGCCGATATACGCCGGCGATCGCTTGTCGAGGAACAGCGCAGTGTCCGCGCCAAGCTGGTAGCGCTGATCGGTCTTCGTCAAAAATCCAAGAACCGTCAGGAAGTCGCACAGGATCCGCACGCCGCGGTCCGACGCGTGACAGCGGTTTGCCAGGCTCGGGACCGTATTCGCACCCTCGCCGATAGCCGTGAACAAGTCGATATCGATGGCGGCTTTGAGGGCCACCGCGCGCTGATATCCTGGAGGGTCTCGAAGATCCGTGCGGGCGACGCCTGGACGACCTGTTCCATGATGGCTCCTGTCTGCGTCCTTATCCGACCGCGCGTCGGTTCGCGAGAATCTTGACGAATGATCGACCTCGCAACTCGTCGAGCGTGAGGGCGCTCATGTCCACTGCCTCGCGTTCGGTAATCGCGCCGCAATTCATCGCGCGTAGGAAGTAGTTCAACAGTCCCTGTCCGGTCGCTGCATCGTCGAACACATCGCCGACGAGCGTGGCCTGCGCGGCTTTCTGGACGAAGTTGTTCAGCCGCTCCGATGCGGCTGCAAGCCCTTCCAGGAAAAACGCAAAGACGGCCGCATAACGCGACGGCAGTTGCGCCGGATGCAAATCCCAACCCTGATAGAAGCCGTTGACCAGCGAGTGGCGGATGTGCTCCGCGTGCAGACGCCACGCGCGATGCACCGTTTCCCGGGACCCGATGGGCATCACGTTGGTGGCGCCGTCCGAGAGCCAGATGCCTGTGCCGGCCAGCGAGACCTGCATGACGTGCTTCGCGAAGTCACATACGGGATGCAGCATGTGCTGGTGCGCTGCTGTAATGCCGCAGGCCGCCGTGTAGTCGTACGTGCCGAAGTGCGCGGCGACGATGCGCTCGCGGCCTTCGGCGATCAGTCGAGGCAGCGCGACGCCACCGTCTGCGGCGAACACCGACTGCGTTGTTTCGATCATCAGCTCGAATCGCAACGTCCCGGTCGGCAGGTCGCGCCAGTATTCGAACGCATCGCATGCCGATGTCATTGCGGCAACCTGTTCGGGGGACGTTACCTTCGGCAGCGTGACGACGAAGATCGGCGGCAAGCGCGAGGCCCGGTCGAGCAGGCGCGTCAGAAAGAGGTCGAACGTTCTGAGACTGCGGCGTTTCAGTTCCTCGGTGAGTGGCTTGATCCGGATCCCGATTGACGACGGCAGCGTGTGTGCCGAGAGCCCTGACGCCACTTCGTCGGCGGCGGCCTGCGCCCACCGATCCTCTTCCTCGTCCGGACGGTTGCCGAACCCGTCTTCGAAATCGATGCGGAAATCCTCGATCGGCTCGCGCGTCAGCTTGTCGATCACGCGCAGGTAGACCCGATCCGCCAGTTCCGAATCGATGCCGATCGCTTGGGCGAACGTGGCCGGATCGGGGGCGTATTCTTGCAGGGCGCGCAAAGCGACGGCGCCGAGCTTGGTCGCGGCGTCCGCCTTGAACAGATGTGCACCGCCGTACACCGTGTGGACCGGCTGGCGTGCGGGCGAGTCGCCGGGGAACTGATCGACCACACGCGCGTTCACCTTGTCGAGCGCATCGAGCAGCGACGTGAAGGCGTGATCCGGTATGGTCGTATCGGCCATCGCGCGGCAAGTATAATCGCGCGGATTGCCGGGCACCATCGTCGAATAGACCGAACCGTTCGTGGCGTTGGCGACGGGCGATAACTTCGAGGCGCGGTTCGTCGTTGATGGAACTGCTCGTGCGCCGGCGCGAATCGAATTCACCGGCGGCGACAAGAATCCCGTGATCATCGCGTTCTCCGATCGCCGAGAAATCGACGGCATACAGTTGACGTGTCACATCGTGACGACGACCGGTTGTCGAATACTGGACGAGCTCATGCTGGACGAGATTGCGTGAACCCCGAGCTCTCGAAAAGGGATTTCAGGCGACACTCATGAAACAGACGATTCTGGCGGCGCTCGCAGCCGCGTGCGTGATCCTCGAGACGCCGACGCGGGCGCAGCCGGCGAACGCCCGCTTCGACGCGATTGTGTCGCTCGCTCAGGCGAAGATGTCCGACTATCACGTGCCGGGCGTCGCCGTCGGTATCCTCGACGGCGGCGTCATGACGACGCGCGGGCTCGGTGTGACGAGCGTGGAAGATCCACTGCCGATCACGGCGCACACCGTGTTCCCCATTGCGTCGATCTCGAAAACGTTCGCCGCCACGGCGATGATGCGGCTCGTCGAGCAGGGCAAGGTGGAGCTGAAGGCGCCCGTGCGGACGTACCTGCCTGATTTTCGCGTGCGCGACGAGGCCGCCAGCCGCGATGTGACGATCTGGAATCTGCTGACCCACACCAGCGGCTGGGAGGGTCAGATCGCGCCATCCGAGCGCGGCGACGAGACGTTGAAGACGTTCGTCGCGGGAATGAGCGATCTCATGCAGCTGGCGCCGCCGGGCGCGGCGTGGAGCTACAACAATGCGGGGTTCAGCGTTGCCGGCCGCGTGATTGAATCGGTGACGGGGATGTCGATCAATCGGGCCATCCGGGATCTGGTATTCACGCCGCTCGGGCTGACTCATGCGGGAACGAGCGCCGGCGAGTTCATTACCTATCCGTTCGCGCTGGGACACGGCAATCGCGGCGACGGTCCACCGACGCTACAGCGGCCTTTCTCGCCGTCGACCAGCGTCACGGCGGGCGGCGTCGGTGTATGCCTCACCGATCTGCTGACCTACGCGCGATTTCACCTGGGCGACGGTACGTCGGCGACCGGTGAGCGCGTGCTGACGCGCGCGTCGCTCGATCTGATGAGCACGCCGCAGCTGCGCAAGCAGGCGACGGACGACGAGATCGGCATCGCATGGCATTTGCGCACGGTTGGCTCGAGTCGTACCGCGGCGCATGGCGGCACGCTTGGCGGACACATCCTGCTGCTCGAACTCGTCCCGGAACGAAACTTCGCGATTGGCATTCTGACGAACTCGAACAACGGATGGCGCCTGATTCAGGACGTGGAGCGAGCAGCCCTTGACTCGTACCTGGGCGCCAGGTTTGCGACGAATCAGGCGATTGCGCATCGCGGCTTGGTCGAAACGCTTCCGAACGTCGAGCCGCTGGTGCAGCAGCCCGCTCTGGCGCCGTACGTTGGACGTTACCTGCGCCCGATGAACGCCGTCGTCGTCCGCGCGAATGCCGATCGGCTGAGCGTCCAGGTGGTTCCCAACAACGGTACGCCGCAGCCTGAGATGCCGGTCACCTTCTACGGACCCGATCGCGCCGTGGTGACGGAAGGCACGGACAAGGGACAATCGATCGAGTTCATCCGATCGGCGGAAGGTCAGGTGAAGTGGGTTCGCGTGACAGGCCGCATCGCCGTCCGCACGACTGGGTAATGCCCGCATTCCGCCCCAGCTTCGGGCGCTGAAGCAGACGATGATCGGCCGCCGTCGGCTGGATCGTCCCGCCGCGGTTGGTTCCGTTTACTATACGACGATGCAGAACGAGCGGCGGCTGGCGGACGGGCGCGTCGAGCTCGTGGATACCCGGCGCGTCGAAGCCAGCCCGATCTACAACGCGGACCTGGCTCCGGTTCCCGTCGCGCGCCGCAACTGGTCGACGTACAACTACGCCGCGCTGTGGATCAGCATGGCGCACTGCATTCCGACTTACATGCTGGCGTCGGGCCTGATGGCATCGGGAATGAGCTGGTCGCAGGCGCTCGTGACGATTCTGCTCGGCAACACGATCGTCCTGATCCCGATTCTGCTGAACTCGCATCCGGGCACGAAATACGGCATACCGTTTCCGGTGTTCGCGCGAGCGGCGTACGGCACGCTCGGATCGAACGTGCCGGCCCTGATGCGTGCGCTCGTGGCATGCGGGTGGTTCGGCATCCAGGCCTGGATCGGCGGCGAAGCGCTCAACACGTTTTTCAAGGCGATCATCCCCGGATGGCCGACGCTGCTTGGCGCCGGTTTCGGCGGTCACACGACGACCGCGTGGCTCTCGTTTCTGTTGTTCTGGGCACTCAACATCTTCATCATTTATCGCGGCATGAATCTGCTGCGGCACGTCGAGAACTGGGCCGCGCCGTTCGTCCTCGTGATGACGGCGATCCTGCTCTGGTGGGCGATTTCGAGAGCCAATGGCCTTGGGCCGCTCCTGTCGCACCCGGGCAGATTCCAGACGTTCGCGGAATTCTGGCCGGTCTTCGTCCCGTCCTTGACGGCGATGATCGGGTTCTGGGCGACGCTCTCGCTGAACATGCCCGACTTCACGCGCTTCGGCCGCAGCCAGCGCGAGCAGATGATCGGGCAGGTCGTCGCGTTGCCGACGACGATGTCGTTGTTTGCGGCGATGGGCGTGATGATTACCAGCGCGACAGCGATTATCTACGGGGAATCGATCTGGGATCCGGTGCAGCTCGTCGGCAAGTTCAGCTCGCCGATCGTCGTGGCCGTGTCGATGTTCACTGTCGTGGTCGCGACGGTCGCTGTGAACATCGCAGCCAACGTGGTCTCGCCGGCGAACGACTTCGCGAACGCCTTCCCGCGCGTGATCAGCTTCAAGACTGGCGGCCTGATCACCGGTATCCTCGGCATACTCATTCAGCCGTGGAAGCTACTCGCCGATCCTTCGGGCTACATCTTCACCTGGTTGCTGGGCTACTCTGGCGGTCTCGGATCGATCGCAGGTGTGCTGGTAGCCGATTACTGGCTCGTGCGGCGGCGTGACCTGCGCCTCGAAGATCTCTATCTGCTGGACGGCGCGTACCGCGGATGGAACTGGCGCGCGATCGGGGCCACCGCCCTCGGGTGCGCACTGGCCTGGGGCGGCCTCGTTATCCCGGTCCTGAAACCGTTGTATGACTATGCCTGGTTCGTCGGGTTCTTCGTCGCGGGCGGCGCGCACGTTGCAATGTCGCCGCGCGCCGAGGCTGTCGGCGATCGACGCGAACCTCGCAGCGCGGCCCTTTCGGGGCCGCCGACGCGGGGCTGACAGCCTCGCGTCACTCTCGCGGAGCCATGACCATGACACACATCACACGGATAACTCTAGCCGTTGCCCTCGCCCTCGCCTCGTCCGCGCTGTTGATCGCCGACGAGGGGATGTGGCGGATCGATCAGCTGCCGCGCGAAGTCATCGCGAAGAAGTACGGCGTGCAGTTGTCCGCGCAGGATCTCGATCGCCTGAGATTCGCGCCCGTTCGACTGGTTTCAGGCGGTGGAGGCGGCACCGGCACGTTTGCGTCCGCGAAGGGTCTTATCCTGACCAATCATCACGTCGCCCTCGACTGCATCCGCACGTCGACACTCGCCGAGCAGAACAAGGCCAGCGCCGACAACCTGATCGAGGAGGGCTTCACGGCGAAATCGATGGGCGACGAGCTTCCGTGCAAGCGTTTCCGGGCGGAAGTGGAGCGAAGCGCACGCGACGTTACGGCCGAGGTGAACGCCGGCGTCAAGCCTGGCATGACGATCGCCGAAATCCAGCGCGTACGGCAGGCTGCGCGGTCGGACCTGGAGCGCGCGTGCTCCGCGGAAAAAGGCGACAACTTCACCTGCAACGCCGTGGATTTCAACAGCGGCGCCCAGGTGTTGTTGATCACCTACGAAGAGTTCAAGGATATCCGGCTCGTCTACGCGCCGGAGAAGCAGCTGGGATATTTCGGCGGCGATGAGATGAATTTCCGTTTTCCGCGATACGTGTCGGATATCTCGATTCTGCGCGCGTATCAGGGAACGGACGGCAATCATGGCGAGTACGACGCAGCGCACGTGCCGTTCAAGCCTGATCACTACCTGCACGTAACCATGGCTGGCGTCAACGACGGCGACTTCACGCTGGTCTCGGGCAATCCTGGCAATACGAATCGCTACCGCGAGAGCTACTCGGCGGAGTACAACCTGCGCAAGGGAATTCCGAACCAGATCGAGGATCTCGAGCTGCAGCTCGGCCTGCTGCGCAAGTACGCAGCGGTAAAGCCCGAATATCAGGTCATCCTCCAGAGCCAGATTTTCGGTCTGGCCAACTCGCTGAAGTACCAGAAGGACGTCCTTGCGGCCCTGAAGGCCACCGACGTCGTGGCCGAGCGCCAGCGCCGCGAACGCGAGTTCCGCGCGTTCCTGGACACCCGGCCCGATCTCAAGACGCAGTTCGGCGGCGTGCTCGACGCACAGGCGGCGGTCTACAAGAACGACGTCGAGGCCAACGCGGCGCTCGATGCCGCTCTGGGATGGCTGCAGCGATCGGATCTGGTGACCTACGCCGTCGGGCTCTACGAGTTCTCGCTCGAGCGCGCCAAATCGTCCGATCGTGAGCGCGAGCCGCAGTTCCAGGAGCGCAGCTGGCCCCGGGTCCGCGAGAGTCTCCTCAACGACGACCCGATCATCGCCCCGCTCGATGTCGACATGCTCACGATCGGGTTCGAGAAGGCGCTGGCGCTCGACGCCTCTCAGCGTATTCCGGCGGTCCAGAAACTCGCGGAGCGCGTTGGGCCAAATGCCACAGCCGGCGCGATGGCGCACGCCGTGCTGGACCGCAGTGAGATTGCGAAAGTCGAAACCCGCAAACAGCTGGTCGAAGCCGCTCCGGACGTCTTCAC
>JBKPDW010000097.1:0-4544 GCA_046728115.1 Acidobacteriota bacterium | reverse complement strand
GGCGGTCGTCCTCGCAGCAGGCGGATTCGAATCGAATCTCCAGTGGCTGAAGGAGGCGTGGGGCGAGGCGGCGGACAACTTCCTCGTTCGCGGGACGCCGTACAACACCGGCACGATTCTCCGAATGATGCTCGATGCGGGCGCGAAGTCGGTCGGTGATCCGACACAGTGCCACGCTGTCGCGATCGACGCGCGCGCACCCAAGTTCGACGGCGGCATCGTCAGCCGCCTCGATTGCGTGTCGCTCGGCATCGTCGTCAACAAGCACGCCGAGCGCTTCTACGATGAAGGCGAGGATTTCTGGCCGAAGCGTTACGCGATCTGGGGCCGGCTCGTCGCGCAGCAGGACGATCAGATCGCGTACTCGATCATCGATTCGAAAGCCGTCGGACGATTCATGCCGTCGGTCTTTCCGCCCCTTAAAGCCGATTCGATCTGTGGCCTGGCGCGGATACTCGATCTTCCGGCGGCGAAGCTCGAGGCGACGGTCGCGGAATTCAACCGGTCGGTGCGGCCCGGCACGTTCAATCACGCGGTGCTCGACGACTGCCACACCGACGGTGTCGTCCCCGGCAAGTCGCATTGGGCGCTGCCGATCGATTCACCGCCCTATCTCGGGTATCCGCTGCGTCCCGGTATCACCTTCACGTATCTCGGCCTGAAGGTGTCCGAGACGGCGCGCGTGGTGTGGACGAACGGCATTGGCGCGCGCAACGTGTTCGCTGCGGGAGAAATCATGGCCGGGAACGTGCTGGGCGAAGGGTACGTTGCCGGCGTCGGAATGATGATCGGCACAGCGTTCGGTCGACTGGCGGGCAAGGAGGCCGCGATGTTGTGCAGAGCATCGATGTGATGCGCGAGGGCGAGCGGATCATGACGATCTGCAACGCCTGCCGCTACTGCGAAGGTTTCTGTGCCGTGTTTCCAGCGATGGAAAAACGGTTGACGTTCGCTGAAGCGGATCTGAATTATCTCGCAAACCTGTGCCACAACTGCTCGGAATGCCTGCACGCGTGTCAGTACGCGCCGCCGCACGCGTTCGCCGTGAACGTCCCGAAAACGCTCGCGAAGATTCGGATCCGATCGTACCAACAATATTGCTGGCCGCAGGCGCTCAGCTCCGCGTTCAGGAACAACAGCGTGAAGACGTCGCTCGGCCTCGCGTTCGGCCTGACCGCATTCCTGCTCGTGTGCTCCACGCTGATGGGACACCGGCCGTTACTCGTCGCAGACGAGCAGGCGCAGTTTTATGGCGTCGTATCGCACGACGTGATGGTCGGTACGTTTGGCGCGGTGTTCCTGCTCGTTGCGGTCGCGCTCGCCGTCGGCACGGCGCGATACGTTCGCGACACCGGCGCGTCCGAGTGTGCGTCGGCCGCAAGCGTGTCGGCAGGCGTGCGCGACGCGCTGACGCTCACATACCTGCACTGGCCCGGCGCCGACTGTACGACTGCGGAAGAAGTGCGCGCACCGTGGCGGCGGTGGTTCCATCACCTCACATTCTACGGGTTCATGTTGTGCTTCGCGTCGACGACCGTGGCCGCCATCTATCACAGCGTCTTCGGCTGGAGCGCGCCGTACCCGTATACCAGCCTTCCGGTCGTGCTCGGCACAGTCGGCGGACTCGGGCTGCTCGTCGGTCCGTTGGGGTTGTGGTGGATCCGCGAGCGACGCGATCCGGCGAGCGGCGATGAAGACAGCAAGGGTCTCGACACCGGGTTCATCCTGCTGCTGGTGTTGACGAGCGTGACAGGTCTTGCGCTCCTCGTTCTGCGCCAGAGCGCCGCGATGGGCACGCTGCTGCTCGTCCACTTCGGCTGCGTCCTCGCGCTGTTTGTCACACTGCCGTATGGAAAATTCGTTCATGGGCTGTATCGCACCGCCGCGCTGATCCAATACGCGCGAGAATCCCGCGTCGCGCCGTACCTCGACGGCGCCGACTAGCCCCTTTCATGGCAGAGGATTCATGTCGGTGGTCGATTACGTGGAACCGGCGTCGCAACCAAAAACAGCCGTCAGTTTCGAAGTGCCACACGGCGCCTGCGATTGCCTCACGCACATCTTTGGACACCCGGCCGAATTTCCGATGTCGCCGACGCGAACGTACACGCCGCCGCCGGCTTCGATCGCGGAAATCCAGCCGCTGCAGCGCGCGCTGCATTTCACACGCGTCGTCATCGTTCAGCCGACGATTTACGGCACCGACAATGCCTGCACGATCGATGCGATTCGGCGCCTGGGCGCGGGTGCACGGGGCATGGCCGTTGTCGACGAGCACACCTCGTCGGCCGCGCTGGACGCAATGGAGCGCTCGGGCATTCGCGGCATCCGCATCAACATGGAAACGATCGGTCAAGCGGATCCCGCAATCGCGCGCCAGCGGTTCCAGCTCGCGATGGAGCGAGTGAAAAAGCGCGCCGGCTGGCACATTCAGATGTACGCGAGACCCGCGATGTTCGAGGCCATCGAGGATCTGATGTGGGCATGCCCCGTGCCGATCTCCCTCGACCATTTCGCCGGCCTGCATGCCGCCGATGGCGTGGAGCATTCCGGCTTCAAGCTGCTGCTCGACTTCCTTCGATCGGGCAAGGTCTACATCACATTGTCCGCGCCGTACCTCGCGTCGAAGCTGACGCCGAATTTTCCCGACCTCGATCCGATCGCGCGCGCGCTCATCGACGCCAATCCCGAGCGCATCCTGTGGGCGTCGAACTGGCCCCATCCGAATTCCGGCCGCAGTGAGCCGAAGCAACCATTCGGAACGATCATCCCGCTTCGCCAGTCGGACGATGGCCGTATCCTGAACCTGCTGCCGCGGTGGGCGCCCGACGCCTCGATCCGACGCGCGATTCTCGTGGATAATCCCGCGCGGCTGTTTGGATTTTGATTCGATGGCGACGCCTGTCGAGCACGCACGCCTGGTGACCCCCGCGCTCGCCGGCGCCGAGCGACGCACGGTGATTGGACGGATCATCCGCGTCGCCGGCGGAAACTTCCTCGAGATGTACGACTTCATCGTGTATGGCTACTACGCGACGTACATCGCTGACACGTTCTTTCCGGTCGGCAGCCAGTTCGCGTCGCTGATGCTGTCGCTGACGACGTTCGGCGTCGGCTATCTAATGCGTCCGCTGGGCGCGCTGATACTCGGCTCCTATATCGATCGCCGTGGCCGCCGACAGGGACTGATCGTGACGCTGGGGTTGATGGCGATCGGCACGTTCACGATCGCCGCGACGCCTGGCTACGCGGCGCTCGGCCTGCTCGCACCATCGATCGTCGTCGTTGGCCGGCTGCTGCAGGGACTTTCGGCCGGAGTCGAGCTCGGCGGCGTGTCCGTGTACTTGTCGGAGATCGCCACGCCTGGCAATCGCGGCTTCTACACGTCGTGGCAGTCTGGCAGCCAGCAGATCGCCGTCATCTTCACCGCGTTGATCGGCATTCTTCTGACGACGAGGGTCTCGCCCGCGCAGATGACGGCATGGGGCTGGCGTGTTCCGCTGTTCGTCGGCTGCTCGATCATCCCGCTGATCTTCTGGATGCGTCGGTCCCTCGAGGAAACCGAAGCGTTCCGCACGTCGCGGCATGCGCGCTCGGCCGGCGAAGTGTTCGCGTTGATCGTCGAAAACTGGCCGCTCGTGCTCGTCGGCACGATGCTGTCGGTGCTGACGACGACGATCTTCTATCTGATCACGGCATACACGCCCACGTTCGGACGGCAGGCGCTTCACCTGGACGCGGGCGACAATCTGATCGTGACGCTGTGCGTCGGCTTCTCGAACCTGTTCTGGGTCGTCTTCGCGGGCCGGATGTCCGATCGGATCGGTCGCCGGCCGTTGTTGCTCGCCGCGCCGCTTCTGTGTCTGGTGACCGCATATCCAACCATGCTGTGGCTCGCGAGCGCGCCGACCTTCTTCAAGCTGCTCGTCGTCGAGTTGTGGTTCTCGCTGCTGTTCGGCGTCTACAACGGCGCGATGATCCCATCGCTCGTCGAGATGATGCCGCCGAAAGTGCGCACCGCGGCATTTTCGCTCGCCTTCAGCCTGGCGACGGCGATTTTCGGCGGCTTCACGCCCGCCATTGCGACATATCTAATCGAAGTGACTGGCAGCCGCGCTGCGCCCGCGCTGTGGCTCTCCTTTGCTGCCGGTATAAGTCTGACCGGTGCGCTGCTCGCCAGTCGCGTGCGATCGGCGGTTCCGGGAACCGCCTGATACGAGCGACGGGCTGAAGCCCGTCGCCTACATCGTTGTGAAAACTGGGATCTTGTGGTTACCTCGATCGCGCAATCGCCAGATGACAGCTCGCTTGGTTGAGTTTTCGCTGGTCCGTCGGAGGATCTCCTTTGCGATCAAGGTGCGAGTCTTGTCGAGCAAGTCGAGGCTCGCGCACGGACCGATGCACGCTTTACGAAATGCCTTGCGGGCGTCTGGCGTTGAGCCGAATCGACCCTGCCGTGCAGACGAACGTTGGACGGATCATCGCGGACTAGACTTGGTCGCGGGCAGAACAGGGCGAAGCAGTCATTGCCGGATCATCGGCTT
>JBKPDW010000096.1:0-10519 GCA_046728115.1 Acidobacteriota bacterium | reverse complement strand
AACATCAAACGGCCGCGCAGCGGCCGACCCTGAAGGTTCGCCGGAGTCGCGCAGGAGCCCAGCTCTCTCGTGTGGTCCGATCATCACGCTGGAGCACGGCTGTTACTCGTCGGTTTGAGGCGAAGCTTCACTGCCAGGCCGTGTACAGAAGGCGATCCTCTTCGGCTTCCAGATACGGCAGCTCTGCGGCCTCGTGCGTTGGCCAGTCCGCGTGTTCGCCGAGCAGCGTTTCCGTGTACGAGCCTTCATTTTTGCGGACAACCTTGAACCAACCGCGGGCTCTCAACTCGGTTCGCTCGATGTGCACATCGACGCGTGGCTTCACGCCCCCGTTCGGGTCGGCCAGGAAGACCACCGCCGCCTCCAAACCCTTGGCCTTGTGCAGATTCATCAGGCGCACGACGTCGGTGCGCCCTGGCTCGAGAGGGAGAGACTCCACCTCGTTGGTTGCTTCGCTGTCTTCCTCTAACGAGGCGGCCGCGTCAGCGAGACTTCCGCCCTCCTCCGTCATCTGGCGAACGCGGTCGATCGCATGCAGGACGTCTCCGGCGTCAGCACCTCCCGGCGTCGTCGCGGCCAGGGCCAGATACCCGCTGTCCTCGAGGATCCGATCCAAAGCAGCGGCTGCCGGAAGGATGCGCGTCCAGCGGTAGTACTGGCGCAGTGCCGCGAGCGCGGAATGAGCGCACGATAACGGATCAGCTTCAGTGGGTTCGTGAAACACGCTGAACCAGCCGCCGCCTTGCTTGAAGGCGAAGAGCTCGGGATCGCTGATCCCGAACAGCGGGCCCCGAAGAACTGCGATGAGCGACAGTGCGTCCAGCGGATCGGCGAGCGCGCGCAGCAGAACGATCAACGCCCCGACCTCAGCTGAGTCCCGCCCATGCGCAACGCAATATCGAGTGGAGTGACGAAGCGCAGGTTAAGCGAGCTCGTGCCTTCGAGAGCAATGCGCTCGCCGAGCGTTCGGCCGATTGCATGGTGGCTCCCCGCCGCCGCGATCGGTCGAGGGCGTCGACGGCGTAGCTCCGAATGAGCTTTGGCGCCAACTTTCGCCACGTCGCAGGCGCGTCGAACAGTTCCAGGCCGGCAGGCTCGCCGTTCACGAAGAACACGGCACCAATCTGACCGGCGACGGGCTCGAACGCGCGCACGAACTCCTCGAGCGGCGCGTCGAACTTCTCGAATACCGCCGACATGGCCGACGTGTCCGACGGCGCCTGGAGCCGTGCAGACTTTTCGTCAATCAACCTCCACACGGCGCCCTGATCCGATCGCCGATGGCCGTCGGACAGCAGCGACGCGGTGACTTGGCGCATCTTCGCGGCCCGCCCTTCGGCAAAGTGCGCACGCGGCGCCGACGCGAAAGCCCTCGACATATGCCGCCATCGGCCGGACTCCACACAGGAGACCGGAATGACGGTCGCGCGGTTCGCGGGCGCCAGAATCGTGAGATTGAGGACGCGGTTCTGCTTCGCGCCGACCAGTTCCTCACCGTCGATCAGAAGCACCGGCATAGCGCCCTTCACGACGACCTTCAGTTCCGGGACGTGGCCCGCTTCGCTGACTTCGGTGACTTCGACCGAGCCGTCAGCAAGCGCCTCGTCGAGCGTCAGATAATCGGGTCGCCGCTCGCCTTCGCCGAGAATCGGCATGATCGTCAAGTTCTGGAACGTCGCCTCTGGTCCGAACGATATGGACTGAATTGTGTCGATGACGGTCTGTGCTGCTGTCAATGGATCTCCCTTCAAGAATTGCGCACGCGGTCGCGCAGCCTTCGATAACAGCGAAAGCAGAGCGTGTGGTCCTCGTCCGCCTTCACGACGCCGCGATAGAGGAACAGCGCACGGCGCTCCCGGCACGATACGCAGACATGACGTGGTACGAACCGTGAGCGGACGCATGCACGCCGTCTCTGCCGTCGTCATCTCCCGCTGCATCGCGCTTGTCATGTCCTCTCCTTTTCGCGCCTCGCCGTGCTGGCGCCCGCGCTCGGCTAAAACCTTCGCGTTCCATCACGAGGTTAAGGCGCCGCTATGACAGGAGTGGTCACCTGACAATGGGTAAGTTGCAGAATCTACAGGCGAAACCAGTACGAAGGTGGGGCGTCGCGCTGATGCGCCGGGCACTCGAGCTCGATCCGGAGTACGCGTTGGCGTGGGCCGGACTCGCCGATGCGTACAGCGTGTTTGCGTACTACGGGATGTTCCCCCCGAGGTGTGCGCTGCGACGGCACGCGAAGCCGCCGGCAAAGCGCTTGCCTATGGTCCGGACTTGGCCGAGTCGCACAACGCGATCGCGCAAGTCAGCTTGCTGTTCGATTGGGATTGGGCCCAAACCGAGCGGTCGTTCACGCGCGCGCTCGAGATCAATCCCGCCTACGTGCAGGCCGCGGCTTGGCACGGCCTCTTTTATGTCGGATTCGTGCGCGGCCGGCGGACGGACGCGGTGGATCGCATGCTGGCGCTGCAGAAGGCCGAGCCGCTCTCGGCGTATGTCGCAGGCTGTGTCTCGTACGCCATGACCGATTGCGGGCGCGGAACGGAGGCGGTGCGCTGGGGCGAGACGGCCTGCCGTCTCGATCCGACGTCGTATCTCTCGCTGTGGGCCTATCAACAGGCTCTGAACGCCGACGCGCAGCATGCGGCTGCAATCGCAGCCGCCGATCGCGCGCTCGCCGTCGGGGGCCGGGCGCAGGGAGCGCTGGCGACGCTCGCCCTGACCCTCGCGGACAGCGGCGACGTCGCGGGCGCGCGGGCGGTGCAGCGGGAGCTCGAGGCTCGCGCAGAGCGTGAATGGATTAGTCCGCTCGTCCGCGCGGCCGTTGCCGCAGGGCTCGGTGACAGCGACGCGGCGCTTTCCCTGGCGGCCGACGCGCTGGCCAGGCGCGATCCGGCGCTCGTCGTCTTCGGCCGTTCGTTCACCGCCCGCGCCATCCAGGCCCTCCCCGAGTACCACAGGATCCTGGCGGCCCTGCACATGCCAAGGGACGAAGTGGACGCTCCGCTCGCATAACCGTCCGTCCGAGGCATGTACGTGCATTCCGGTCGTTCACATGAAGCACCAGCCGCGCGTGCCGATCGATCTCCCAGGGCTGCCCCGAGCCGCAGCGACGCTATCGCTGGGACTTCGGGAAGCAATTCCGTGCGCTCGCGAAAGCGGCTAGTGTTCAGAACGTCCGCATTCACTCCCCGCGGCACGCAGGAGCGACGATCGTGGAAGCGAGCGGCGGTTGCGCGGAGCGAGCAGAAGATCAGCGCCTGCCTGGCGCTGTTCCGGGACGCGAGTCGGGAACCAGTATCCGGATCATCCCGTCCTGCCTGGACGTGAGGAGCAGCTCGCCATCGCCGGTTCGGCTGATGTGCAGATCGACCCGAGAGAGACTCGCATTCATCGTTCGATCAACCAGTTCCCGCATCGAGACACCCATCCGATTGCCGCTCGCGTCCCGAACGTACAGCTGAATCTCTTCGATCGGCGCCACCGTCTGGGGAATGCCGTCGTCGGCCTTTTTCATCTCGGCGAGATCGGCCGCAAACAGACGTCCATTCTGGATGTCGCCAAACACGAATTTGTCCTGAAGCGCCGCAATCCGGCCGTGATACGCGAAGCCGTCGGTCACGGCCCGCCCTTCGTCGTGGTCGTACATCGCGACGGGATAAGTCAAACCGTCTTTCTCGCGCCCGTTCATCACGTCGGGGGGAAGGGCGAACAGTTCGTTGAGCGAGCCTCCGCGCCACCGACCGTTCTCCCAGTAGCCCTCCCGCTTCATCCAGCCGTAGTTCTCGCCATTTCGAACGATGTTGATTTCCTCGACGTGGTTCATGCCGATGTCAGACGCGAACATCGTCCCGTCCGTGTCCCATGAAAGCCGATGCGCGTTTCTGAAGCCGTACGCGTAGATCTCACCGAGCGTTTTCGGGTCGCCGTCCGCGGCGAACTTGTTGGCCATCGGTATGGTGTAGTCCCCAAGGCCCTTCGCTCCGCCCGTCGCTTTTGGACTGCGCGGATCGAGACGGAGAATGGCAGTGATGATCGAATCGAGGCGCTGCGTCTGGCTCGCGGTGTTCGCGTTCGGTCCCCCGCCGTTGCTGAAACCGTGATCGCTGCCGCTGGTGTAAAGCAGTCCGTAGTCCGGATCGCCGGGCTTCGCTGTCGGATTGAACTCAACCGCGCCCATCGGGTGGGTCAGATTCGCGACGACATGCGCTTCACGAAGCAGTTCTCGACGGGTTCCCTCGAAGACGTTCGCAGCAGGGTTCGTGGCATGCCACTCGGTGATGATGTTGTGGTAGGTCACGTCCCTCAGCGCGAACCCGGGAGGAATGAAATCGGGCGTCTTCGGATTGCCGACAGCGCGTTCGGCGTGCACGGTGTAGAAGAATCCGTTTCGTCCGAACTCCGGATGAAAGACGAACCCGATGAATCCGCTCTCGAGCCGGTTGTACACGGCGAGCGGAAACACCGCGGCGACGTTCGCATAGACCTGCGGTTCGTTATTTGAGCCGATTAGGTAGAGGAAGCCGCGCGAATCGTTGGCGAAACGGCGGCCGTCGGGCAGATCGCGGACATAGCTGACGCGCGCCCAGCCTGCAGGCGACACGTCCTGATCGGCGGGACGAATCCCGCGCGTGTCAGGAAGGCGCGCGAAGTCCCTTACCTCGACCGCAAGCCCGCGTTTCACAATCGCCACCGGAATCGGGTTGCTGGTGATCTGCGCCTGGATGACGACACAGGTCCAGATCGCAAGGGGCAGAACGATGACGAGCCGCATCAATCTCTGCACGGAACCCTCCCGGGGCTGTAATCGTAGAGTCTATACCTCCGGTGCCGGAGGCGAGTGCGACCGATTTGCGACTGGACGGCGGCTGATTGTGGCAACGTTGTCGTTTCAGTTCCTCTTTTCAATTCAGCACGACGTTGATTTGGGCCGTCCGAGACTGCGCGGTGTCAACGGGCGTGACACGACAACCCTTTGCCATCTGGAACGATGTCGTACAGGGCGCGTAAAGCACGTCTCGCCGAACTGGAACAGGTCCGTCGAAGGCGCGGTGCTTCGGCTCGACGTCCACGACAACGGCGCAGGCTTCGATCCCGGTGCGCGGTCAGAAGGCCACGGGCCGGTCTCCTGACCGTCCTACGAATCTGCGCGGTGATCGCATGGAACCGGCGGTCGTACGCTGCACCGCTCGTGCGGTCTACATCAGCTAGTTTGTCATTGTCTCTGGACGAGCATCTGGTCAAGAATCGGCAGCGTCGACCGTGTCGCGCGATCCCTCCCCCGCTACCGATCCGCACGAGCGAGCCGAACTGCCCGCGCTTCGCACGACCGCCGAGTGGCAGTTTCTCGTCACGCTCAACGACGTTCTCCGACCGCTGGGCGACCCCGTGAGAATCCTGGCGGAGGCCTGCCGGCTCCTGGGCACGCACCTGGGCGTGAACCGCGTGCTCTACGCGGAGGTCGACGGAGACTATTGCACCGTCGTCAACGACTACGTGGACGGCGTCGCGTCGATGGTCGGCCGCTTTCGGTGGACCGAGCTCGCCGGCAGCCGGGCCGACGAAATCGCGCGCGGCGGGATTCTGGTGGTCGACGATACGGCGACCGATCCGCGAACGGCGCCCGAACGCCAGGCGCTGCAGGCGGTCGAGATTGGCGCGTATCTCTGTCCGATCCTGATCAAGGACGGACGCGTCGGCGGCGGGATGGGAATCCACAGCCGGACGCCGCGCGTGTGGACGGCCGACGAGATTGCGCTGGTGCAGAACGTCGCCGATCGCATCTGGGCGACGCTCGAGCAGCGCAAGGCCGAAGCGGCGCTGCGCGCCAGCGAGGAGCGGCTGCTGTTCCTCCTCCGCCTCAACGACACGCTCCGCCCGTTGAGCGACCCCGCCGAGGTTCAGGAAGCGGCGGCGCGGCTCCTCGGGGAACACCTCGAGGTGAATCGCGTCGGCTACGCGGAAATCGAGGGCGGCCACTACGTGATCCGGGGCGAGTACACACGCGGCGCCCCGCCGCTCGTCGGCCGGGGGCCTGTCGGGACGTTTGGTGCGGCGCTGCGCGATGCGTACCGCCGCGGCGAGGTCGTGGCGGTGCACGACGTTCGCACCGATCCGCGGTTCACGGAGTCCGAACGGGCCGCGTTCCACGAGCGACAGATGGCGGCGTTCATCGGCGTCACGCTGATCAAGGGCGGGCGGCTGGTGGCCGCGTTCGGCGCGAATCACACCACGCCGCGGCTGTGGACGCCTGCGGAAATTGGACTCGTCTGCGACGTCGCGGAGCGCACGTGGGAAGCGGTCGAACGCGCACGCGCCGAGCGGGCCCTTCGGGACCGCGAGCATCGGCTGCGTCTGGCGCTCGATGCCTCGCAGGCAGGCTCGTGGACGTGGGACGCGCGCAGCAATCAGGTCGATTGGGATGACGGATTTCGGGTCCGGTACGGCTTTCCGCCGGACGAAGTCGCGAACTCTGACAAATGGGTGGCCCGAGTGCACGAAGGGGATCGCCCGAGGGTGCTCGGCCTGCTCGACGAGATGCTGCAGTCGACCACGAAGGTCGCGTGGGACAACTCGTTCCGGATCGTGCTGCCCAACGGCACCGTGCGGTGGATTCAAAGCCTCGGACGCGCCGACCGCGGCGCCGACGGCCGGGTGACGCGGCTCACCGGTCTCGATCTGGACATCACGGAGCGCCGGCACACCGAGGAGGCCCTCCAGGCGCTGCGCGACGAGAAGCGCGATCGGCAGCTGCGGCTCCTGCTGGAAACGGCGGAACAGGGCATCGTGCTCGTGGATGCGAAGGGCTTCATCCTGACGGCGAATCGCGCGCTCCAGGCCATGTTCGGCTGGGGACCGGGCGAGTTGGTCGGTCAGCCCGTCGAGCGGCTCCTGCCGGCGTCGCTGCGCGACGGGCACGTGCGGCATCGGACGAACTATTTCAATGCGCCGCGTCCGCGTCCCATGGGTGCGTTCATCGATCTCGTGGGTGAACGCAAGGACGGCACGCACTTTCCAATCGAAGTCAGCCTGAATCACGTTGCCACGCCCGATGGCGGACAGGCGATCGCGTTCGTGTCGGACATCACAGAACGCCAGCGCGTCGCAGCGGCGCTTCACGAACGGACCGTCGAACTGGAGCACCGCACGGCACAGTTGAGTCAGCTCGCGTCGGACCTGACGCTCGCCGAGCAGCGTGCGCGCGAGCAGCTGGCCAAGACGCTGCACGATGGGCTGCAGCAGACGCTGGTCCTCGCGGCGCTCAATCTCGATCAGCAGGTGAAGCGCGACCGGCTGCGCCGGACGCCCGTCGAGCCGCTCCTGGAGGCGAAGAGTCATCTCGACGAGGCGATTGCGGCGGCGCGATCCCTGAGCTTCGAGCTGTTCCCGCCGTTCCTCCAAAGCTCGGGATTGCCGTCGGCCCTGATCTGGCTGGCGGACTGGACGCGGAACAAGTACGGCCTCGAAGTGCAGGTGTCCGCGGATCCGCTCGCCAACACGATGCGGAAGGAGGTCCGCACGCTGTTGTTCGAATCGGTCCGGGAGCTCCTGGTCAACGCTGTCAAGTACGCGCAGGTCGAGCGAGTGGCCGTGGATCTGGTGATCGACGCCGAGGACCGGCTGTGCATCACGGTGACGGATGAGGGGGTCGGATTCGACCCGGCGCGGCTCGTCGATCCGGCGAACGCGGGCACGGTCGGCTGGGGCCTCTTCAGCATCCGCGAGCGACTGACCCTGCTGGGCGGCCGGTTCGACGTCGAAAGCAGCCCGGGCCAAGGGACGCGCCTGCGGCTCATCGCACCGTGCGGCGCGGCGAAGGGCGTCGCCGCGCAGGATCGGTTGAGCGAGGTGGCGGTGGGGCCTGCGTCAGGGGGCCCGACCAGCGGCGCCCCGGCGCACGCGCTGCGGATTCTGATTGTCGACGATCACACCGCGGTGCGCGAGGTCCTCCGCAAGATCCTGCAGGAGCGGCCGGAGCTGCGCGTCGTGGGCGATGCCTCCAACGGCGTCGAGGCGATCACGCAGGCGCACGTGCTGCGGCCGGATGTCATTCTGATGGACGTCTCGATGCCCGAGCTGGACGGCGTCGAAGCGACGCGGCGGCTGCGCGCGGAGCTCCCCTTCATCACCGTGCTCGGGCTCTCGATGCACCCGCGCACGCACGCCCTCCATGCGATCGAGCAGGCCGGCGCCGCGGGCTTCTTCACGAAGGGCGTCGACACGCAGCGACTGATCGACCACCTGCTCGTCATGCACGCCGCGGCGGTCGGCTTGCCTGATCAGCCCGCGTAACCCGCGATCAAGTCATTAGCGGCCGTGGCACAGTTCGTCAGCGCATGTATGGCGCGACGTTGGTTGCAATCGTCTGAAGCTCGGCGTCGGTCAAGGGCAGCTTTCGAAAGGCGGTCCAGGCGTCAGGAATAGCTGCCATTCTTACGGGATCCGGGATGTTTCGGCGCTCCGATGACTATTTCACCTTTGCATGGGCCTTGCGGCGCTCCGCCCAGTACCGCTTCATCCGTTGCGACACGGCCCTGCGCGCGGCGGCTGACATACGTCCGGTGCGCGTTGTGGCTGCTTGGATTGTCTGACGAACAGCGCGTCGACGCCTCGGCAGCGCGAGCTCCGGGAACGTCCGCTCGATTGCAATGATCTCCGCGCGAAGTCGTTTCAGGACCACCTCAGCCCCCGTGCGGGCGAGCTCGCGCAAGTGTTCGGCACTGAGTTCCGTCTTTGGCATCAAGCTCTCCTTAGGCGATACGAACACCTTGTACTAGAGGCTCGCCATCTCTTCAACCGAATCCGGCTTCGGTGCGTTGAAATTGCCCTCGAACACGCCGCGATCGCCGCGTGCGATTGAGCCACCCCGCCGCCAGCTGCGCGCGGGACCTCGCCGCAAAGCCGGCAAGCGTGATGACATCGAACAGGATGCGGCGGATCGTGGAGGGCCATGATCGGCGGCGGCGCGGCATGGCGAGTCAGTATCCCGCAGCAGCCGATTCGGCGCCAGCCGGCTCCGTTGTCACAGCGCCCCAAAGCTTTTGGCATTCTGGATCGAACTGAACGGCACCCCAATAGCCCTGAGGCGACTGACGCACGATCTGAATACCCTGGCCCATCGCACGGACGGCGCGTACGACGTCGGCGCTGAATGTACCCCGCTTGAGCACCTGCCTCAAGACTGGCCGTGCCTTCATCTTCCGGCGCCGCGCCGATCTGAACCGCTTCGTGCTCCACACGGGCAACAAGAAATGAGGCATGCGCAGTGCGCTTCCCAGCCCCAGCCCGAAGTCGAGTACGTCCACCAGATACTGAACCATCGTTTCGTGTAACGAGTAGCCAGTGCAGGTCGACGCGAGGATCGGACGGCCGTCTTTCAGCACGATGATGGGATTCATCTGCTCCGGCAAACGCGCGCCTGGCCCCACGCGCCGAATTTCCCGTTGCTGAAAGCAGGCGGAGTCTGGAATCGACACGCCGTCGACAAAAATCCCGGTTGTCCCCCAGGCGACGCTGTTGATCGAGTGCGAAATTGACGCAATGTTGCCTTGTTCGTCGATCGCGACAATCCCGTCGGTGTGCGACAGTCGCCGGCGGACTCCCAGGGGAGCCCGCAGGCCTCTGCGCTTCTGCATACGGGACCACAAGCGGCGCGCTCCTGCTTTGCTCATGCGAGTCCGAAGCGGAACACCCGCTCGTAGATACGCTGCGTGCGTGATCTGCATCAGCCAGTACAGGGCTCGAGCCGACTTCGAGTAGTGATCGCCGGGAAAAAGGTCGGCGCAGTCGAGCAGGTTCAGGGCCTCGATTGTGTGGACACCACCCAGCCCCGGCAGACCGGGTCCGCAGACGTCATAGCCGTGGTAAAAGGTGCGTGCCGGCTCAGCCCACAACGGCCGGTAGCGCCGCAAATCTTCTCGCGTGATGTGGCCTCCCTCGCGCGAGACTGCGCTCACGAATCTCCGACCCCACTCGCCCCGGTAGATATAGCCCGCTCCATGACGACCCACTTTTCTCAGGGTGGCAGCCAGCTCGGGCTGCCTGAACAGATCGCCCGTTCGATGGAGTCCGCCTCGGCGATGAGTAAAGATTCTTCGGCCTTCAGGCAGGCGAGTCAGGACATGTCTCTGGCTCCTGAAGAGGCGACCCAGCCACGACGGAGTTCGAAATCCACGTTCGGCGTGGTCGATTGCGGGCTCGAAGAGCTTCGCAAAGGGCATGGTGCCGAACCGATCGTGAGCCGCCTGCACGCCCGCCATGAATCCAGGCACCAGAGCCGACCTGCCGCTCGGGCGTCCCAGCATCGGGATCGATTCTGGATGCTTCTCGCGCCTCAAGGTGTTGTAGCCGGCGTTGAGCGAATGAACGGAACGGGTGCGAGCGTCGTAACAGACCATGGCGAGAATGCCCGCATAGCTGTTCCACGAACCCGCTGCCAGCACCGGCTGCAGGAGGGTCGCGATGAGAGCGGCATCGACGGCGCTTGCACCGTCCTTCAGCGCTCGAACCGCCGCCACGA
>JBKPDW010000095.1:0-13200 GCA_046728115.1 Acidobacteriota bacterium | reverse complement strand
ACGGCAAGGCGCTCGATACCGACGCCATCAACAAGGCGATCGCGGCCGCGCACGCCGCGGGCGGTGGCACGGTGCGCTTCGACGCGGGGACATACCTCGCGACCTCGATTCGACTGCAAAGCCACATCGGCCTCTTCCTCGATCACGGTGCCACGCTCGTGGCGGCGACACCCACGGCCGCGGCCGGGTACGATGCGCCGGAGCCGAACCAGTGGGACATGTATCAGGACTTCGGCCACAGCCACTGGCACAACAGTCTGATCTGGGGCGAAAACCTCGACGACGTCTCGATCACCGGACCGGGCCTGATCAACGGCAAGGGTCTGGTGCGGAGCTATAACGCGAATACGACGCCGAAAGGATCGGGCAACAAGGCGATCGCCTTGAAAAACAGTCGAAACGTCATCATCCGAGACGTTTCGATTCTCCATGGCGGCTGGTTCGCGATTTTGGCAACCGGCGTCGACAACTTCACGATCGACAACATCAAGATCGACACGAACCGCGACGGCATCGACGTCGATGCCTGCAAGAACGTCCGGATCTCGAACGCCACGGTGAATTCGCCTTTCGACGATGGGATTTGCCTGAAGAGCAGCTACGGTCTCGGATCCGCGAAACCGACCGAGAACGTGACGATTACGAACTCGCAGGTGAGTGGATACGACGAAGGAACGCTCCTCGACGGCACCTACAAGCGGACGGTGAAGTACACTCGCGGGCCGACGGGCCGCATCAAGTTCGGGACCGAGAGCAACGGCGGCTTCAAAAACATCACCATCTCGAACTGCGTGTTCGAATACAGCAGAGGACTGGCAATCGAGAGCGTGGACGGCGCAATCATCGAGGACGTTGCGATTACGAACCTCACCATGCGCGACATCGTGAATGCGCCGATCTTCGTGCGGCTTGGCCGCCGCGCGCGCGGCCCGAACCAGCCGCGGCCTGGCGTAATCAATCGCGTTCGCATCAGCGGCGTCGTGGCGTCGAACGTCGATTCGCGGCACGGTGTGTTGATCAGCGGGATCCCCGGCCACGATATCGAGGATCTCCGCCTGAGCGATGTTCGCATTGCCTATCAGGGTGGAGGCACGGCGTCCGACGCTGCGCTCGAACCGGAGGAAAAGGAAACCGAGTACCCCGAGCCCGACATGTTCGGCACGATTCCCGCCTACGGGCTCTACGCGCGTCACGTCAAAACGCTCGCCGTGCGCGATATTGTCTTTACCACTGACACGCCCGATGCGCGACCCGCATTTCGCTTCGATCAGGTCGCGGGCGTCGACCTGGAGCGTGTGATCGTGCCGCGCAGCGCGGCGCCTGTCTTCTCGCTGCGCAGCGTCACCGAGTTCGTTCACCGGAACAGCCCAGGGCTGCCGGACAAGCGGATCGCGAAGGTCGACAGGGACGCCTTTTGAACGGCCGCTCGCGGTATCCCAGGGTCGCATCGCTCAAGACGGCGGCATCGTTCCGCGCACATCTGGATCGGAGCGGCATCCCTCTCGAATTCGACGACGAGCTCGCGGCGCCCGCGGCCTCGCCGCTCGCGCAGTCGATCGACGTGGACGGCGTTCGCATCGGCAACCGTTTCTGCATCCTGCCGATGGAGGGCTGGGACGGCACTCGCGGCGGCGAGCCGAGCGATCTCACGCGGCGGCGCTGGCGACATTTCGGGACGAGCGGGGCGAAGCTGATGTGGGGCGGAGAAGCCGTCGCCGTTCGTCACGACGGTCGCGCAAATCCCCATCAGCTGATGATGTCGGCCGGCACCGTCGGCGCCATCGCGGCGTTGCGCGAGGAGCTCGTCGCCGCGCACCGCGAGCGTTTCGGATCGAATGCCGATCGCGATTTGTACGTCGGACTGCAGCTGACGCATTCGGGCCGCTACGCCCGTCCGGACGTGCACGATCGTCCGTCGCCGATCGCGGCCTGTACGAACCCCATTCTCGATCGGCGCTTTCCGAACGGCGTGCGCGTGTTCGAGGATGGGGAGCTCGACGCTCTCGTTGACGATTTCGTGGCGGCCGCGCGGCTCGCGCGCGACGCAGGATTCCGCTTCGTCGACGTGAAGGCGTGCCACGGCTACCTTGGTCACGAGCTCTTGGGTGCCCGCACGCGTCCCGGGCCGTATGGCGGCACTCTCGAGGGCCGTACGCGATTCATGCGACGCGTGATCGAAGCAATTCGTAACGAGGCCCCCGGCCTCGAGATTGTCGTGCGCCTTTCGGTCTTCGACACCGTGCCGTATTGCAAAAGGGCGACCGACCAGATCGGCGAGCCCGAACACGTCTCAATTCCCGCATCCGGGATCTCGCCCGGGTTCGGTGTGGTGACGAGCGACGACGAGATCGAGGCAGCCCTGGATGATGCGCGCGGTGTCCTGCGGCTCCTCGACCGCATGCGCGTCAGGTGGATCTGCGTGACAGCGGGCAGTCCCTACTACAATCCGCACGTGCAACGACCGGCGATGTTTCCGCCGCTCGACGGCTACGAGCCGCCGGAAGATCCGCTGCGCGGCGTGTGGCGTCAGATTCACGCGACGGCGATTCTCAAGCGCGAGTTCCCGCACATGGTCGTCGTCGGGTCGGCGTACAGCTATCTGCAGGAATGGCTGCCGCACGTGGCGCAGCGCAACATTCGTGAGGGGCTGTGCGACTTTGTGGGCCTCGGGCGAATTGCGCTCTCGTATCCCGATCTGCCGGCCGACGTGCTGAGCGGCGCGCCGCTGAAGCGCGCGTCGTTCTGCCGGACGTTCAGCGATTGCACCACCGGGCCTCGGCTGGGTCTCGTGTCAGGATGCTATCCGCTGGACAAGTTCTACGCGGGACGAGCCGAGGCCGTTCAGATTCGCCAGCATCGCGTACACGTTACCGAGACCTGAGGTGCCAGAGTGCTGGGTGCCAAAGTGCCAGGGTGCTTTGGTGCTGGGTGCCGGGTGCGATGGTGCCGCGTGCCAGGGTGCTGCGTGCCAGGGTGCCAGAGTGCCAGAGTGCCAGGGTGCCAGAGTGCCAGAGTGCCAGGGTGCCAGAGTGCCAGGGTGCCAGAGTGCCAGAGTGCCAGAGTGCCAGAGTGCCAGGGTGCGCTGGTGCCGGATGCGATGATGCCCCGTGTCAGGGTGCCCCTGGCACGATGCTTACAACGTTTTTCAGTTCCGTGTAGCGTCAGTCGTTGGTTCTTGGGCCTGGGGCCTTGATCCGTCCCGAGTTCCTGGTCCTGGGTGCGGCATCATGCCGGTGGCGTGCGACAGCCATCACGGCGTACTTCACCGATCCGAAAACGCTGTAAGTGTTATTTGCCATCTGCGCATGCGATGGAACGGACATTGCTGTCCGGTGGGGCGTGGCTGGTGTCAGGCGCTACGAGGATCTTGCTTGTTGGCAGCTGGCAAACGAGCTGAAAGTTCGCGTGTACGAATTGATCGACAAGTCCGGCGCCAAGCATGACTTTGATTTCCGCGATCAGCTGAAGGCTTCGACGAGCTCTGCGACCAGCAACATCGCCGAAGGATTCGGTTACTATCGGCACAAGGAATCGGCACGGTACGCGCGAACGGCGAAGGCATCGCTGACCGAGACTCACAATCACCTGAACGACGGAGTCGAGAGACGGTATTGGACGGCCGTCGAAGTGGCGGAGCTGATCACGCTAGCGGACCGGGCGATCGGCGCGACTATGGGATGGATTCGCTATCTGGAAACCACGGAGACGCCGCCACCGCATTGGAAGGGGGACACGAAACGACGGACGCGTAAACACGATCACGAGTAGTAGCTACCCGGCGCGGGCACCCCGGACCCGCGAGCATCTGGCACCGTAGCACGTGGCACCATAGCACCTTGCACGTAGCACCTTTAGCACGGAGCACCTTTAGCACGGAGCACCTTCAGCACGCAGCACCTTGGCACCTTAGTACGCAGCACCTTGGCACCTTAGCACGCAGCACCTTGGCACCCAGCACGCAGCACCTTGGCACGCAGCACCTTGGCACTTTAGCACCCAACACCTTGGCACTTAACGCGCCCAGCCCCTCGCTTATTTGATCTCATACGCAATCAAGACAACCAGATCCTCGTTCCCGACCTGTTTCAACGAATGCGAGCTACCCGGCCGCGTGAGGACTGCGGTGCCTGGCGTCATGTCGACGGCGTGATCGTCAACGGTCATTAGACCTTTCCCGCTGAGGACGTAGTACACCTCGTCTTCGTGCTGTTCGTGGTGACCGACGCCGGCGCCCGGGTGCAGCGCGCGCTTGCGGAACACGAATTTCATGCCGGGCGTCTTGTCGAAAAACGAGTAGCCGATGGTCTGCCCGCCACCGTTGTGCGTGCCAGGCTCGTTTTTCGCAATCTCGGCATCATGCTGCACGATGTACCCACCCTTGGGAGCCGGCGGCTGCGCGATCAGATGCACCGCCGCGGCGCCGACGATGATGCCAACGACGAAACCGATCCAAAGCCCTCGAGTCATCGTGTCCTTTCTGGCGCCTGGCGCGAGACACCGGGCACTGAGTCAGCTGGCACCGAGTCAGCTGGCACTGAGTCAGCTGGCACTGAGTCAGCTGGCACTGAGTCAGCTGGCACCGAAGCACCTGGGCACCGTGGCACCGAAGCACCTGGGCACACCGTGGCACCGAAGCACCGGGCACCGTGGCACCGAAGCACTTGGGCACCGTGGCACCCGAAGCACGTAGCACCGTGGCACCCGACGCACGTGGCATCGTCGCACCGACGCACGTGGCATCGTGGCACCGACGCACGTGGCACCGTGGCACCGACGCACATGGCACCGTCGCACTGACGCACGTGGCACCGTAGCACCCGGCACCGTAGCACCCGGCACCGTAGCACCCGGCACCGTAGCACCCGGCACCGTAGCACCGTAGCACCGTAGTACCGTAGCCCCCGGCGCCGCCGTGAACCGCTTATGCCAGGTGCTATTCCCCCGAGACCGCGGCGATGAGCGCCTTGATATAGCCGAACGCGAAGGCGAAGCCTTGCGCTTCGTTCGCGTCTCCTTCGATCCGCGGGACGTGGTCCGGCATCATCATGCCGTCGTAGCCGACTTCCTTGTACACCCGCATCGCCTTCAGCATGTCCACATCGCCGTCGTCGATGAACGTTTCCTGGAAATCGAGGAAGCGGCCGCGGATGTTCCGGAAGTGGACGTTGAGGATCTTCCTGCGGGTGCCGAACCAGCGGATCACATCGAAAATCTGCTCGCCGGGCTTCTCGAGCATCTCGGCAACCGTTCCTTGACAGAAGTTCAGGCCGTGATACGGGCTCTCGGCGATGGTGACGAATCGCTTGAGGCCGTCGACGCTGCCGAGCACGGTCTCGACGCCCTGAAATCCGCGGCCGCGCGGCATGCCCGGATCCTGCGGGTGGCACGCGAGGCGCACCTTGTACTCCTCGGCGACCGGCACGACGCGCGACAGAAAGTACGTGATGCGTTCCCAGTACACGTCTTCGCCGATCGGGCCGGCAGCGGTCAGCGGCGGATCCGCTTTTGCCTTGTCGTACACGAACGTGCTGTACGTCGCTGCGCCACGGCCCTTGGTCGACGCGGTGCGGACCACGCCGAGAAACGTCATGTTGTATTTGAGCGAGGGGATGCCCGCGCGCGCGGCATTCCGGATCATCTGGCAGACCTCGTCGATCTCCCGGTCGCGATCGGGACTCTTCCCGAGCATGATGTTCGGCAGCTCGAAGCGGCTGATATCGTTCGAGCTCATCGGCAGCGGCATCATGTCCAGCGTGATGCCAAAGGACTCGACGTGCTCGCGGAAGCGGGAGAGCGAATCGACCGACCATTTGTCGTCGAGTCGCGTCGAGGGCAGGCGGCTGCAAATGTGATTCACGCCGAAGCCGGCAAGCACGCGGAGGATCGCGTCGGAGTCGCCGTGCTGCGTGCCGACCTTCATCAGCGCGCGTGTCTGCGGCTGGGCTCCACGTGCGGCAGCGGCGCTGAGGGGCCGTGTTAAGACGATCGGCGCGGCAAGAAATTCACGTCGATGCATGTTCTAATCCCTGGACAGCACGTGGCACTCTAGCACCGTGGCACCGTGGCACTGTGGCACCGTGGCACTGTGGCACCGTGGCACTGTGGCACCGTGGCACTCTGGCACCGTAGCACTCTGGCACCGTAGCACCCGGCACCGTAGCACCCGGCACCGTAGCACCCGGCACCGTAGCACCCGGCACCGTAGTACTCGGTACCGTTAACGTCCCTTGTCGAGCCCCGACGGAACGGCCGCAAATTCCGGCTGCACGTTGACGACGCCGTACTGCCGATCCTCGCGCTCGCGGTTGGCTGCCATCATCCACAGAAAGTTGATCGATCCGCCGGGTGCGGCCACGTTGGGATGATAGCCCTGCGGCATCAGCACCACGTCGCCCTCGTGCACGATGGTCGCAAGCTCGGGCTCGTCGCCGTCCGTGTACACAAGCTGGACGCCGTATGCAGGCGCGGGCATGTCGATGTAGAGGTACGCTTCCTCGAGCATCGCCGCATGCTCGTGCGGCGGCCACGACGTCCAGTTGCCCGGTGCGCTGAAGGTGACGCCGGCCATGATGCGCCCTGCATCGACGTTCTTGCCGATCAGAATGTTGACCTCGCGCTGGTTCGTCTCCTTCCCGGCGTTGAACCGCAGCCCGGCATCCTTCTGCACGTCGGCGAACCTCACGAGCTTCATCGGATACTGATGTTCGACCGGCGCTGCGATCTCGGCAAGGTCGCAGCCGTCCGGCCCGGCCGCGATCTCGATCGATGCATCTCGCGGAACGTAAAGCGAGTCGAACTTGGCGAGCGTGAACGACTCGCCGTTTGCGCGAACGGTGGCGCTGCCGTTGAGGCATACGAGACCGGTCTCGAGCCGATGGGTGTCGAATCGAACCGGCGCGTCGCCCCTGCCCAGGACGATACGGCCGTAATGCAGATAGCGCGACGCCGTCGAGCCCGGAACGATAGACAGGTTCCGTCCCTTGCGCTGACCGGTCTTTCGAACAATGCACGTGTCCTTGCGAATTTCCTGAAGCGTCATCGCCACCTCATCGCACGCGCGCAACCGTCGTCCCGTCGAATTCCACGACGATCACCGTCGCCATGGGATCATAGATCGGCCGCTCGATGTCGAGCACTGTCCTTCCGTTGTCGGTCTTCATCGTTACCGGCGCGTTGTCGGCGAGGCGATACGCGCGTGTCGCCCTGTTTCGCATTGCCGGCAGCGGAAACGGCGCGCGTGGTTCGTCGAAGAACGTAAAGTAGAGCTTCCCTGGCTTCGTCGTCACGCGCCACTGGGTTTGCTGATATATCAGCGGGTCGCCACGCACGTCTTTCGTACCACGCGCGCTCGGCTCGCCCAGCTCCTCGCCAAACGGCGTCGGCCCGGCGCCGTACACCGCCTCGCCATTCGTTCGCAGCCATCGCCCCACGGTCCGCAAGATGTCCTGGCTCACCTGCGGAATGACGCCTTCGGCCGTCGGTCCGACGTTCAGCAGGTAATTGCCGCCCTTGCTGACGATGTCGACGAGCTTGAACGCGATCTGGCCGGGCGACTTCCAGTCGGTGTCGTCGGTGCGGAAGCCCCAGGTGTGATTGATGGTCGCCGGGACTTCCCACGCTTCGCCCTGCACATCGGGAGGAATCACGTTGTCGCCTGTACTGCGGTAATCGCCCTCGGTGCCGAGCCGGCCGTCGATCAGCGTGTTCGGCTGCAGCGCGCGCACGATGTCCGCGAACCGCTGCGCGCGATCGCCGGTCATCATCCGCGGCGTGTCGAACCAGATGAGCGCAACGGGTCCGTAGCCCGTGAGCAGCTCGCGGATCTGCGGCTCCGCCTTGCCCCGGAGATATTGGTCGTAGTCCTTCTTCTCGTCGGGCCCGAAATCCCACGAGTTACCGGCGCCGTTCGGCTCGTGCCAGTCCTGCGACTGCGAGTAATAGAAGCCGAGGCGTATGCCGCCTCGTGCGCAGGCATCCGCGAGCTCTTTGAGAACGTCGCGCTTGAACGGCGTCGCGTCGACGATGTTGTACGAACTGACGGCCGACTTGAACAGCGCGAACCCATCGTGGTGCTTCGACGTGATGACGATGTACTTCATGCCCGCATCCTTGGCGAGCGCGACCCACTCGTCGGCGTTGAACTTCACTGGGTTGAAGCGCGAGGCGAGCCGCTCGTACTCTTTCACCGGGACGGTCGAGCGGAACATCACCCACTCGCCGAGGCCGAGCGACCGCTTGCCGTTCCATTCGCCGGCGGGTATTGCGTACAGGCCCCAATGGATGAACAAGCCGTACTTCGCCTCGCGAAACCACTCGAGACGTTTTTCGCGTGCAGGATCCGGCGGGCGGGGTGCCTGCGCGCCGAGCGGCGCGAGCAGCGCGACCACGGCAGAAGCGGCTAGCGGCAAACCGGCGATTCTTGCAAGGTTCGTGGTCATCTTCGGGACCCGTTACGCTTTGCCACGAAAACACGAAATGAACGGTTAGTTTCGTGGGTTCGTGATTTCGTGGCTGTTCAACACGTCGGTCATGTTCAACCTATGCGGCTGGCTAGAAGCTAAACCGCGCTGACAGCTGAATCAACCGCGGCTTCGCCGTTGGCTCGTTGATTCCATAGGCTGTGCCGAATGTCGGTTTCGTCTGTTTACCCGTGGCGTCGAATACGGCCGTGCGGTCGACGTCGATGAACTGGACCTGGTTCAACACGTTGTAGGCCTCGCATCGAAACTGCAGCGTCCTGGTGCCGCCTGCAGCAAAGTTCTTGAAGATTGCCACATTCCAGTTATTGATGCCCGGCCGCTGGATCGCGTTGCGCGGGGCGTTGCCATAGTCTCCGCGGCCCGTCGGCCGCTTGAATGCGTTGACGTTGAACCAGCCGGTCAAGGGGTCGCCGCCGCCATCCATCGGGTTGCCGATCACAATCGGACGGACGTTGCGGAGGCCTCCACCCAGGTCGGTTGACTGCCCACCCTCGCCTCCGGTGAAGTCGAAGTTGTCGGGCGTCGTGAAAAATACAGGCGCCCATTCACCCGTGATGAAGGCGTTCGAGCCGGAGAGTTGCCAGCCGTCGAGTAGCAGACCGGCCAACGCACCTTTGTTGCTTTTCGGCAGATCCCACATGTAGTGGACGCCCAGATTGTGGGTCTGGCTCTGTACGAGGTTGCCGTAATAGAAATCGATCGGTCGGTCGAGGGTGTAGGACAGGTTGCCGGGATCCTCATCGGCTACACCGCGCGCACGCTGCAAGGTATAGGTCGCACCGAACTGGAAGTGGCGGATGTAGCGCCGGTTGGCCTGAATCTGCAACGAGTGGTACTTCGCATTGCCAGAGTTGCCGCGAGTGCGGATGTTCTGGTAGCCGCGGTACGGACGCAGGAACTCCGGAGGAAGCAGCGCCGTCGCACTGCCGGCCGGGTCGCGGTTTTCGGGATGAATATCGAGATATCGCGCTTCGGCCGGCACCGGATTGAGGTCGTAGTACATCTCGAGATTGCGGCCGACGTTGCCCACATACGCGGCGTCGACGACCGTGCCCCAGCCGATGTCGCGCCGGATTCCAATCGACCAGTTGATAGCATACGGTGTGCGATAGTCCCATTCGATCGCTTCGATCATTGCCGGCCGGTTGGCGACCGTCGTTCCTCCAGAGAGCAGCTGCGCGGTCGTCCCGTAGAAATAAATTGGATTGTGGATGAACGGCGGATTGCCGCTCAGATTGCCGAGGTTGCCGCCGCCGAGCCGTGCGTTGTGAAAGAGTCCCGTGCTCGCATGCACCACGGTCGTTCCCTGTCCCGTGAGGTCCCAAGCGAAGCCGGCACGCGGCTCGATCTGCGGCGCGAGTGTCGCGCGAAACCCGCGAGGCACTCCGTCTCCTGCACGGACCATCCCGTTGTTTTCGTCGCCCGAGCCGGGCACATAGGCGCCGATTAGAACCGCGTTGGCCGATTGTCCGGTTACAGGGTCGAACGCCGCGCGCGTGCCGTTGATGAGAGCCGGCACATACAAGCGCGGCGCTTTTTTCGGATCGTACCGGGCGGGATCGAAGTTCGCGACCTGGTCGTCGACTCGGACGAACGGGGTGTACCAGAGGAACCGTGCGCCGTAGTCGAATGTCATGCGCGAATTGGACCTCCACGTGTCCTGCGCGAACCATTCGGACATCCATGCACGATTGCGCGTCTCGCGGTAGCGGTCGGTTTCCGTGTACTGGCTGAACACGCCGAGGAGCGCGTTGGAGTAGGCGAAGCCGGTGTCGAGAGGGTTGTTCGTATTGCGGTTGAACTGGAACTCGCCCATCCAGTTGCCGCCCCTCGCTTCGTTGTTCTGCATGTACTCCAGATAGCCGCCGGCTTTCACGGTGTGCGCGCCCCGGGTCCAGGTCACGTTGTCGCGCGCGCTGTAGATCCAGTCGCGCGCCGTGTTCCCCAGGCGGTTGTCGTAGGTGAAATCCGGCGGGTCGGTGCCGGTGACGTTGAGCCCGAAGGTGACGCGCGGGATGACGTCGAGCGTGTTCAAGCTCGGATTGAACTGGCTCATCGTCCAGCCCACGTCGCTCCGACGGATTCTCGTCCAGTCGCTGTCGTCCTTCGTCTGAAATCCCTCGGTCTGCGTGCGCACACCGCTTTGAAACTCGTTGACCAGGCTCGCGTTGAACACGCGATTCCAGCCGCCATTCACCGAGTTGTCGCCGAAGAGGTACGCTCCGTTGAAAAATCCCCAGCGCGCCGGAGCGGCGGTGATCTCCGACCCGTACTGGTTCGACATGAACGTGCGGCCGGTCACCCAGATTGTGTCGTTCCTCGACGTGCGGGAATCGATGCGCAGCAGATTGTTCATGCGCGGGTTCTCGGACGTCTCCTGCCGCGAGAAGTTGTACGTGAAGCTCTCGCCGGGCCGGTTAGGGAGCGGAAGCATGTTGAGAAGTTTTTGCGTGTTGGGATCGATTCGGTTTGCAGGGATGATGTTGCCAGGGAACGGTTGGTGCGTCACCGGGTCCACGACGGTGACCGCTCGCCCCGTCGTGTCGATCGACTGCGAAAAGTCGCCGCGACGCTCGGCTTCCGTCGGGACGCGGAAGAGCCGCAGCGGTCCCGGCCGCTGGACTTGCGGTGCCTCGAGCGAATAGAAGAAGAACATCCGCTTCTCGGCGCCATCGCCGACCAGCTTCGGGATCCTCACCGGACCGCCGACGTTCAAGCCGTAGGTGTCGATGTGCAGCTTCGCCTTCGGCGTCCCGGCGCGGTTCGCCTCCCAGGAGTTGGCGTTCCATTTGTCGCGTCGGCCGTACCAGTAGAGGCTGCCGTGGTAGTCGGTCCCGCCGCTCTTGCTGACGATCTCGACGTTCGCGCCCCCCGTGCGCCCGAACTCCGCCTTGTAGGTGTTGAGCAGGACCTTGACCTCGGAAATCGCATCGATGTTGATCGCGGACGAGAATCTCGACGTGCCCGACAGCTCGTTGCCATTGAGCCCGTCGACCGTGACCTGATTCCATGCCCGGCGCATGCCATTGATGTTCGGAACGTTCGATCCGAAGCTGTCGCCCATCGCATCGATGTCGGCGTCGGGTCGCACGCCCGGCAGCAGCTTGAGCAATGACATCACATCGCGGCCGCGCGTCTGCATCTGCGACATCTGGGTGGATGTCAGCTGCCCAGAATAATCGCTGTTCGTGGTCTCGACGGGCGTCCCGGTCGATGAGACAGTGATCACCTCGTTGAGCGTGCCCACCTCGAGGGTCACACGGCCGATATCGAGCTGGCCGCTGGCGTTCAGCACGTTATTGGTGCGCTCGAAGGCACGAAACCCCGCGAGCTCGACGCGAATTGTGTACGATCCAGGCGTGATCGCCCGGAACGCGAATTCCCCGCGGTCGTCGCTCGTGAGCGTCCGCGCGTCGCCCGAGCGCTCGCTGGTGAGCAGGACGGTTGCGCCGGGCACCACCTGTCCCGACGAGTCGACGACGATGCCGAAAATCGCGCCGGTGTCCTGGGCGGCGGCGGGCATCGCCATGAGGGCAAGGGCGATCGTTGCGACAGCCGCAAGTCTCAGCCTGCGCAACCACGAGGTGCGAGTCATGAACGATCCTCCTGCGGAAGCGGACCAATCGGCCGGGTGCGGTCGGTGTGATACTATGCTTTACCGGTAAAGTCAACCTACTTTAGCGCTAAAGGGACCTCTGCCGTGACCTCCACGACCACGATGAAGCGGATCGCTGGCGAGCTGGGTGTCTCGATTACGACCGTTTCGAAAGTGCTGAACAACCGCACCGACATCAGCGACGCGACGCGCTCGCGTGTCCTCGCGAAGGTCGAAGAGCTCGGATATCAGCGCAACGCCGTGGCGCGCAGCCTGACCCTGCGCCGCACCCACACGCTCGGCATCGTCATTCCCGACCTGATGCACTCCTTCTTCGTCGAGGTCATCGCCGGCATCGAGCCGGTGGCGAGCGCTCGCGGTTACGGCCTCCTGCTGTGCAGCTCGGGCGAGGATCCGCGCAAGGAGCGCGCGGAGCTCGAGATGCTGCGCGGCCGCCAGGTCGACGGCGTCGTGCTGGCGTCTGCGCGCGGCGTCGGCAACACCGACATGCTGCAGCAGCTGGTCAAGCGCGGCACGACGCTCGTGATGATCGACCGCGACGATCATCCTTCCGTCAAGTGCCATCGTGTGCTCACCGACGACAGACGCGTCGGCGAACTGGCGACTGCGCATCTGCTCGACACGGGACGCCGGGCGATCGCACACATCGCCGGTCCGCCAATTGCCCACGCCAAACGCCGCGAGCGGGGCTGGCGCGATGCGCTCGAGCAGCGCGGGTTCAAGCCGATCGACGACTGGCTCTCGCCGGGCGGCTTCATGGAGAGCGACGGGTATCGCGCGATGAAGCGCCTGCTGACGGTCAGGCCGCGAATCGACGCGGTGTTCGCCGCCAACGATCCGGCGGCGATTGGCGGCATGAAAGCGATCTGGGAAGCGGGCCTCCGCGTTCCCGGCGACATTGCCGTCGTCGGCGTTGGAGACATCGCGCTCGGTGATCTGCTGCGCGTTCCGCTGACCACCGTCGGGTGGTCGCGTCAGGATCAGGGACGGCACGCCGCGGAATTGCTTCTGAATGGATTGGATCTGGACGACGATCTCCCGCAGCGGATAGTCGTTCCACCGCGCCTCATCGTTCGAGAGTCGAGCGGGTCGGCAGGGTGAACG
>JBKPDW010000094.1:0-6304 GCA_046728115.1 Acidobacteriota bacterium | reverse complement strand
CGATGGGGAGCCCTACGGCGACCTGACCCGGGACGACATCCTCGACAACATCACCCTCTCCTGGTTGACGAACACGGGCGTGTCCAGCGCTCGTCTCTATGTGGAATACAAGGGCGCCTTCTTCAACGACTACAACATCTCTGTTCCGGCTGCCGTAAGCGTCTTCCCTGAAGAGGTCTACCAAGCTCCGCGGAGTTGGACCGAGCGCGCCTACCACAATCTCATCCACTTCAACGCCCTCGCCAAAGGCGGGCACTTTGCCGCCTGGGAACAGCCGCAACTGTTTTCAGAAGAAGTTCGGGCGGGCTTCAGATCGCTGCGCGAATAGCGCAGCGCGCGCTCGGACGGAACGGTCGTATGTCAACGACTCCCGGCGTCACTCGCCGTCGTTTTGCGCTGCTGCAGCGGCAACCGTTGCTGCGGGGCGCGCAGGTCTTCTCGGTGTCGCAGATAGGAGTACAGCTATGACTACTGCAGTTGCAGAACACACGGGTAGTGACCAGGCCGTTATCCGTCCGTTTCAGGTGAATGTTCCGGACGCGGAACTCACCGAATTGCGCCGGCGTATCACGGCGACCAAGTTCCCCGAACGGGAGCCAGTCTCGGACGCAACGCAGGGCGTGCAGCTCGCCACGGTTCAAGCCCTCGCGCGGTATTGGGCGACCGATTACGACTGGAACAAGTGCCAAGCCAGGCTGAACGCCCTGCCACAGTTCATCACCGAGATCGATGGACTCGACATTCACTTCATCCACGTGCGTTCGAAACATGAGAACGCGCTGCCGCTGATCGTTACGCACGGCTGGCCCGGCTCGGTCGTCGAGCAGCTGAAGATCATCGACCCGCTCACCAATCCCACGGCGCATGGCGGAAGCGCCTCCGATGCCTTCCATCTGGTGATTCCGTCGATCCCCGGCTACGGATACTCGGGGAAACCGAGCACGACCGGCTGGGGCCCAGCCCACATTGCGCGAGCCTGGACCGTGCTGATGAAGCGCCTCGGATACACCAAATTCGTGGCGCAGGGAGGCGATTGGGGGGCAATCATCACCGAGCTGATGGGGGCGCAGGCGCCGACGGAACTGCTCGGCATTCACACCAACATGCCGAACGTGATTCCGGTCGACATCGACAAGGCCGCGTTTTCCGGCGCGCCGGCACCCGCTGGCCTCTCCGCCGAGGAGAAGGTCGCGTATGAGGCACTGAGCTTCGTCTATGCCAAGGGCATCGGCTACGGCTTCCAGATGGGCCTGCGTCCGCAGACGCTGTACGGCATCGCGGATTCGCCGGTCGGCCTGGCGGCGTATTTCCTCGATCACGACGCGCGCAGCTACGAGCTCATCACGCGCGTCTTCAACGGACAGTCCGAGGGCATCACGCGCGACGACATCCTCGACAACGTCACGATCACCTGGTTGACGAACACTGGGGTCTCCGGCGGCCGACTCTACTGGGAGAATTGGGGGTCGTCGTTCTTCGCCGTCAAGGGCGTCAGCGCCTCCATCCCGGTGGCCGCGAGCGTCTTTCCCGACGAGCTCTATCCGGCCCCGCGGAGCTGGGCGGAGCGGGCGTATCCCAAGCTCATTTACTACAAGAAGCACGACAAAGGCGGGCACTTCGCGGCCTGGGAGCAGCCACACCTCTTGGCAGAGGACGTGCGCGCGGGCTTCAGATCACTTCGCACGTAATCAAGCTGGTGTCCGCGCTTCGAAGATGAGACGGCGTGGTCGCACGCCGTCTCTCACCAAGTCCTTACGTGCGCACGAATCACGATGAGTGTTCGACCTGAGGTTCACGATGAGATCCATCCTGCCGCTCCTGTTCCTCGGCGTTCTTCTGAGTGCGTGCCTCGTTGGCGCGGCCGGGAAACAGCCCCCCTTCACGGTGGAGCGTTGGGTGAACTCCATGCCGCTCACCGCGGACGCGTTGCGTGGCAAGGTCGTCCTGCTCGACATCTGGCAGTACACGTGCATCAACTGGATTCGCACCTCGCCCTATGTGAAGGCGTGGCATCGCGACTATGCCGCGCTTGGCTTGGTCGTGGTTGGCCTGCATGCACCAGAGTTCGAGTTCGGCAAGCGGGCCGACAACATCGACCGCGGGATTCGTGACCACGGGCTGACGTATCCGATCGCCCTCGACAATGATTTTGCGACCTGGCGCGCTTTGGGTAACGACGCCTGGCCCGCGAAGTATCTCTATGACGGCCAAGGAAGACTGGTGAAGCGATGGGTCGGCGAGGGGCGCTACGACGAAATCGAGGAGGAGATCCGACGGCAGTTGTTTGTCGCAAAGCCGGCAACGCGTCTGAACCGCTGGCGGTGCCGATGGAAGGTGTTGGATGGTGGCCCCATGCGATACCTCCGGCGGAAGTCAACAATCGCGCGCTCGTCCTGTTCGACAGAGGTGATGAGGTCGTCGTGCAAGGGGGCGAGAACGGGATTCGGTTCCTGTTGGTTTCAGGGCAGCCGCTGCGGGAGCCCGTGGCGTGGTACGGCCCAATCGTGATGAATACGCAAGTCGAACTGCGGCGAGCGTTTGACGAGTTCGAGCAAGGCACTTTTCTGAAGCGAGAAGAGCGAAAGTAGATTCTTGAAGAAAGGAGCTGACACATGGCGAACCCGATGACGGCTGGCGTGCGCAAAGCGACGACATGGTCGATTGTGTTGAGCGTGCTAATGATCACAGCCGGGGTGATGGCCATTGGCGTTCCCATGATCGCCGGCGTGGCCATCACGGCCCTGGTCGCGTGGCTTCTCATCTTCAGCGGCTTGCTCCACCTCGCGTTCGCGTGGCGGGGTGGCCGAGCAGGGGCCGTTCTGTGGGAAATTCTGCTCGGGATTGTCTATGGCGCGATCGGATTCTACGTGTTGGCGAACCCAGTCGCCGGCCTGGCTTCGCTCACGCTCGCGATCGCGATCTATCTTCTGATTGAGGGCGTGCTCGAATTCGTTCTGTCGTTCCAGCTCCGGCCGTTGCCAGGCAGCGGATGGTTATTGGTCGATGGCATCGTCACGCTGCTCCTCGCCGTTATGATCTGGAGCACCTGGCCGTCGAGCGCGGTGTGGGTCGTCGGTACGCTTGTCGGCATCAGCATGTTGTTCAGCGGCATCACGCGGCTGATGCTTTCGATGGCCGTGCGTCGAATCGTGGCGTGATCGTAGTTCCGAGTTAGGGTTAATTCTGCTATGAGGTGAAGCATGGGGCAGCACACGTCAGACGAGTCGGTGCTCGGGAGAATCGAGACGCTGGTGCACGAGGAGCAGCGATTGTACGGACAGGAGCGACTCGCCGATAGTGACCAAGTCCGCCTGGAGAAGATCCAGGTTGAGCTCGATCAATGTTGGGACCTGTTGCGGCAGCGGCGAGCCCGCCGCGAGTTCGATCAGGATCCTGATGGCGCGAAGGTCCGTCCTGCATCGGTGGTCGAGCACTATAAGCAGTAAGGCGACGTGTCGGAGTTACACCGGAGGGGAGCCGCCATGAATGTACAAGAGTACAGGCAGCGATTGCTCGACCTCGAAGCGCGTCTGTCGACTCGCGCTGATCACGAGCGAGAGCAGGCGCGGGACCAGGTCGTCGGTTCTCCTCGTGATGCAGCTGACGACAGCGTGGCCGACGAAGGGGAGAGCGAGGACTTTACCGAAGCGGAGCTCGATGCGACGGTACTGCAACAGGTCCGCGATGCGCTACAGCGGATCGCGGACGGCACGTTCGGACGATGCGTCGTCGGCGGCGAACCCATCGAGCCACAGCGGCTCGAGGCCGTTCCGTGGACACCCTATTGAGCGGCAGCAGTCATTATGCCCCCGGCGACTTCATCCCGGTCACGATGACGGCGTACTTGAGAGCCTTCCCTAGGTTCATCGGGAACCTGAGATCGAAAATCTCCGTCAGCCTCCGAACCGACTCAATCTCGCCACCGGCATCCCGCACAGCGTCGAGCACACGCTCGCGCCCCCCGTAGAACCGAGGGTCGTCGAACAGATCGATGAACGCGAACCGGCCGCCCGGTTCGAGCACTCGCAGCGCCTCGCCAAGACTCGCGGTCTTGTCGGCGACGTCGCGCACTTCGTGGAAAGTCATGCTGCTCACTGCACGGGTGAATGCACCATCAGGGAAAGGAAGCCGCGATGCGCTTCCGTGCACGAACTCCAGGCCCGGAACGCCCTCGAGTTGAGCGTTACGCTCGGCCTGACCCTTCGAGTACTCCCAATCGTCGCCCCAGTAGTCGAGTCCGACGAACTCGCCAGGTCCCGACTTCGCAAACCGAATCAAGAGTTGCCCACTCCCGCATCCCACGTCGAGCAACCGACCGCCGACGCCAGCCTCGTCGATGAGCAGTTGGTGGATCCGCCCTTGCAAGTCGCCACCGCTCGGGCCCAGTCGATACGAGGCCAGCGTGATCACGATCGCGATGTACAGGAATGGAAGTGCCAGTAGAGCGATGGCGACTCCCGGGAGCCATAGGAACGACACCGCCGCACTGACCGCGATGATTCCGGCGGCCAACAGCCAGAAGAGAGCGATCCGGGACGATCTGATCCACGTGGGGTAGCGAGGTCGCTCTGCCCGTGTCGACGCGCCATTGGGTGTGGCCAGAGGCGTGCCGCCTTCTTGACCGGCGCGGTTCATTTGTCTCAAGCCTTAGCCGCTCCATTCACGACGTCACCTGCTGCGAGCGAAAATTCCTCGCCAAGCTTCGTGAGCGCCGCATCCACAGTTGCGGCGACGTCTTCAGAACGCGAAAGTGGCCGAGATGTGGCCCTATCAGGCGCCGTCTGAACCGGATTTGAACGCCGGTACGGTCCAGCCGTCCCTCTAGATATCCGTCTGCCGGCCTGAACGGGCGGCCTCCACACGTCATCACGACGTCGTGTTGATGACGCAAAAGCCCACTCTTCTGTGCTCGGATGGTCGGATGCTTGACCATTACATGCTATTCGTGTAGTGTGTAATCGCGTGTGATTCAGTCGTTCGCCGACGAAACGGCAGCCGATCTGTTTCGTGAACGGAACACTCGCGCGGCTCGACGCATCCCGCGCGATTTGTGGCGCGGCGTCCAACGGAAGCTGAGACTGATTGACGCGGCGGGTCGGTTGGACGATCTCGCTGTCCCAGCGGGTAATCGGCTCGAATTGCTGAAGGGCGACCAGGCGGGCCGACCCAGCATTCGCGTGAACGAGCAGTACAGGATTACGTTTCGGTGGGAGAACGGACATGCCTACGAAGTCTGCGTCGAAGACTATCACTAGAGATCCGAACTGGCTGGGTCCGGCGATTCCGCCTGGCGAGATCCTGCTGAAGGAGTATCTGAAGCCGCTCGGCGTCGGTCAGCTTGAAGCGGCGAAGCGGCTGGGCATCTCGCTTAATCGGCTGAACGAGATTGTCCTCGGGAAGCGGGGCATTACGGCGGATACGGCACTTCGGCTCGCACGGTTGTTGAAAACATCTCCACAGCTCTGGATGCGGCTGCAGGCCGACTGGGACTTGCACGAAGCGATGCAGCGGCGGGCGCGTCGGGCTTCGTAAATCGGGTGCTCAGAGGCAGGCGGGCGGACGGACGTCTGCAGTGTCAGTGGTCACCTGAAACCGCGTACATTTTGTTCCGAGAATTCGAAATTACCCGTTGGTTCGGGACCGAGGGGTCGGAGGTTCAAATCCTCTCGCCCCGACCATTTTTTCCTGGGAAAGACCGCCGAATTCAGTCCGCGTGAGCACTCGATTTCGCCCGAGCGCACTGATTGCTCAACTGTCTCCTGAACGCTTCTGAAGGCAGAAGTCCTTCGGATCTGGCTCGAATCCTCGCGAGCTCTTCAAATCGCGAGCGAATCGTTAGCCTGATGTTAGGCTTGAAAGGCTTCCACTTTCGGAGCAGGGCGACATACTTCAATTTCTGGGGCTGTCAGTACTCACACCTAGTCAGCGTGTCCGACTGCATGATCAGCGACGTAAGCGTTCATCTCTGCATGCGAAACCTAAGCAGCGTCACGCGGCGTTTCCCTGACTGAGATTGGCGACTGATACGTCCGAGCGCCGGGACTGGATGGAGTCAGTCAGGGCCTGAAGGCTGCCAGCCAGTTCGACACAACCACGATTGAGGTAGTCGCGGCCGGATCGTCGGATACTGTTATCAAAAATCGCTGTCCGGTGGGCGAGACACTGTAGGTTCGGAGCCCTGGATACTGGCCGCTCAGCCCGGTTTGAAACAGCGGCCGAGGCACGTCGGGTTGGAGTCTGATCCCGTCGTTTACGAGGGCCACCGCCATCAGCGTGCCATCGGCCGCGAGGTAGAAGAGCTCCT
>JBKPDW010000093.1:0-10295 GCA_046728115.1 Acidobacteriota bacterium | reverse complement strand
AATAGGTCATCGCCTTCCCGCCGAACGTCTTCGAATCGAGCTCGTTCGGATTGCTCGGGTCGGGTACCGGCGGATCGTTGACCAGCATCACCAGCGTCTTGCCCTTGACGTCGACGCCCTTGTAATCGTCCCAGTTGAACTCGGGCGCGACGACGCCGTAACCGACGAAGACGAGATCGGAGTGGGTCAGCTTCGCTTCCTCAGCCACGTGTTTCGTCCACGCCACCACATCGTCTTTCCACTTCAACGTTTGCTGTTGGCCGCCTTTCTTGAACACCAGCGGCGCCGGAGTGGGCGTGATGCCGACGAGCGGCACCTTCTGAATGTACGTGCCATCGGTGTTGCCGGGTTTCAATCCAACTTTCTTGAACTGATCGACCAGGTAGTTGACTGAAAGCTCCTCCCCCCTGGTTCCCGGCGCGCGGCCCTCGAACTCGTCGGACGACAGCATCCTGGTATGCGCGAGCAATGCGTCGGTGTCGATGGATGGGAGCTGCCCGATTGGTACACGCTGCGACGAGGAGAGGGGCGCTGCCGCCGATGGCGCCTCAGACGCCGGCGGGTTCGATTCCGATGAACATGCGACGACAAGACTCGCGGAGAGCGCTACCGTGAGTCGAGCGACGGCGGAGATTTTCACTCGAACAATAGTCATAACAAGTACAGTCTATCCCCGGTCGACCGCAAGGTCGAGCGGCGCGCCCGATTACAATAGCGCGATGTCACAGTCGTTCAAGATCGCCGTCATCGCCGGCGACGGCATCGGTCGCGAAGTCATTCCATCGGGGCTCGGTGCGATTGAGGCCGCTACCCGCGGAAGCGGCCTCGAGCTGACGTTCACGGAATTCCCCTGGGGCTGCGAGTACTACAAGCAGCACGGGCGGATGATGGACGAAGACGGCTTCGAGCGGCTGGCGACCTTCGATGCGATCTATCTCGGCGCCATCGGCGGTCCCGGCGTGCCCGACGGCGTCTCCGCGGCCCTGATTCTTGCTATCCGGCAGCGCTTCGATCAGTACGTCAACCTTCGCCCGATGCGGCTCCTGCCCGGACTGGTGTCGCCGCTTGCCAACCGGAGCGCGTCGGACATCGACATGATCTGCGTGCGGGAGAACTCTGAAGGCGAATATGCGGGCGTAGGCGGACGCATTCACGTCGGCACCGATCGCGAGGTCGCGCAGCAGGTTGGTGTCTTCACACGCCACGGGATCGAACGCATTCTGCGTTACGGATTCGAGCTCGCGTCCACACGTCCGCGCAAGATGATTGCCAGCGCGACCAAATCGAACGCGCTGACCTTCGCGATGGTCCTGTGGGACGAGGTGGGTGAAAGGGTTCGGAACGACTATCCCGGCGTCGAGTATCGCAAGTATCACGTGGATGCCCTTGCGGCGCGCATGATCACCCATCCGCAGACCCTCGACGTGCTCGTCACGTCCAACCTGTTCGGCGACATTCTCACGGACATCGGCTCGGCGATATCGGGCAGTCTCGGCATTGCGCCGGGCGGCAACATCAATCCGGAACGGAAGTACCCATCGATGTTCGAGCCGATTCACGGGTCGGCGCCTGACATCGCCGGAAAGGGCGTCGCCAATCCCATCGGCGCCACGTGGGCCGGTGCCCTGATGCTCAAACATCTCGGCCGCCCCGATCTCCACGACCGCATCGTCTCGGCGATCGAACGCGTCGTTGCAACCAGCTCGATGCGAACACCCGATTTGGGAGGCACAGCCACGACGAAACAAGTCGCGGATGCGATAGCGTGGGAGATTTGATCAACGACGCTCACTGTCATTTCTTCTCCACCCCTTTCTTCGCCGCGCTGGGCGGCGACGCGGCGCTGACGAAGTTGGGGTGGGAGGCCCCGGGATCCGCGGACCAGTTGGCCGATCGCTGGGTCGCCGAACTCGATCGCGCCGGTGTGTCCCGTGCGGCGCTGATCGCAAGCATGCCCGGAGACGCCAGGTCGGTCGCGCTGGCGCTGCGGCGTCATCCCACCCGGTTCGTCGGTTTCTTCATGGTCGATCCGACCATGCCCGACGCCCTAGTGGCGACCGCTCGAGCAATCGATCGCGACGGCTTGCGCGCGATCTGCCTGTATCCGGCGATGCACCGCTACTCCATCCAGGGCGAGCGGGCGAGACGCGTGTTCGACGTGGCTGCGGCTCGACCCGGCACGGCGATATTCGTGCACTGCGGCGTGCTGTCAATCGGTGTCCGAAAAAAGCTCGGGCTGCCCAGCCCGTTCGACATGCGATTTGGCAACCCGCTCGATCTGCACGCGGTCGCGCTGGTCTATCCCACGGTGCCCATCCTGATCCCGCACTTCGGTGCAGGTCTCTTTCGCGAGGCGTTGATGGTCGCGGACGTGTGCCCGAACGTGCTCTTCGACACGTCGAGCTCGAACGGGTGGATCAAGTACCAGCCGGGGTTGACGTTGGATGTCGTGTTCAAGCAGGCGCTGACGGTGCTCGGCCCCGATCGGCTGCTCTTCGGCAGCGATTCGTCGTTCTTCCCGCGAGGGTGGGTCAGAGATGTCTACGCGCAGCAGTCGGCAGCGCTCGACGACCTCGCGGCCGGCGCCGATGTTCGGAACAAGATCTTTGGCGGGAACTTCGAACGGATTTTCCCACCAAGAGCTTAGCTGCTACGAAAGCCCCACCTTCCGTTGACCGCAAAGCCGCGAATCGTTACGGATGCGGCGTACTCTTCAGATGCTCGCGCAGCAGGTCTCGCCCGAAATCCCGATCGAAATCGCGCCACACGGAATGGATATGGTTCCCGTCGTTCTGCGTGTTGTCGTATTCGATGAGGAACGTCGGCCCCTGGACCCGGTAGTAGTGTTTCTTCCCGCGCTCGGTCTCGCCGGCCCACGCGAAGGCAATCTTCTCGACACCTGCCTTCTTGAAACGCGCCACGCGATCGGCGGCGATGTCGGCGGCCATGTAGCCCGTGTACACGTCGATGAGTTTCATCAGGAGATCGCGCTGGCTCGCGTTCATGGCATCGGCGCCGATCCCGAGCGGCGACAACGGCTTGATATCCACGTTCGCCATCGTCAGCATGTCGCCCGGCGCCACGGTATTGATGATGGCCTTCTCCCGCTGCGACGCGTCGAGCGCGGCCAACAGCGCGCGAGCGGCGTCCTCTTCCGCGCCGAGAATTCGCAGCCCTTTCTTCGGACCGCTGCGCACTTCCGCTGGATTGCTCCCGAAGAACGCCGGCGATCCGGCGACCATCGTGCCGTTCACGACGGTGAAGTTCAGCGAGATGTGATGGCCTTCGACGCGCCAGCCCCACGTGTCGTGCGTGGAGGGCGTGCCGAACACCGAGAAGAAGTAACCCTCCGGATCGCGAACGATGGGTGCCGTGCGCGGCGGTTGAGCGGCCGCGGCCCGTTGCTCCGCTTCGAGTGCGCCGAGGACGGTTTCCAGATCCATGATCGCGGAGGCTGTGAGATAGCCGCGCTGGCTGAGGCCGCCCTTGACCAGATCGTGTGCGAGCACGCGCTGCGGCTGGCTCATCTCTTTGATCGTCAGCCCATTGCGCGGGAACATCGGCGCCGGGCCCGTTGGAATGAAGTGCCAGTGCTGGCGCTCCGCGGTGTTGTCGAAGGCGAACGTCGCCTTCTGGCGCTGCTCAGCAGAGAGCGCGCCCAGAAACTTCGTGGCCGCCGTCGCCATCGCCGACGACGATCGTTCGGCGGCAATCATCGACCCGACCAACAGCGCCACGCTCAGACACCCGACGAGCCACAGGCGGGGAACCCAAGCTCTCATCGCGCACCTCCGCTCGCAGGCATTCTAACTTGACGCTCGTATCAGCCGGGAGGACGATTAGCGTTCAGTTCATGAACCATCGCTGGCTCGTCACGCTGACTTTGGCGGTTGCCGGCTCGGCTAGCGCGCTCGCCTTGACCCAATCGGCCGAGATCGAACTGGTCGTCGACAAGGCTGCCCGATTACGTGGCGACGGGGTTATCGGCTGAGAACGGCTCCGTTCGCGGGAAGATCGAGGGCACCTACGCTGCCGAGCCCGCGGTTGCCCTGTTCATGCCGCGCGACATGCGCGAGACGTACGTCACGAAAGCGGGCACGACCATCGACGGCCGCGCCAGTTACACGAGGTTTCGTCGCTATCAGGTGAATGTCGACGAGGCGATCAAGAAATGAGGTCCATCGGGCCCGCAACACTCTGTGCCTCCTTGTTCGTCGCGCTGATTGCCGGCGGCCAGCCAGGCTTGAAGGCGCAGGACTTGACGCTCGAAGCAGTGGTCGAGCGGGCCGGCCGGTACGTGACGGATTTCCAGCGCCTGCTCTCTGGCGTCGTGTCGGAGGAAACCTACCAGCAGGACGTGCACGATCCGGCGACGCTCGGCCCGCGGCCGGCGCTGCGGATCGGCGTGATGCATCGCGAGCTGAAGTCCGACTTGCTGCTCGTCAGGCCGCAGGGCGCGGATCGCTGGGTTCAGTTCCGCGACGTGTTCGAAGTCGACGGCAAGGCCGTACGCGATCGCAACGAACGGCTGATGAAGCTGTTCGTGGAGCCGACGGCGTCGACCGCGAGCCAGGTCGATCAGATCATGCTCGAGAGCTCGCGCTACAACATCGGCAACATGCAGCGCACGATCAACGTGCCGCTGCTCGCGCTGCTGATCCTCGAGCCCGCGAGGCGAGGCCATTTCAAGTTTGCGCACGCGCGATCGGGCGTGCCCGGGTTCGGACGCGACCTCGCGATGCCCCCTGACACCTGGACCGTCAGCTACGACGAGGTCGGCCCGGGCACGCTGATCGTGACCACCAACAACCGCGACCTGCCGTCGCATGGGCGGTTCTGGATCGACCCCGCGACCGGGCGCGTCTTCATGTCCGAGCTGATCGCCTCCGATGTCAGGCTCAGCGGCACCGTGCTCGTCGGCTACCAGCCCGACGTCCTGGCCGACGTCCTGGTCCCTGTTGCGATGCACGAAGAGTACCTCGAGCGCCGCAACAACATTCGCGTGAGCGGCACCGCGACCTACGGCAGATTCCGCCAGTTTCAAGTCAAGGTGGACGAGAAGATCGCGCCGATCAAGGAGTAGCGGTGCTTCTGGCGCTCGCGTTGACGCTGGTCGTTCAACCGACTGGCTCCCGGCCTCCGTCTCTCGACGTGGTGCTCGCGCGCGCCGCGCGCTACGTCACCGAATTCGAGAACCGGCTTGCGCGCATCCTCTCCGAAGAACGGTACGTGCAGGAGGTCAAGCGGTTCGGTCGCGGACCCGGCCGGCTCGTCAATCCGATGAAGATCGAGCTGCGATCGGATCTCGCGCTGGTGCGCGCCGGGTCCGGTCAGGGATGGGTCCAGTACCGCGACGTCTTCGAGGTCGATGGACGGCCGGTTCGAGATCGGACCGATCGCCTCACCGCCCTGTTCGCCGACCATTCAGTGGCAGCCGACGAGCAGATCCGGCAGATTCTTGCAGCGAGCTCCCGCTACAACATCGGCGACGTACTGCGGAACATCAATCTCCCGCTGCTCGCCCTGCAGTTCCTGGAGCCCGACAAGCAGCCGCGATTTCGATTCAAACGTACAGGCGAGCGTCGACCCACGACCGTGCCAATCGAGGCCGCGCCGGCCGACGGCGCCTTTCGCGTTTCGATCGAGATGTGGACCATCGAGTTCGAGGAACGCGATCGCCCAACCATCGTTCGCTCGCCCACTCGCAAGGATCTCCCGTCGCGCGGGCGGTTCTGAATCGACCCGTCCTCCGGACAGGTGTTGATGAGCGAGCTCGTCGTGGAAGACCGGAGCGTGCGCGCGACGATCGACGTCAGCTACCAGTCCGAACCGCTGATGGACATGCTGGTGCCCATCGAAATGCGCGAGCGCTATGACGGCCGTCGCGATGGCTCGCTCATCGAGGGGCGCGCCGGCTACGGCACGTTCCGGCGGATTCCCTGACGTGGCGCCGCGCGCGCATCGCATGGTATGGTCTTCTGCTTACAGGAGCAATCATGCCCGCACGCCCAACCTGGAAGGGATACCTCAAGATCAGCCTGGTGAACATTCCGGTGAAGGTGTTCCCGGCCACCGATGCCGCCGCCACGCTGAGCTTCAATCAGCTGCACGCCGAGTGTCAGACGCGGATCCAGCAGAAGCGCTGGTGCCCGCATTGCGAGCGCGAGGTGCCGAACACCGACATCGTCAAGGGCTACGAATTCGAAAAGGGACGCTATGTCGTCGTGGACGAGGAGGACGTCGAGAAGGTGCGCGTCGAATCGACGCGCGTGATCAATCTCGAGACGTTCACCGATGACACCTCGATCGACCCCATTTACCTCGAACGTCCGTACTATCTGGCGCCGGACGGCGCGGTCGCGCGCGAAGCCTTCGCGGTCATCCGCGAGGGGATGAAAGGCAAGGCCGGCATCGGGAAGGTCGCGTTGTACGGACGCGAGTATCTCGTCAAGGTCCAGCCGCGCGAGCGCGGGCTGGTGATGTACACGCTTCGCCACGCAGCCGAGATCCGCAGCATGGAGGCCATCGATGAGCTGTCGGACATGCCGGCATCGGTCAAGCCGGACGAGGTAAAGCTCGCGCGACAGGTCATCGGCACCTTCGAGGGCGACGTCGACTTCGCGTCGTACCGCGACGACTACCAGGTGGGCCTGCGCGAGATCATCGATGCCAAGATCGAAGGACGCGAAGTCGTGACGCCGGAGGTCGAAGCGCCGCCGAAGGTCGTCAACCTGATGGATGCCTTGCGCAAAAGCCTCGACACCATCAGCGCACACAAGAAAAAGCCGGTAGCGACGGTTTCGGGAATGGCGAGCAGTGGAAAGAAACGCGCTGGAGCCAGGGGCTGACGAACGGCAGCTCGCGCGATTGGAGAGGTGTATGAATCGGATCCCCGTCGCCGTCGCCGGCTTGTTGGTGTTCTTCCTGGCGGCAGCGCCCGGCGCTGCGCAGACACGTGGCGTGACCGCCGAAGACTATTACACTTTCGAAACGCTCTCCGATCCGCGCTTCTCGCCCGATGGATCGACGATCGCTTTTGTCGTCACGACCGTCGATGAGAAGCAGAATCGGCGGCGAAGCGACATCCGCATCGTTGCGGCCGACGCCTCGAGCGAAGCGCGCGTGCTGACCACGGCCGCGCAATCGTCGAACAGTCCACGCTGGAGTCCCGACGGCAAGGCGATCGCGTTCCTGTCGGCGCGGCCGGCGGCTGGCGATTCCGCAACTGACACGCTGCGCACACAGGTCTGGATGCTGCCGCTGGCCGGCGGCGAACCGCATCGCGTCACGATTCTGTCCACCGGCGTGTCGAGCTTTCAGTGGTCACCCGATGGATCACGTCTCGTCGTCGTGTCGCGCAGCGGGCCGAGCGACACCGCAAAATCGCCGAGCGACGTGCGTCATTACAGGCATGCGAACTACAAGTTCAACGACAGCGGCTGGTTTGACGACAAGCGGACGCATCTCTGGGTCGTCGACGTCGCGTCGGGACGCGCGTCGCAGATCACCAGCGGCGACGACTGGAACGACAGCGATCCGCAATGGTCGCCCGACGGCCGCAAGATCGCGTTCGTGTCGGACCGCAGCGGCAAAGCATTCGATGAGAGCCACGACTCCGATGTGTGGGTGATCGACGCCACTGGAGGTCCGCTGACCAAGATTTCCGATCACACTACGGCGGACACGTCGCCGCGATGGTCACCTGACGGACAGACGATTGCGTTCCTGAGCGCGGTCCCCGAAAAATCGCATTCGAGAATCTGGCTTGCGCCAGCGACCGGCGGCACGTCACGACCAGCCGCCGACGGCGTGGATCTGATCCCAACCGCGCTGCGGTGGGCACAGGACGGCCGATCGCTGTACTTCGAAACCGGCGTGAAGGGAACCACACAGCTGTATCGTGTGGATCTCGCCGCGCGCCGTGCCGCGGCGGTCACCTCGGGCGATCGAACCGTGCACCTGGCCGACATCAGCGACAAGACGAATCGCCTCGCCTACGCCGTGAACGATCCGACTCGCATGGACGACCTGTACGTTGCCGACCTGGCGGGCCGCAGCGAAAAACAGTTGACTCATCTGAACCTAGCGCTCTGGAAACAACTGCAGGTCGTGCCCGTCGAGCGGGTGCCGTACAAAGGCGCGGATGGCTGGGATGTGGACGGCTTTCTCATGAAGCCGGTCGGCTGGGAACCCGCCAAGAAGTACCCGATGATTCTCACGATTCACGGCGGACCGGCCGGGCAGTTCGGCTTCGACTGGTACCACGAGTTCCAGGTGTACGCCTCGCACGGCTGGGCGGTGTTCTTCACCAACCCCCGAGGCTCTACCGGGTACGGCGAAAAATTCGCACGCGGTATCGAGCTCAACTGGGGCGGCCGCGACTACGTCGACATCGTGAACGGCGTGGACGCGATCCTCGCGAAGTACGCCTGGATCGACAAGGATCGGCTCGGCGTCACCGGCGGCAGCTACGGCGGATTCATGACGAACTGGATCGTGAGCCACACCAATCGTTTCAAGGCGGCCGTCACCATGCGCAGCATCTCGAATTTCATCAGCGACGACGGAACGCGGGACGGGGCGTACGGACATGCAGACGATTTTCAGGGCGACATCTTCGAGAAGTTCGATGCGTATTGGGCCGCGTCGCCGCTCAAATACGTCAAGAACGTGAAGACGCCGACCCTTGTGCTCCACTCCGACAACGATTTCCGAGTGCCCATCGAGCAGGGCGAACAGTGGTTCCGCGCCCTCAGACACTTCGGCGTGCCGAGCGAAATCGTGTTCTTCCCGCGGGAGAATCACAACCTCACGCGCACCGGCGAGCCGAAACATCTCGTCGAGAGCATCAAGTGGCAGGTCTACTGGTTCGAGCGCTACATCGACGGCAACGCGAACGCGACGCCGCCCGACGCGCCGGTTCGCCTGGCCACGGCGACGACACAGGACAGGTAAGGCGCACGATCGAACCGCGACCGCTCGCCGTGACTTGACGCTTCGATATCGAACATCTATATTGAACGTCCATGGCCCGGACCGAACTGCTCAAGGGCACGCTCGATCTGCTGATCCTGAAGACGCTCGAGACCCAACCCCGCCATGGGTTGCTCATCGCGCAGCGCATCCAGCAGCTGACGCACGGCACCTTCAACGTCAAGCCCGGCTCCCTTTTCCCGGCGCTGCATCGTCTCGAACAGTGGGGCTTCGTCAGCGGCACGTGGGACACCAACGACGAGGGCCGCCGCATCAGGTCCTACGACCTGACCGCCGCCGGGCGGCGTCAGCTGGCGGCCGAAAAGCGCCAATGGGCGCGCATCACGCTCGCCGTCAATCTGGTGCTCGCCGAGGACTGACCGATGCCGCTCGTGCCGGGGATCGCGAGCCTCTGGCGAACGCTCTTTCGCCGGGATCGACTCGACGCCCAATTGGACGAAGAGTTGCACGGATATCTCGACGGCCTCATCGACAGGAACATCCGGGCGGGAATGGATCCGCCCGAGGCTCGCCGCGCGGCGCGCATCGAGATGGGTGGCGTCGTACAAGTGCGCGACGATGTGCGCGGATCGAGAATCGGGACCGGCCTCGAGACGGCGTTGCAGGACGTGCGATACGCCTGGCGCGGATTGCGACGATCGCCGGGTTTCGCGGCGGTCGCCATTCTCACGCTCGCGCTCGGGATCGGCGCGAACACCGCGATCTTCAGCGTGGTTCGCGCGATGCTGATCGCGCCGCTCCCGTACCGTGACTCGTCGCGGCTGGTGTTCGTCTGGTCGGACATGACCTCGTCCGGGTATCCACGCGCGCCGCTGTCCGCGCCCGAGCTGAAAGATCTGCGCGACCGCGGCACGTTGTTCAGCAGCTTCGGCAGCATCTGGGCCACGACCGCAGCGCTCACCGGCGATAGCGATCCCGAGCAGCTGCGGATCGGCCTGGTGAGCACGAATTTCTTCGCCACCGTCCTCCAGGCCGATCCGGCGCTGGGCCGCACGTTCGCAGCGGAAGACGAAACACAATTGCACCGCGGACGATTCTGCTGAGGTGGCCGCTGTTTCAGCGACGATTCGGCGGCGACCCGGCCGTCGTCGGCCGCGCCATCCAGGTCAACGGGCAGACCACGACGGTCATCGGCGTGATGCCGTCGGATTTCCAGCTGCTGATGCCACCCGATGCGGCCGTGCCCGACGACCTGCACGCGTGGCTGCTCCTCAATCCCCAGGCGTTGACACGCGGGCCTCGCGGCCAGCAGTACCTCCGCGTTGTCGGTCGTGCTCCTCGTCAGCGCCGCGTTGATGGTA
>JBKPDW010000092.1:0-3085 GCA_046728115.1 Acidobacteriota bacterium | reverse complement strand
TGCGGAATGGAGAGCGGCGTTCGTCGCGTACCTCGAATGGGGCTCGCGCCTGGCGCTCGAGAATTCGCAGCCCGGGGCGAAGCCGCCCTTGCACATGCCGATGCCGCGCTGGTGGTGGGTGTGTGACGCGACACCCGGATCGCGGGTGTCGGCGCTAGCGCCGGCGCTCGATGAACCAGAACCAGCTCTCCCCGGCCCGGCCGAACGCGTCACGTTCGAAGTTCACATCCGGCCTTTGTTTCGACAAAAGGACCGCCAATCGATGCGGTTCGCGTTCGACTTGTGGGCTTACAGCGACGTCGTCAAACACGCGGCGGAAGTCTTGCGCAGGGTGGAGAACGGCTCGATGCCGTGCGACGGCCCCTGGCCGAGCGAGCGGGTTGAAGTTTTACGGCGCTGGGTAGATTCCGGAATGCCGGAATGACAACGCGAGCCGCGAGAGCGTTGGACCACGGCCCAAGAGTTTGGAGGACGCAGCTTTGAAGTGGAACGCATGGATTCGGCAGATCCACCGGTGGCTGTCGATTGCCTTTACGGTAACGGTCATCGCCAACATCATCGCGCTCGTGCGAGGAGGTGGGATGCTTCCTCCGCCGTGGATCACCTACTCGCCACTGCCGCCGCTTGCGTTGCTCATGTTTACCGGTCTCTATATGTTCGTGCTGCCATATCGACTCAAGTGGCGCAGCGGGAGGAGACCATGAAGAAGTCGGCCGCGAGCCAGAATCAGCAGGCATCGAAGCTGATCTCGGCAAGAATCGCCGACCTTGCTGACTGGCGCGGAGAGACCCTCCGAAGAATACGAGCGCTCATCAAGGACGCTGACCCGGACATCGTCGAGGAGTTGAAGTGGGTCAAGCCCACGAACCCAGGCACTCCCACATGGTCGCACGACGGGATTATCTGTACGGGCGAACCCTACAAGAGCGTGGTGAAGCTCACCTTCGCAAAAGGTGCGTCCCTGAAGGATCCGGGTGGTCTCTTCAACTCGAGCCTCGACGGAAACGTTCGCCGCGCGATCGACATCCGCGAGGGAGAAGACATTGACGAATCCGCCTTTAAGGCACTCGTTCGGCAGGCGGTCGCGCTCAACAGATCTGGCAAGGCACAATAAGCAGCATGTTGAAACTGCGACAGCTCGATCTGCCACTTCGGGGCAGCTCACACAACTTCGTCGGCGCCGACAACGGCAATGTGAACGTGTCGGCGTTTCTATTCCGCGGGCTGCCTGGCGCGGGACCGGGGCCGCATCGCCATCCATACGACGAAGTTCAGTTCATTCAAGAAGGCCATGGGACGTGGACCGTCAACGGTCAGGAGTTCGAAGCGGGCGCTGGCGACATCCTCGTGATCAAGGCTGGCGAGATCCACAGCTTCAAGAACACTGGCGAAACACCGCTCGTGCAACTCGATGTCCATCTCAGTCCGTGCTTCATTCAGGAGAACCTGTGAGGCCATCGTCGTAAATCCATCACGAGCGGTCACATTCGTTCCGGGGGCTGCGGGAGCAGGCGAATTCTGGTCACCAGTCGTTCAGCAACTGCCCAAGACCTGGGATATCGACGTGATTGATCTTCCCGGACTCGGCGCGGTTCCGGCGCGAGCGGGCATCGGGAGCTACGACGATCTCGTCGAGTACGTAAGGGCGCGGACCAGCAGACCATCGGCGTTGGTGGCGCAATCGATGGGGGCTTACATCGCGCTGTCTCTTGCGCTGCGGTATCCAGATGCGGTCACGCACTTGGTGCTGGTCGCGGCGACTGGCGGTGCCGATGTGAGCACTCGCGGTGGCGTCGACTGGCGCGCTGATTACATGTCTGCGTTTCCGACTGCAGAACCCTGGGCCCGAGCATCAGTGCCAGATCTCACTGATCGGCTCGACGAGATTTGTGTGCCGGTGTTGCTGATCTGGGCTGCGCGCGATGTGCTGAGCCCGATCAACGTAGGCCGGATGCTCGAGGCGCGTCTCAGGCGAGCCTCGCTCGTCACCTTTGATTCCGACGATCATTGGGTGGCGCGTCAATTCGCGGCCGGCGTCGCGGCCGCCATTCAATCGTTTGTCGAACGCGAGCCATCATGACGGCCTCATGGTGACGACGGATTTCTCAGCAGCGCGGACGTCGAACGAGCGCGAGAAGGCCAGACGATGACGCACCTCCGCCCGCGGGCGTTGCGTGACGCGGGGTTCCGCGAGGTCGCGACGGTGTGGCAGGCCGGGACGGACGCGTCCTGCTCGCGGTAAGATAAGCTGCGGGCTTGACCTCCGCAGTGGTTGAAAAAACCGGTGTCTTGCGGCAACCGGTTCGGGTGCCAAGTCGGCCAGCATCTCAAGTCCTCGACGCGCGCTCGTCCAGAAAGATGGACGCCGGCTCGTGCGAGCAAACCGGAGCGAGTAAAGGAGTTGTCGGTATCGTTGTCGACGAAAAGAACCGCTGCCTTTGAACGGGCGCTCTGCAGGCGTCAGAGCGTCGCCGCATCGCACCGAATCTGAGCGCTGACAGGGACAATTTCAGGGACAACGATGGGGACATTCGGTTCCAGGTAAGTCAATGTCTGTCGTATACTTAGCTTTCCCGCGCGGTGAGGTGGCCGAGAGGCTGAAGGCGGCGGTTTGCTAAACGGAAATCCGCCTCTCGGACATCTTCGATTTTCCTCGTAGATCCTGCCGTTTCAACGACTTCCCAGATCGACCGACTTGGCTGCTGTTGGCCACTGAGGGCTCGTTTGGGGAGCTGGGGACAATTCTGGGGACAACCCTTTCAGCGGTTGATCGCGCCGGCATCACGGTGAGATCGGATGCGAATTTGATGAGGGAGCATGCTCGACGAGATTGCGGAACCTCGGCACGCGGAGCGGCGACCAAATGTCGCGCGAGTCGCGCGTGTGCTCTGACACGGCTGCCGTGCCAGAAGCTGATCGCGAGCCTGCTGCACAAATATGCAGCGCGCCTCAAGGAAGTCTGACGCGACCGTTTTGCGGCTGCCAGAGGCTCGCCGACAATCAGGCGTTCTGTGCCGCGAGTGCTGTCGGAATCCGCGGCCGTACGGCCAAAAGCGGCGATCACCTCCTGTTTCAGGAGATCCGC
>JBKPDW010000091.1:0-3695 GCA_046728115.1 Acidobacteriota bacterium | reverse complement strand
AACAGAACACGAGCTACACTTCAGGCACGTCGTTCCTGCGCCCGTTGAACATCATCCCGCCGCGGATTGTCCGGATCGGCGCGCGATTGACGTTCTGACCGCTTCGAGGGAGCAGGCAGCGGGACTGCAAACGGAGGATCTCATGCGTCGTCGTGTACGTCCGTGCGTCGTCGCGGGATTGACCTGAAGGGTGCATTAATCCGGATCTCGTCGCTCTCGTCGCGCCGTGCGCCATGAACTCCTCGGTCCACGGCTTACGTTCGGTCACGATGTTCTGCACGCATTCCGCGGAAAAAGCGCTCGCGTCGCGCACGCCCGAGCAGTGCGCCGGCGCGCGCCGTCGCCGTTCGCCGACGGGCGCCGCCGCATATGGCACGCCGCCTGAAGACGCGCGCGCGGCCATCAGCGGCGGCGACGCCGGACACGACGCCTGTCTCGACCCGCACCTCAGGCCGTGGTCCGTCTGCCGCGGCCAGGATTGCCGCGATCGCCAATGTGATGAGAACTCGCATCATGCGCTGCGCCTCGCAAGGTAGAGCGCGGCGAGACCGCACACGATCATGATCGCGCCGCAGTCCAGGTTTACGTTCAATCCGGGCACCATGGCCGGAGATACCAGGCCGCGCACGGCGAGAATCGCCCCAAACGTCGTGAGCAGAATACCGATGGGATATTGCAGATCCAGGTGCATGGCTCACCAGAACAGCACGTTGAGCGCCAGCGTCAGCACGAGGACCACCACCGCGAGCGTTCCAGGACGCCGATACCACGCCGAATCGCCGCTCGCGTGACGCGGCGTGAGTCCGTACACGAGGCCCTGCACTCCGTCGACGGCTTCGGGCGCATGAGGACGCTGATCACGGCGGTGAAAGTGAAGCACGTCGCCCACGCCACGATCGCGCCCCAGAAATTCTGGGCCATGTCGGACGGATACGAATGCACGACGGCGAGCTTGCGAAGAAGTGATCCTGCGGCCGCGACGTTCGTGACCTCGTAGTGAAGCGCTGCGGCGGCGGTGCCGGCCACGAGATCCCAGAACGCGCCGTGGCCAGTCGTCCGCGACCAGAACATGCCGAGGAGGAACGTGGCGAACAGCGGGGCGTTCACGAACGAGAACACCAGCTGCAGCATGTCCATGATGTTGTTGAACCGCATGGCCGCGTACGCCGTGGCCATGCTGACCAGTACGCCGAACACCGTCGCCATTCGCCCCATCCAGAGGTAGTGCGCGTCGATCGCGCGCGGCCGGATGTAGCTTTGGTAGATGTCGAACGTCCAGACCGTGTTGAACGCGGTCACGTTGCCCGCCATCCCCGACATGAAGCTCGCGAGCAGCGCGGTCAGCCCGAGACCGAGGAGACCTGCCCGGGTAGTACCGCGACATCATCATCGGCAGCGCCATGTTGTAGTCGTACGTTCCATCGGCCAGCTTCGGCAAGAGCGGCGCCGCGCCGGCGTTCGGGTGCAACGTGAGGGCGAGCGCGACGATCCCCGGCACGATCACGAGAAAACGGGAAGAACATCTTCGGCACGGCCGCGATGAGCGGCGTGCGCCTGGCCGCGTCCACCGAGTCCGCCGCCATCGCGCGGTGCACGACCAGAAAGTCTGTGCACCAGTACCCAAACGACAGGACGAAGCCGAGCCCCATCAGCATGCCGAACCACTCGATGCCCATCGGATTGGCGTCGGCTCGGCCAAGATACGTCCATGAGTGGACGAAGGTGTCGGGCACGCGCGCCGCAAGCCCCTGCCATCCGCCGGCGTCGCGGACGCCAAGGTAGACCACGGGCGCGAAGCCGAACACGATGAGGAAGAACTGCAGCACCTCGTTGTAGATCGCGCCCGTCAGTCCACCGAACGTAATGTAGAGCAGCACGACCGTCGCCGACACGGCAATGCTGGCGTGGATATTCCAGCCGACCAGGAGCGCGAGGAGCGCTCCCATTGCGTACATGCTGATGCCGGATGAGAAGACGGTCATTACGGCGAAGGTGAGCGCGTTGAACGCGCGCGTTTTCTCGTCGAATCGCAGCTTCAAGTACTCGGGCACGCTCCGCGCCCGCGAGCCGTAATAGAACGGCATCATGAACACGCCGACAAATGCCATCGCCGGGATGGCGCCCACCCAGTAGAAGTGGCTCGTGAGGATGCCGTACTTGGCGCCGCTCGCCGCCATGCCGATCATTTCCTGCGCGCCAAGATTCGCCGAGAGAAAGGCCAGGCCGACGACCCACGCGGGCATCGAGCGACCCGCGAGGAAAAACTCGGCGCTCCCGACGATATGGCGGCGCAGCAGGTACCCGATGGCGAGAACGAATACGCCGTAGATGACGATGAGTGCGATATCGATCAGAGCGACGTGCATGTCACACGAGCGCGCGCAGCACCAGCACGCCAGCCAACCCGACGACGCTGATGATCGTTTCGATGACGGACCAGGTCTTGAGCGTCTCGCCGAGCGAAAGTCCGAAGTACTCCTTCACCAGCCAGAACCCAGCATCGTTCACGTGCGAGAAAAAGAGCGACCCGCAGCCGATCGCGATCGTCAGCAGCGCAGGACCTGCGCGGTCCATCCGCTCGGCGAGCGGCGCGACAAGACCGGCCGCCGTGATCGTCGCGACGGTCGCCGATCCGATGGCGAGCCGGATCCCGACGGCCACCAGCCACCCGAGGATCAACGGCGACATCGCGATCCCCTGAGCTGAGCGGCCAATCATCGCGCCGGCGCCCGCGTCGATCAGCATCTGCTTGAGCCCTCCGCCCGCGGCGACGATCAACAGCATCGCGGCGATCGGCGGCAACGCCCCGCCCACTGACTCGGATACCTGCCGGCGGTCGAGCCCCGACGCGGCGCCGAGCGTGAACATCGCGGCGATGACGCCGGCAAGCAGCGCGACGACGGGCGTCCCGGCGACAGAGCGCAACGCGCGCATCGGACCCTGGCGCGAGCAGCAGTTCGCCGACCGCACGCAAGAGCATGAGCACGATCGGCAGCAGCATCGTGAGCACGGTGACCCAGAAACCAGGCGCCTTCGCCGGTTGTCCCCGCGTTGCCGCCGGCACGGCCGGCGCCTGACCATGCACGAACCGGCCGCCGAACGAGCCGAAGACAGGGCCGGCGACGATGACGGTCGGAATGGCGATCACGAGTCCGAAGGCGAGCGTCAACCCCAGGTCGGCGTTCAGCGCGGAAATTGCAGCGAGCGGACCGGGATGCGGCGGCACGAGGCCGTGGAGTACGGACAGGCCCGCGAGCGCGGGGATCCCGAGCGTCATAAGCGGAGCGTCGATCCGCCGCCGCACGAGAAGGATCATCGGAACAAGCAGGACGACGCCGATCTCGAAGAACAGCGGCAGTCCGATGAGGGCGGCGACGCCGGCAATTGCCCACGGCAGCCGCTTGGTCGAGACGCCGTGGACAACCGTGTCCGATCATCGCACCAAGGGCGATGAGGAGGCCGACGCTGCCAGCTGTGGACGCGACGCCCACCGTGAACGAGTCGACGATCTTAGCGGCAGGCATGCCGGCGACAACGCCGAGCCCAGCCGACCCGAGCATCAGCGCGAGGAAGGGGTGAACGCGAAGCCACGTGATCAGCACGACGACCGTTGCGATCCCCAGGACGGCCGCCGTCACGAACTGAGGATCCCCGACGGTCCGCGCCGGCTGCGCGGCGAGAGCCAACGAGGGGAT
>JBKPDW010000090.1:0-27253 GCA_046728115.1 Acidobacteriota bacterium | reverse complement strand
CCAGACCTGAGTGCCGTGCCAAAGGCGGCGGTTGGAGCCGCGCTGGTAGAGCACTTCTTCAGTCGCTGGGAAGGTGACGAAACGCTGATGGCTTTACTGCGAACTGGCGTGACCAATGAACCGGCCGCAGCACGCCTGCGCGGCATTTTCGCGACGCAGCTCGTGTCCGTCGTGACCAGACTGAGCGGCGAATCGCGCGCGCGCGCGGAGGTACGCGCCGGCCTCATTGCCACACAAATGCTCGGTGTGGCGTTGTGCCGCTACGTGCTCAAACTACCACCGGTGGTGAGGACCAGTCGCGCTGCACTAGTGCGCTGGATTGGGCCGACAATCCAGCGCTACCTGTTCGACACCTGAACCCGTGCCACGAACACGGCAAGGTCGAAATCGAGAGCCGTCGGAGAGCGAATGCCGATCGTGGGGACGCTGGATCGCGGAGCGACGCTCCTTGTCGGACTGGACTATGCACCTCCCGCGCCGATGCAAATGGGCAGCCCTGAGACAGGTGACTTTCGAGGATACGAAGTTGACCTGCTTCGCGACGTAGCGCGCCGCCTCGGTGTTCAACTGCGGTACCGCCGCGCGTTGTGGAGCGCCCTTATTCGCGAGCTTGCTTTAGGGGTGCTAGACATCATCTGCAGCGCGGCGACGGTGACGGAAGACCGACGACGCGAGGTCGACTTCTGCCGTCCTCATCTGGCGCTTGCCCTCGCGGTCGTTCGTCGTGCCGACGATGTGTCATCCGGCGTGTCTCTGCGAGGCGCTCGTGTTGGCGTACGGCGCGGGACAACTGCGGAGGCCCATGTGAACTCGGACGGCACGGCGGCTTCAGTGAGGCTATCTGAGTCGAACGAGGAGCTGTATGCAGCGCTGAGGGCTGGCGAGATTGACGCGGTGGTGGATGACTCACCAATCGCACAGTACTTTTCAACCGTCGTACCTGGATTGCACGCTTGCGGAGTAGTTCCCGGCTCGGACGCTCGGTACGCAATCATGGTTCGAAAAGGCAACCACGGGCTGCGGAATGCGATTGATGCCGTGATTGACGAGATGGAATCCGAGGGTACCCTTCGCGCATTTGCAGCCCGATGGCTCGATGCAGAGATCCCGGAGCGCTGAGGTGCCTCCAGTCGCGCGAAGCTCTGCCAAAGGACGACGAGCCACGGCCTCAGATTAGTCGTGCGACGCGGCAAAACCGCGCGAAAATCCGTGGAGGTCAGACTGGGGTTGCATTCGACAAGCGCCTTCATCGACGTGCGCAGCATCATGCCCCACACCCATTCCTGCATCCGCCGTGACGTGTCCAGCGTGAAGAACGGTTGCCGGTTCTCTTCCATCCAGTTCCGGGTAATCCTTCAAGAGCCGCTGGCTTCAGATCGGGAGGTGCCGGCCACAAGGGCCGCCCCCGCGACTCCAACGGCGGACTTCGGCACGCTTCGTCTCTCCATGAGGCCTCCATCATGTTCGCCCACAGGATCGACGAGGAGGAGAAGTGCAGCAATTACCTCCGATGTAATGGCGTTTTTTCCTTCTTTCGGGGCTCATACAATATCGGCCCGCGTCATCCGTCACTGTGAGTGCATGCTGGCGAGTCGCAGGTCCGGGGCAATGGGATCACCATCGCCGCAGGGTCAAAGAGGTACCACACCGAGGATGGCCAACGAACGCGGCCCGGAGGAACCGGCGGCTCAGGACCTCGCAATCGCATCCGCGATAGAAGGCGTCCGAGGCCGGCTCTGGAGTTTCATCCACCGGCGCGTGCCCGACCGGTTGGATGCGGAGGACATCCTTCAGGATGTCTTTTGCGAACTGGTCGTCGCGTATCGACTGATGAAGCCGATCGAGGAGGCCGGTGCCTGGATGGTCCGCGTCGCGCGGAACCGCATCATCGATCTCGTCCGGAGAAAAAAGGCGGTCTCGCTGGACCAGACCATTGGTGCTGCAGAGGACGGCTCGACGCTGAGGCTCGAGAATCTCCTTCCGTCCCCAGATGCGGGGCCGGATTCCGAGTACGCACGGCGCCTGCTTGTCGCGGAGTTGGAACAGGCGCTCGCCGAGCTGACCCCGAATCAGCGAGCGGTGTTCCTGGCACACGAGTTCGAGGGCCGTAGTTTTCGCGAGCTGTCCGCGGAAACGGGTGCGAGCGTGAACGCCCTGCTATCACGCAAGCACGAAGCGGTGAAACGGCTGCGCCGGCGATTTCAGACAATCTACAACGAACTACGCGATGAGTAGGCGGAGGACATGATGACCAGGCAACGATCGGAGAGATTGCTTACCAGGACGTTCGAGATCGCGCTGCTGATCACGATTGCCATCGCGGGATTCGGTCAGGCGGTGCTGCAGCTCTGGAACTGGTTGATGCCAGAGCTGTTCGGCTTGCATCCCCTTCGGTTCTGGCAAGCGGTCGGTCTCATGGGATTGAGCTGGATCTTGTTCGGGGGCCTTCGCGGTTTCGGGATGATTACGGGGCCAGGACGGACCAGCACGCCTGACAGCTGGGCGAGGTTGACGCCTGAGGAACGCGAGCGTTTCCGCCGAGGGATCGCCCAAGCTCGCGGAAGCGATGCCGCAGGACCTGAGAGCAGGACTCGATGAAGCCTCAACACAATTCACGCCGAGAGGAGATCCGATGATCGTGGTCTCGGAGCCGTGTTCGGAAAGATTCTGCGCTGTGTACATCGACGGCCCTCTCCTGGCGCCGGTGAACCAGGAGCTGGCAACAAGAGTTCGCGTTCTTCTGCAGCGTGGTGAGCGCCGCATTGTGCTGGACCTCTCGAGCGTTTCACTCATCGACGCCGCGGGCGTTGGCGTTCTGGTCCGCGCATACAACGCCGCCTGCGCCATGAATGCGTCTTTGCGCATCGCACACGCAACCAAACGGGTACGCGAGACTCTCGAGCGTGTCCGCCTGTTCGACCTTTTGAGCGCGAACGATTGACAAGGAGACGACGGTGGACCAGCGATCTATGGACTCGGTAGGCAGGACCGATCTAGAACCCTGACAGGGCATGCCCTCTCTGTCGAAGACGCTCGGGCGCGTTGCGGATGAAACCGCCACGGGTCTCGAGCGCCTCCCCCGCGAGCGGCGTTTTCCACCGCGACATCAAGCCGTCGAATCTTCTCTGGACCGAACAAGGTGTGCCCATCATCGACTGCAACGTCGCGGCGCTCCAGACGGACATCGATGCGCGAGTATGCGCGGAGGATGGTCGGTCGTCTGTGGCGCTTCACCGAGCAGTTGGCAAACGATAGGCTCTTTGGAGCTACCTTGCCGCTGGCTCCCTCGTCGAGACGACTTCATAATGCGCCGCCCTGGCGTCATAGCGCGTCAAGAGTGGTCGCCGATCTTCGGGGATCACTGCGTGTTCATAGTCCTCTCCCGCGATAGCGCGAACGTCGTCGAGCGAATCCCACAGAATGATGGTGATGAACTCGACTTCATTGCCGACCGCCCGGCGCAGCAGGTAGCTGCCGCGAAAACCTTTCTGCAGGCTCAGCCCAGGCAGAAGCTCCGGCTTCAAGTGTGATTCGTAGGCATCGGCGTGCTCTGGTTTCGTTCCTCCGTGCCAGACGCGGGCGATCATACGGACTCCCTCCATGTGTTGATACTCGATGAAGCTGACCGGCAATGTGAAGGGAGACACGATTACCGTTTCGAAGATCGAAAAGGCGCGGTGAACCGGCGAGTTCGCCGCATCGCCGGCGCGTCTGAACCGCGAATGGCACACGCGTAACATGGAACGATGCCGCGCCGCCTCGCCCTCGTGATCGTCGCGAATGCGATGCTGCGAATCGCCGGTGGCGCGAGCGGCGTGCTTGTCGGTATCTATCTCGCCGACCTTGCCAACAGGGGGTTCACGATTGACGCGGTCCTCGTCGGACTGCTCTCCGCGTCGTCATTCGGTGCCGAACTCGTAGGGGCGATTCCGATGGGCGTGATGGCCGACGCGGTCGCTCCGCGCGCGTTGACTTCACTGGGCGCGTCCGTCGCGGCGCTCGCGGTCCTGATCTTCGGACTGACGTACGATGTGCGTCTGTTTTTTGCGAGCCGGCTCCTGGAAGGGCTGGCCGCCGCGGCGGCGGTGCCACCGCTGCTCGCGCATCTGGTCGATGAGACGGCGCATGATGCCGGGCTGCGGGCCCGTGCGATGAGTTACTTCGAGCTGTCGCTGCTGGCTGGTCTTGGCGTCGCCGGGCTCCTCGGAAGCCAGCTGTGGCGGCTCCTGGCCTCGCGCGCGTTCGCGCCGCTCGCACTCGTGTACGTCTGTGCGGCAACTCTTCTGCTCACTGGCGCGGCCGGGAGTCACGTGCATACGAGCCGTGAGGCGTATGCGGGTCTCCTGAGATCGGTGCGCGATCCGACCCTGCGTCGGCTCGCGCCCGTGTGGCTCGCGATGAATGTCATCCTCGGACTGTGGCTCGGCCCGACGGTCTATTTTCTGATGACGACGCGATCGACGAGCGGTCAGCTCTTCGCCGGTCTGCTGGCAGAGGATCCACACCAGCTCGGATCGCTGTTGCTGGGGTATTCTGCGATCTTTGGCGCGGGACTCGTCGCGTGGAGTATCGTCCTTCCGCGGATCGGGCCTCGCCGGGCCTTGCGGATCTCGCTCGTCGCCATGCTCGGCGTCTCGGTCGGTCTGTTTTCGCTCAATCACGGCGGCCGCTGGCCCATCAGCATGCGGTGGACGCTGACGGGAGCCGTGGCACTGCTCGTCATGATCGAAAGCGGTTTCACGCCCGCCGCGTTGGCGCTCCTGGCGTCGGCGGTCGGCCCCCGGGCGGGGCGCGGCGCCGCGATGGGCATCTACTCATTTCTCTTGGGCGTCGGTGCGCTGGCCGGGAGCGTCCTGGCAGGCTGGCTTGGCAACCGATTCGCGTTCGACGGATTGATCGCCGCGACGGTGACGCTGGCGCTCGTGGCGCTCGCGCTGCTTCCGCGTCTCTCGGCGGTCGAAGCCGCGGTGTAGGCTTCAGCCATGGCCCCATACGACCTCGTCGTCCTCGGCGCCGGCGCGGGTGGGCTGACGGCCGCGCGGTTCGCCGCGCAACTGGGCGCGCGCGTCGCGCTCGTCGAGCGCGATCGCATTGGCGGCGACTGTACATGGACCGGATGCGTGCCGAGCAAGTCGCTGATCCGGGTGGCGAGGGCCGCTCAAGAGATCCGCAACGCAGCGCGATTTGGTCTGTGCGCCCAGCCTGTCGCCGTGCAGATGGACGCGGTGCGTCGATATGTCGACGACAAAGTCCGGCGCATCTACACACCGACGACTCCCGAGGTGCTCGTCCCCGAAGGGATCGACGTGGCGCTCGGTCCGGCAGCGTTCGTCGACGCCCGAACGCTGAGCGTCGGCGGTCGCGAGCTGCACGCCCGCCGTTTCCTGATCGCGACGGGTGCGCGTCCCGTCATCCCCGCCATCGCGGGTCTCGAAGGCGTTCCGTACTTCACCTACCAGCGCATCTTCGAAAACGACACGCAGCCCGAGTCGCTGATCGTGATCGGCGGCGGGCCGCTTGGATTGGAAATCGCACAAGCGTATCGACGACTTGGCAGTCAGGTCACGATCATTGCGAAGGGATTGCTTCGCCGTGACGATCCGGAAGCCGCCCAAGTCGTTCGGCAGGTATTCGACCGCGAAGGGATCAAAGTCGTCGCGGCGCGCGCCACGGCCGTGCGCCAAGAGCGGCGCGCGCTCGTGGTATCCGCAGACGGCCACGAACCGCGTGGCGACATGCTCCTGGTGGCAGCGGGCAGGAAACCAAACATCGAGGATCTCGCGCTCGACCGCGCCGGCGTCGCCTACACCACGCGCGGAATCCCGGTCGACGACCGCCTGCGAACGAACGTGCGGCACATCTACGCGGCAGGCGATGTCGTCGGCGGTGAACAGTTCTCACATGTCGCGGCGTGGCAGGCGTTCGAGGCAACCAGAAACGCGCTCTTGCCGGGCAGCGCCTCGGGGCGGCCAAATCCGATCGCGTGGACGACCTTCACCGATCCGGAAGTCGCGCAGGTGGGCTTGACGGAAGCCGCCGCGCGAGCGCGCTTCGGTGACCGGCTCACGATCGGGCGCTGGAACCTGACGCGAGTCGATCGCGCCGTGTGCGATGACGAGGTCGATGGCTTCATCAAGATCGTGGCGACGTCCAGCGGCGTGATCGTGGGCGCCACCCTCGTGGCCGCGCGGGCGGGCGAGATGAGCGCGGAGATGAGCGTCGCGATCGCCCGGCAGCTGAAGGTTGGCGACGTCGCGACGGCGCTGCATGCCTATCCGACGTACGCGACCGCGCTCCAGCAGCTGGCGAGCGAGATGGCCACGCGCGCCTGGATATCGAGCACACAGGGACGCGTGATCCGGTGGGTCTTGCGACTCGGGAGAACCCATGACGAGAGCCGACGCTGATTACGTTTTCTACGAGCTCACGCGCAGCATCTGCCCGGAATGCCGTCGCGTGATCGACGCCCAGATCGTCCTCCGCGACAACAAGGTCTACATGCGGAAGCGCTGTCCTGCCTGCGGTCCGTTCGAAGCACTCGTGTACGGCGACGCGGAGGCGTATGTCGCCAACGGCAAGTACAACAAGCCGGGCACGATCCCTTTGGCGCGCGGAAGCACGGTCGAACACGGTTGCCCGTACGACTGCGGGCTCTGTCCGGATCACCAGCAGCACACGTGCCTCGGGATCATCGAGGTCAACAGCGCATGCAACATGAGCTGTCCGCTCTGCTTCTCGACCGCAGGTCCTGGATTCAGCCTGACGCTCGAGGAAGTCGAAGCGATGCTCGACGACTTCGTCCGCACCGAAGGAACCCCGGAAGTCGTGCAGTTCTCAGGCGGCGAGCCGACGATTCATCCGCAGATCATCGATTTCGTCAAGGCGGCGCAGGCGCGCGGCATCCGCTTCGTAATGATCAACACCAACGGACGCCGGATCGCCCGCGACGACGAGTTCGTGGCACAGCTCGCCGAAGTCAGGCCGTCGTTTTATTTCCAGTTCGACGGCTTCGGGCGCCGCACGTCGATCACCCTCCGCGGCGAGCCGGACATCGTTGATGAGAAGATCCGCGCGCTCGATCGGCTGGCGGCGGCCGGCCTCGACGCCACGATCGTCCCTGCGATCGAGCGCGACGTAAACGAGCACGAGATCGGAGCGATTGTCGAGTTTGCGATCGCCCATCCGGCGGTTCGCGGCGTGAACTTCCAGCCGGCCTTTCACGCGGGGCGGCATTTGAACCACGACCCGCTGCGTCGCATCACGATTCCGGACGTCTTGCGTCTCATCGAGGCGCAGACGGCAGGCAAATTCGTCGTCAGCGACTTCGTCCCCGTGCCGTGCTGCTTTCCGACCTGCAATGCGGTGACGTACGCCTTCGTCGAGGAGGACCGCGTCGTCCCGCTACCACACATCGTCAATGTGCACGAGTACCTGGACTATCTGACCAATCGAGTCGTGCCCGACTTCGGGATACAGATCCGCGGCGCGCTCGAGGGCCTGTGGTCGTCGTCGTCCGTCGCGGGCTCGAAGAAATCGATCGATCAGGTCGCCGTCTCGTGTGAGGCGTGCGGACTGCCTGAGTTGGTCACCATCGGCGATCTCGCGAAGCACGTGATTATGATCATGGTACAGGATTTCATGGATCCGTGGACGTTCAATCAGAAGAACCTGATGAAGTGCTGCAAGGAATTCCTGCTGCCGGGCGGCAAACAGATTCCGTTCTGCGCCTACAACACGGTCGGGTATCGGGAACAGGCGCGGGCGCAGCTCGAAGCGATGGAGCCGGAACGGCGTCGGGCGCGGGCGGAAGGCCGCCGGTACGATCCGGTTCCAGTGACGTTCGCGTTTAGCGGAGATCGCGCATGACGGCCGATCCGCCGAGCGAGGTCAAGCGGTGCTGCGCGCGGTTGTACGAAAGCGACATCGTGTCGCTGCTGCTGGGCGATTCCTTTCATCCCGGCGGCGTGGCGCTGACCGAACGGCTCGGCCACCTCGTGAATCTGACGCGCGACAGCCATGTCGTCGATGTGGCGTCAGGCCGCGGCACGAGTGCGCTCCATCTCGCCCGGCGATTTGGCTGCCGGGTGTCGGGATTCGATCTGAGCCAGCCAAACGTCGATCGCGCGACTGCAGACGCGGCGCGGCTTGGCCTGACCGATCGCGTGGGGTTCCAGCGCGGCGACGCTGAGTGCCTGCCGCTCGGCGATGGTTCGGTCGACGCCGTCATCTGCGAGTGCGCGTTCTGCACGTTCACCGACAAACCGCAGGCCGCGCGCGAGTTCGCCCGCGTGCTCCGCCGGGGCGGACGCGTCGGCCTGAGCGACATCACACGCGCGTCGCAGCGGTCTGACGAGTTGAACGATCTCATGGCCTGGATCGCGTGCGTGGCGGACGCCCGCTCGACCGAGACCTACGCAGGCTTTCTCGCGGACGCGGGCCTGACCATCTCGGTAGTCGAATCACACGATGACCTGGTGGGAGAGTTAGTCCGCAGCATCGGCGCTCGACTGCTCGCGACGGACGTGCTGGCTGCGCTCAAAAAAATCGATCTGCCGGGCGTCGATCTCGAAGCCGCGAGACGCATGACGCACGAGGCGCGAATCGCCGTCGAAAGAGGCCAGATTGGGTACGCCATCGTGTCCGCCGTACGATTGTGAGTGAGCCATGTCTACATCTACTCGAGACGCCCGTTCGATCGCATGGGCTTTCGCGCTTTTGGTCATCGGCGTTAGCGCCGGCTGGAGTTTTGGCGTGAACGCGGGCATCGAGGGCCAGGCGAGCACGGGCACCGCGGCCCCCGACGTCACGAAACTCGGACCACAAGTCGGTGAGAAGGTCCCGGATTTCAGCCTGCCCGATCAACACGGCACGACGCGGACGCTGGCATCACTCATGGGACCCAAGGGCCTCGTCCTCGTGTTCAATCGGTCGGCGGACTGGTGACCGTACTGCAAGACGCAGCTCGTCGAGCTGCAAGGCCGCGTGAATCAACTGCGCAAGGAGGGCCTCGGCCTCGCGTCGATCTCGTACGACCCGGTGCCAGTGCTGGCGGATTTTTCCGCCCGACGCGGCATCACCTTTCCGCTCCTGTCCGATGCCGGCTCCGCCACGATCAAGCGGTACGGGATCCTGAACACAACGGTGCCCGAGGCCAACCGTGAGCAGTACGGCATCCCGTTCCCCGGCACGTTCTTCCTGAACCGCGATGGTGTCGTCACGTCCCGTGTCTTCGAACCTGCGTATCAGGAGCGCCAAACGATCAGCAGTATGCTCGCACTGGGACATCGCGTTGAAGGGCCCGTGACGAAGACGGCGGCGCCGCATCTGGAAATCACCTCCTATCTCTCCGACCAAGTCGCGGCGCCGGGCACGCATTTCTCGATCGTCCTCGACATCAAACCGGAACCGCACGTGCATGTCTACGCGCCGACGGTCACTGGCTACAAACCGATCGCGCTCGTGATTCAGCCGCAGACGGCGCTCATCGTGCGGGAGACGCACGTTCCGCAGCCCGAAGATTACTTCTTCAAGCCGTTGAACGAGCATGTGCCGGTGTTTCAGAAGCCGTTTCGGATCGTGCAGGATGTCGAGATCGATCCCTCCCGCGAGCGAGCGGCAGCGCTCAAGGACGTGAAGACGATGACGATCAGCGCCACGCTGAACTATCAGGCATGCGACGACAAGGTGTGCTTCAACCCGCAATCGGTGCCGCTGTCCTGGACGATCGCGCTGAAGCCGCTGGACACTGAGCGCGCGAGGCGACCTTGATGCCGGGGCCGGACGGACGGGCGTTCGACTGGACTGCGGTTGTCAGCCGGCGGTGGAGGAGCTTTCTCACCGCCTCAGTGGGGGCGGAAGTCAACGCGCGCTCTCTGTGCCGCTGCGCGATGTCATGGTTCCCGGCGCGCCGATGCAGATCGGCCAACACGGCGTCCCAAAGATAGGACTCCGTGAGCCACGACGGAGGCGCAAGGGCATGCAGCAACGCGAGTCCAGCTTCAGGCCCTTGCCACTCGGCGACGGCGACCGCCCGGTTGAGCGTGTGCAAAGGCGATGGATCGATGCGCTCCAACATCGCGTAGAGGTCGGATATCTCGCTCCAGCGTAATCGAAGCGTCTGCACGCCCGAGCTGTTCCAGAACGCCGCGTCGGGTGGCGTCGGAGAGCGCGGCGAACGAAGCATCGAAGTCGGCCCGCGTATACTGAACCATGTGGTTCAGTATATAACACACGGATTAGCGGCACGCAACGGGAGGCTGAGCGCGCGCTGGGTTGCCGGCCGCCTTCACGCCCAAATGACCTCATTTCGATGCAGATTCGAATCGACTTTTCTTTTTAGGCCAATGGAAACGTCGTGCGCGAAGTACTGACGAATAGGTAAAAAGAGAGAAACGCACGCGAGATTTACGTCCGCGTTACCACGCCGGCACCGGACCGCAATGAGCGAACGCTATGGTGGCAGCATGCAGAATGTCATCGAATCGAAGACACACACGCCAGGTGCCATGGAGCAGCGGCGGATTCAGTGCGAATTTCTGGAGATGCCGGGACTGCGTCTGACACTTGCACAGGCGGAGCGGTTGTGGAACCTGGACGCACTCGTCTGCGAGTCACTTCTATCGGCGCTCATCGACGTTCAGTTTCTCGGCAGAACGGTTGATGGAACGTTCATACGCAGTACCGACACGACGTCGCGCGTTACTCGCCGTGTCGCGTAAAACTGCCCGTGCGGCGGGCACGCCGCATCAGCTCATCGCCATGGGACACCGAAAGAGGATTGCTCTCGTGGCGCACGACAACTGCAAACATGATCTGCTCGATTGGGCACGGTTCAACCGCGATCTGCTCGGCGACCACGAGCTCTATGCGACCGGCACAACGGGCCGGCTGCTCGAAGAGGAGCTGCAGCTGCCGGTTGTTCGGTTTCTCAGTGGGCCGCTCGGCGGCGATCAACAGGTTGGGTCACACATCACTGATGGACGAATCAACTTTCTCATTTTCTTCTGGGATCCCCTGGAGCCGCACCCACACGATCTCGATGTCAAGGCTCTGCTCCGCATCGCGGTGGTCTGGAACATTCCGATCGCCTGCAATCGGGCGTCCGCCGATTTCATGATCTCATCACCACTAATGTCCCAGGAGTACAGCCGGCGGGTGCGCGCATACCACGACGCCGATACCGTGGTGGCGTAGCTGGGATCGGGGAACACTGCCTCCGGACCTGTGCTAATTCAGAAGGTGTAGCGGACCGAGATCCACTTTTGACGAGCTGTCCAGTCCCCGTGCCGCGATGAGCGGTCCCGCGGATGTGGCGGCAGGTACCTGCACGCGTCTGTAAACGTCCCCGCCGTGCGTCGACGTCTCGCCGGTAACATCGTCTCCGAACGGGACACTCATGAGACGGGAGGTGGAGGAGGCGGAGGTCCCTTGCGCATCAGCCACACTAACCCGGCGACAAGCAGCGCAGCTAGGACAACGATCACCAGTACCTGGAGCGTCATGATCGATTAAAGCGTGAAGCTTCCGTGGTTGTCGTATTCAGTGCGCGACGAATCGGAGTGGCGCACCGCCTGTTTCGAGATCCGCTGCGAATTCATGTGGCAGATCGCTCCGCCGAATCGCGTCGGTGACCTGCTTGAGGTCGTACTCCACGCGAACGAACCGGACCGGCTCTGACGCGCCCGGCTCCAGCAGCGCGTAGCACGCGCGCCAATCGCCATCCTTTGGTTTCCCGACCGACCCAACGTTGACGAAGAGCACGTCGTTAACGAACTTCGTATACGGTTTATGCGTGTGACCGTAGACGATCGCATCCGCGTTCGAGGAGGCGGCGAGCCGTTCAAAGCTGGAGAGCGGACGATCTTCGAACAGATACTCGTTGATCCTGCGCGGGCTGCCGTGCACGAGCAGCACGCGTTTCCCATTCGCCTCAAACCGCAGTTCATGATGGAGAGTCTGCAGGAACGTCTTGTTCTCCGGCGTCGTGTGTGCCTTCGTCCACGCGAGTGATCGATCACCACGCGCCTTCTCATCGGGCTCGCGATACGCGCAGCCGCACTCGTCCCGGTCGAACCCGACACCCTCGTCATAATTGCCCATTATCGTAGGGATGCGCTCGCGTCGAATGCGATCGACCACTTCGTTCGGAAAGGCCGCGTAGCCGACGAGATCCCCCAGGCAATACAGGGCGTCGACGTCATGCGATTTGATATCGGCCAACACCGCCTCGAGGGCTGGAGAATTGCCGTGAATGTCGCTAAAGATCGCGAGTTTCATGACGGACTCCTGTCGGGACTTCTTCGCATCGTGACGCGCGTCTGAGCGTGCGGCACGATAACTTCGCCCGCGGTCTCCGGTAACGCTGGTACGAGCCACCGGAATAGCAATGTCGCGACCGCCGCGCCAAGGAATTGCGCCGCAATGAAGCCGGGCGCGTCGGCCGGTCGAATGCCCGCGAAGGTGTCGGTGAGACTGCGAGCAACGGTCACGGCCGGATTTGCGAATGACGTCGAGGCCGTGAACCGGTACGCCGAGGTGATGTAGGCGGCGACAGCAAACGGGACCGTCGTTGAACGTCGTCGCGAACATCCCCAAATCACTGCCAGCAGTCCGAACGTGGCCACGAACTCGCTAAACATCTGCGCCGGGCCATTGCGTGCGCGCAGCGACACCATGAACAGCCGTTCGCCGAACATGACGTGTGCCGCAAGCACTCCTATGCAAGCGCCAGCGAGCTGAGCGCCGACGTAGCCTGGAACCAGACTCCACCGGATCCCGCCCTGTGATGCGTCAGCGATGGTGACGGCCGGATTGAAGTGCGCCCCCGACACCGGGCCGAATGTCAGGATGAGCGCGACGAGGGCGGCGCCCGTCGCGAGCGTATTCGCGAGGAGTGCGATCGCGACATTGCCACCAGCCAGACGCTCGGCCATCACGCCGGAGCCGACAATCGCGGCAAGCAGCAGTGCGGATCCAACGGTTTCCGCAACGAATCGACGCGCGCGATCGGGCGTTTGCATGTCACTCCTGTGAGGTAACCGAATTCGCACAGGCGAGTCTGGTTGAACAAAAATTTTTCAGCGCGGACAACACCCGCCGTTGGCACGTATTCTTTCAATCCGCGCCTGATCCTTCGCCAATTCCGGCACATCGCCCGAACAGGTCTCGAGACACTCGAACAGCTTCTGGTGAAATGCGGACCGCGGCGGCGCAAGTCTGTAGAACGTCCAGTAGCTGTTCTTCCGAGCCGTAATGAGTCCTGCGCGCTTCAGGTATGCGAGATGCCGCGAGGCGGTCGGCTGCGGAACGCGGAGGACGGAAACGAGATCCCCCACGCAGACCTCGCCGTGCTTCAGGAGATGAAGGATCCGGAGCCGCAGTAGGTCAGAAACCGCACGAAAGATCTGGTTTACCGGAACCGCAACCATATCCGCTCGTGCGGATTTGAATCCACGGGGACGGCGGCTGTCAACCTCAGCGTCCGTTCAGTCACCAGGTCAACTTCGAGTTGATCTGGTCTACACGGCGCCCCGGCACGAGCAGGTCGATTCACGCTGGCAGGCCGACCGTCCAGTCCCGTTGCTTTGTCTGGGGAGTGTTCAGAACTTCACGCTGTAAACAACGCGGAAGTTTCGGCCCATCTCCGGCGCGAGATCCTTCAGGTAATTCAGATGGTCCCGATAAAGCGTGTCCGTGGCGTTGTCGACTCGCGCGAGCTCGTTCGAGAACAAGGAAATCGTATCGACGCGGCGATCGCTACGTACGAATCGGTAGCCAAACCGGTTTTCCTGGAGCGCATTCCCGTTCGTCAGCGAGACGAGATTTTGATCATCCCGGTGAGTCAGATTGCTGCGATCATCGCCGATTGCGAGTTGCTGCATCTAACGAGCACGACCGGGGAGCGATACACCATCAACTATCGTCTGAAAGATCTAGAGCTCCGTCTTGATCCAGCGCGATTCATTCGCTTGGGTCGCGGAACGCTCGCAAACGTGGGTTTCATTAGGAAGATTCGCATGATGCCAGCCGGCGGGCATGTGGCGGTTCTCAACAATGGACAGAAGCTCCCGGTCAGCCGGATTCAGTCCCGCACGCTTCGTGAGCGGCTCTTGAAGCTGTAGCACTTGCAGCCACTCGTTGCTGGAATCGGGCCGTTCAAGCTGCTGAAAAGACGTTCTGTTAAAAACGCGATGACTCCATCCGTGCCCCTGTTTAGCGTTCGCGACACGGCGTCAGGATGCGAACCGCATCAGCAAGGGGACCACAAGCCGCCCACCACCGAGCGAGAACACTGGACCGCGGATCTCGGAAGCGGCTGCGTCGGATCAAGCTGCGAAAGAACACACCAATGAGCCTGATCGTTACTGCGGTGATCTTTCTGGCTTTCATAATCATTACGATCTCATGGCTGATACAGCACGCGCCGGCGCATCACCACTAGGACCGGTTCCGACATGGTCGAGGCTGAGCACGTCCATCCGATATGGGTCGTTCAAATCGTCTGCTGGACGCGTAGCTCGGCTGCGGCCGCGCAGCAGTCAGGGCCCACATTTTGCACCTCGACAACGCTATGACTCGCTGTCGAACCCAGGTGCTGCTCGCGGCGTCAGTCCTCTGCAGTCTGGTCGCGTGCAATCGTTCGCCGGCCCCTGGTGACGTGAAAACTCCGGAGCGCACGCCGACATCGGGCACCAACGCGTCCAAGCCCGAATCACCGGCTGGCGGCACGGTCGATCCCTTCGATCGTCAAGTTCGCGCTTACCTCGATCAAACCAAGCCGCTACGCGAGGCAGCGGCAAAGGTCGCAGGATCGGTGGCCAAGAGCGACGACCCTGCAGACGCCGAGGCGGCGGTTCGAGCGCGACAGACCGCGCTCGCCGCGCAAATCCGGGGGCGCGTCAGGCCGACCGCCAAGCAGGGCGACATTTTCTCAGAGGCATCGGCCACGGCGATTCGGCAGCGGCTGTCGGCAGCGTTCTCAGGCAACGGACGCGACGGCGTTCGCCAGGAGTTGCAGGAGCAAAACGACGAGCCGAAGGGAAACGCCAACGAGCTTGCGGTGAACAGCAGCTTCCGCGCGCCCAAGGTGCCGCCGGAACTCCTGACGGCACTGCCCGCCGTCCCCGCACCGCTCGAATACGCGTTCCACGATCGCACGTTGATCCTGCGAGACGCCGATGCTGATCTGGTGATCGACTTCTTGCCGAGCGCGTTCCCCGAAAGTCCGCGTCAGGCCCCGGTTGCCAAAGTCGAGGGCCACTCACCGCACGCTACGCTGCCGCTCTTCGCCGTTCCGAACCTCTCCGGCGCACTGACCTTCGCCGTGATTGGCGACAGCGGCACCGGCGACGATGCGCAGAGGGAAATTGCCTCGGAGATGTTCCGGTATTACACGGAGGCGCGGAAGTTTGCCTTCGTTCTGATGCTCGGCGACAACCTCTACGGCGACGATTACACCGACGAATTTGCGCTGCCGTACAAGGATCTACTCGACGCCAAGGTGCCGTTCTACGCCACGCTCGGCAATCACGACCGCGACAATGAGCGGCATTACAAACCGTTCAACATGAACGACGCAGATCGCTACCAGTTTGACGCTGGCAGTGCGCGGTTCGTGGCGCTCAACAGCAATCGTCCGGCGGATCCGGAGCAGATGGCGTGGCTCGACAAGGCATTTGCCGATGCCGGCGATAAATGGCGCATCGCCTTTTTCCATCACCCGCTGTATTCCTCGGGCGACCATGCCAGCCAATCACGCGATTCGATTCGGCCCGCGCTCGAGCCGGCGCTGATTCGCAATCACGTTAACGTCGTCTTTGTCGGTCATGAGCATCTATACGAACGCGTGGCGCCACAGCAGGGCGTGCGCTACTTCGTGTCCGGTGGCGGCGGCCGTAAGCTCTACAAAGTCAAGCTGTCCGACTTCGACGAGGTCGGATTTTCTGAGCACCATTTCATGGTCATCGAGATCACCGGCGACATGATGTATTACGAAGCGATCAGCCATACCGGCCATGTACTCGACTGCGGCTATTTCTGGCGGCCGGACGCCAAACAGCAGGGAGTCGACAAGGCCACCGAGGAGTGGCTGCAGGGATGTAAGGCGGCGATCAAAGCGAGGGTCGATTCGGAGAAACAGACGCACTGACGGAGCATTCCGCTAAAGCTGGCACACCACGCATATCGCGCCGGTAGCGTGGACTGCAGTTTTGAAGATGGTCGGGGAAGGCGGGACTCGAACCTTTTTTGACGCGTTTCTCTAACCACGTGATGGCGCGCGACTTTTGGTCCAAAGGTTCGGTTCCAGAGGAGTTACGGCGGCTTTTGCGATGCTCCCCCGTTCTCGACAGACCGCCTGAATCGTCCGCGGTCTTGGAGACATTTTGGAGACGGCGACTTGAGCTCGTACTATTCCATTCCGCGGCCGACCTAGGGATCACGCGGCTCGCTGATAGAAGTTCAGGAGTCCGCCGAGCCGCGGACGACGACGCACGCTACCGGTCATGGCAATGGCCGGCTGGCCCGAAATGAGACGATTCTCAAGCCCCTGGTGATTCCGTTCGCTGTGGTAGTGCTCGACGTACTCCGCGATGGCCGTTCGGAAGTGCCGCTCCCCGAGCGGAATCAGCCGGTCCAGGCATTCTTCTTTGATCGACCGCACGAACCGTTCGGCGTAAGCATTCGCATTGGGAGCGCGCTCGGGTGTGAGGACGACACGGATGCCCGTCTCGTGGAGTCGATGCCGCACGTCAGCGCTCCACTTCCGGTCCCGATCGCAGATGAGGAGGTGTGGGACCGGCGCGATCGTATCTTCGGCCATCGCCAGCGTCCGTACGACTTGCTCCATGAAGAGCGCCTCGGGATGCGGCGTGGATCCGAGGATCTGGACGCGTCGTGAGGCCAAGTCGATGACGAGCACCGTGTAGAACGTGACCAAGCCTCGCCACGTCCACACTTCCGTTGTGAAGAAATCCGCGCCAGCGACGGCACCCCAATGCGCCTTCAAGAACGTCTGCCACGACGTCGGACGCTGCGGGACCGGCGGCAGACCCGCCGCCTTCAGAATGCGGCGAATCGTTGAACGGCCCACGCGATGGCCGACATTCGAGAGCGCGCCCTGAATCCGCGTGTATCCCCACGTCGGATTTTCCGTCGCCATGCGCACGACCAGTTGACGGATCTCGAGCAGTACACCTGGCTGTCGGGATTTCCTGGCGTACGTCCACTTCCGGGCGATCAACTGACGATGCCACCGCAGCAACGTGTCCGGCGTGGCGATCGTCGCGATTTCGCGCACGGCCGCACGGCCGAGCCGATACGCGCGCGTGGCCAGCCGCCGGCGATCGTCGTCCGTAAAACGCAAGCGACGGCCACCAAGCTGACGCCGCAGGAGTCGATTCTCTTCGACCAGGTACGCGACCGCCTCGCGCTCGCGACGGTCGAGCCAGCCCGTGAGCACGCTTAACACGATCTGCAGTGCGGCGGCGTCGATCACGAGGCGCAGCTTATATCACAGCTGGCCTGAAGAACGTCGATCGGCTTGTGGCACAGTACGGGCCTGCCTCGATTGTAATGAGCGACCCACTCACGAAGAACACTGCGCAGCTGTCTCTCGTTCAACGGGATCACAAAGTCCAAACACTCGCGCCGCACCGTGCCGACCAGTCGTTCACAGAATGCGATTGCCGTCGGCGCGCGCACCGGCGTCTTGAGGACCGTCAGACCCATCGCCGCAAGGGTCCGATCCACACCTTCCGAATAAATCGTGTCTCGATCGTGAATCACGAATCGATGCGCCTGGGAGCCCCGGATGATCATCCGAAGCTGCTGCGCGGTCCACTCGGCCGTGGGGTGCGCCGTGACGTTGCAGTGCAAGATTCGTCGGGTGCCGATCTCCATCACCACGAAAACGTAGAGCATCCGGAACGTGGCGGTAACGGCCACGAAAAAGTCGCACGCGAGGACGGCTTCGGCGTGATTCCGGATGAACGTGCTCCACGCCTGCGTTTCCCTTGTCCGGCGCGTGGGTCTCGACGGCATGTACCGCCGAACGGTTCGCGGCGAGATCCGAATCCCAAGCTTGAGGAGGAGCTCGGCGGCAATGCGTTCCTCGCCCCATGTGCGATTCGCCGTCGCCATCGCCGCGATCAGCTCGCGCAGATCGGCGGGAATCGGCGGACGCCCTGGTGCCCGTGATTTCCAGCGCCAGAACAGCCGGAAGCCTTTTCGATGCCAACGAATGAGCGTCTCCGGCTTCACGATGGTCAGCAAACGGCGCCACTCGACGATCCGCGACAAGGCGACGAGCGTGATGCGAGCTGCATCATCCGCACGGTGCGGCTTTACTTGCCGTTCTAGGTACAACGCCAATTGCTTTCGAAGGAACAGAACCCCGCCGCACTTGGGCACGTGACCGCAGTGCCGACGCTACCAGCAAAACGACGTCGGTGCCGACCCGAAGGATTATTCGAATAAGGATGCGAGGCCGTGACTGGGCCATGACGTCGCGAATCTTACGCGAACACCATTGCCAGATGCTGATCACGCCAAATCGTTCACTGGAAGCGGCTCAGAATTCCCCGGACCCAATATTTGCGGACCACAGGGGTTACGAGCCCAACCTCGCGAAAGCGAGCGAGGTCGACGTCCGATTCACGGCGGAGCCTGGGGGCCGAACCCGCGTCGATCTCGAGCATCGGCACTTCGAGCGTCACGGCGCGGGCGGCGCCTCGATGCGGACCACCGTCGACTCGTCAGGCGGCTGGGGCGGCCTACTCGAGATGTTCAAAGCGCGGGCGGAGCAGACGCAGTGAAGGCCGCGAGCTTTCTTCTTTGTGAGCGACAGATTCCCCGCTCGCGGGGCCACATATATATAAGGTAGGCGACGTCCGCGGCGATTTGGGAGCTAACCGCTTTAATTTGCAGATACTTACTGGGCTCAATCATCGAAAACTCGACCGTTTGATACCCCTCGCCGATGACAATCCGACCCAGGCCGCGAACGCCTGGCTGAGAATCGGCGAGTTCCCTCAGGCCATCACCGCTGAGGCGACCAGTCCGGCCGCAATGAGGCTGTCGAACACGATCGGTAGGGGAAACGCGAAGTAGCGAACGAGCATCACGATATGCGCGACGTTCGCTGCAGCGAAGAGCCACGCCACCGATCGCACGAGCGGGGCGCTTCCTGCCGGCGCGCCAGCGAGCTGCCAGAACAACACCGCCTCGACCAGGCAGACGAACGCGGCTTCGAGGCCGTACCCGAAGTACATGTCCCAGTAAGTGCGCGGCGCCCACGCGAACGTAAATGCCTGCGAGCGCATCGCATGGACGACCGCTACTTCGGCGGGCCCGTGGGTTGGCCGGGCCTTTACAAACATGGTCCCATGTCCGACGAATTGTAGGAACGCGAAGACGGCAACGATCCGAAGCAACACGGCGGACATCATCAACGCTCCTCCCACCGGGGGGCGGGCTTGCCGATCCAGTACCAGACAATCAGATCGAGTGTTGGAGGAGTCGCGCCGAGCTCACGCAGTCGGGTTGAATTCTGACCGCGATGCCACTGACTGTGCATCACGGCCTGCGTGAGTGCCTCGGCTCGGGTGATCGTGAGAGCGCGATCCTTGAACGATGGGATCGACACCTGCTCTGCGAGATCGGCCTCGGACAGCCGGCCGAGCTCGTCGTCGATCAGGCTGTGGACGTGGCGCGCGTACGTTCTGAGCACCTCGAACGTCGGAAAGTCCGCCGGGCTGGTCATCGTGAACGCCGTTGTCTGACTGCCGACGGTCCAGATGAAGCTCTGTTGCACCAGGTGGATGTGGTGCAGGCGATTGCGCACGGCGGTGTCGTCGCGCGCGGCCGGGACCGCCTCGATCGCGCGCCACTGCTTCGCGTCGGCCCACGCCTGGTGCCCGAACATGTCGCGCAGAAGTGAAAACATATTAGACGCCCTTCACGAAGCGATACGCCTCGTGCGCGATGTCGACCCATGGCAAAGATTCGCCCTTCAACACGATCCACTCCTTCATGAGCCGGCCGTCGCGTCGCGGATCGAAGCGAGACCCGCGTCGGGCCTTCACGAGTTCGTCGACACGCGCTCTCGGCAGTTTCACGACGAGTCGCCCGCGCACGAGCATCGCGAAAATCCGGCCGTTCACTTTGAGTCCGAGAGACGCCATCATCGTCCCCGTCGTGACGTCCTGGTCGCCGGCGAACGCGTGCACGACTCGCTCGAACGAGCGATGTGGAGACCTTCTGCCCCTTCCAAAGCGAGCGTTAGGCATGCGGCGGCCTCGTCGTCGAGCAGGTACCGGTCCCGTCGTCGCGATAGGGCGCTCCTTCCCCGCGCTCGACGAGCGCCACGATACTCGGAAGAAAACGACCCCAGCCGATTTCGCAGTGATCGAAGCACTCGGGTTCCGGCGTCAATCCGATGTGCGCGAGACGCAATTCGGACATGCCGGCGCCACGCTCGTGTATCGACCACGCGACGTGCGTTCCGGCCCATTCATGAACGGCCCTGTGGTTCACGCACGTCCAGCGGACGAACGCCGAAGGCCGTGACTCGTCGACATGCATGATGATGTGCTGATCGAGACCCTCGAGTTCGAATCGCAGGTCGCCTCCAGGCGAGGCAGACCGCCTCTTAACCGAAACACGTCGCAAAAACGCCTTCTCCGACATCGTTCACCCCCTTGATTCAAGAAATCGCTCGAGGCTGGCGAGCGTCGCCTGCCACCCCCGTTCGTGCGCGCGACCTTCTTCGCTGTCGCGTCGGACCGTATGCGTGAGCGTCAGCTCTGTTCCGTCCTGTACTCGCTCGAAATCCACAGCCACCACGCTATCCTTCAGGTGCACGACACCGGTAGACGCCCAGGTGAAGACGAGGCGATGCGGCGCCTGAATCTCGAGGTACTCACCCGACGCGCCTCCGATGTCTCGGTCATCTCGGTGGATCGCGATGCGGTAGCGTCCGCCGACGCGGAGGTCGTTCGTGACGACGGCCGCGGACCAGCGGCCGGCACGAACCATTGCGACAGCAGATCCGGTCTCGTCCACGCCCCGAAGACGCGCTCGATGTCCACTGGGAACACCCGCGTCAGCACGATAGACGACCCGGTCATCGTTGCCGTCTCCGCCGTTTGGGCGACGATCGCTCCCGGTCGTCGTGAAGAAACCGTTCCAGACTGTCGAGGCGATTGTTCCAAAACGCCTGCAGTTCGACGATCGAGGACTGCGCCGCCTCGAGTGGTGCCGGATTCAGCCGACGCCATTGCCTGCGTCCGTCCTGTTCGCGTGTCAGGAGACGGGCCTCGTCGAGGACGTGGACGTGCTTCGACACGGCGGCGAGCGTCATGTCGAACTGATCCGCGAGTTCCGTGACCGTGCAGCGTGCGCGCGCCGCCCGGCGGAGAATCTCGCGCCGCGGTTCACTTGCGAGTGCGCGAAACACTCGATCGAGGCGTACTACACTCTCAACCATGTGGTTGAGCATAGCTCGTGCGACGCCAATCTGTCAACCATGTGGTTGAATATTCTGAGGATCCGGCTGTTGAAGATCTCTTTGTAGCTTTTCAGATCGAAGGCTCCGGTGAACATTAGTACGGCTTCGAAAACAGACGGGTTACACTGGCCAGGTGCCGCTCGCACGCACGGAGCTTGGTACAGGCGATCCGATTGTTTTTCTCCACGTTTCCCTGTACGCGCTGGCTCTGGCAGCCAGTCATGGATCGGATATCGCGCGCCGGTTTTCGCTGCATCGCACCGGATCTCCTCGGCTATGGAGAATCGCCGTCCGCTGATGATGTGGGTATGGCCGCTCAAGTGCCACATGTGCTCGCGCTGCTCGAGGAGTTGAAGTTGGTCGGGTAGAGCGATGGCGCGGACCGGGCTTCGAATGATGCCGACGTTTCCATCGCCCTCCCTAAAATTCCGTACGGTGGGTTTTCCCCAGTACGGCTTCAAGGCCAGCCTGTCAGGTGCGACCTGCCGACCCGCGTCGCGGCAAACAGAGAGCGCCGACACCCGGCCTGTTCGCCAACGAGCGACCCGTTTGTCATCACCCTTCGCACGCGTCCACTCCCGACCAGGTGGCCAGGCTCTGAGTCCTGACCGAGCGAGGGCTTTGGCGTGCCGCTGTGCAAGAGGCGATGCCTCTCTACCCCAGGGGTCCTTGGCTCCCGCACGAGTTCTGTTGTCTCGCGCGCTCATCGCGTACTTCGACCCCATCCGCCAGTCCCGCGGGCACGCAACGACTTCACGGCCTGGCCGCTTATACGTCGCGCCTTCGCTGTGCGGGTGCGCCTCGGCGACCCGCGGGACCTTCCCTACTTTCGCGACCGTACTCTCCAGGCGTGCCGTCGACCATACGCCGGTGGGTTCGAGGTGCTGTCCCGTTGCTCGTGCGCACTCCGATACCAGGCTGCCTCGCTTTGTCCCCGAGTCGCCACCCACAAGAGCCCGCCTCTGCCAGCAATATTCGGCGGGGAGTACTTTTCGACGCGGCATCGTTCGCTTTATGCTGCGGCCCGTCTGGTTGCCCAGCCCTCCTGACTGGCTCCGACCAGATGGCGTCACGTGTGCGCCACCGGGCCTTCTGAGGACCGTGTCACTCCCGCTTTTGACGCTGCCCGTCACCGGGCCGCGCTGGGAATCAGGCTAGATGGGTGAACGGGAAATCTCCCATCGTCGGGACTCGCACCCGACCAGTTACGGCAGCTAGTGGGGCTGCACGACAAAGTCGTACTGGTCGCGCACGACGTTGGCACGGCGGCGGCCGAACTCTTCGCCTTGCAGAATCCGGAACGTGTCGAGCGCGTGATCTTGGTCGATGGCGTCTGTGAGACGGAGTGGGCGATGGGCGCGATCGAGAGCATCCGCAGCTGGGATGCGGAGAAAGCTTCAAGGCTGCAGCCCGTGCTCTCGCGACGCCTGAAGCCCATTCGCCGTCTGCTCGCTGCCTACTCGGGAGATAAGGGCGGCCGGCAGTTGATTCATGCCGCCCGCTGCCTCGATCCCTCCGAGACCCGAGGCACGACGGCGCGGCTGCGCGAGATCGGCGTGCCGATCAGAATCGTATGGGGCGCACAAGACGAGTATCTGCCGCTTCAGACCGTTGGCCGGCGACTTGCCTCGGGCCTCGGTGCAGAATTGATCGTCGTCGATGGAGGGCACTTTCTGCCGCTGGACAATCCGGACGGCGTCGTCCAAGCCATTCTTCAGCCTTAACGCTGAGCGCCTTCACCCGACGGCTCCAGCCTCACCGGTTCAATCAGCTCGCCGCGTCGAATCCAATCATCCACGAACCGGTAACCTATGCGCCGCCGGTGACGGCCGGCTCGCATCATGGTGTGACGGCGATGTAAATTTGCAGGTGTTCGAGCACGTGCTATCTACCCGTACGACGCCTACGATCCGGTCACGGCGTTTCTCGCCCAGGCGGCGGACGACCCGACGTTCTGGCGATCAAGCAGACGTTGTATCGCACGAGCGTCGGATCGCCGATCATCGCCAGCTTTCAGCGCGCGGCCGAACGGAACAAGCAGGTGACGGTCCTCGTCGAGCCGACCGCCCGGTTCGACGAGGAGCGGAATATCCAGTGGGCGCGACAAGCGCATCGAGCTGATGTTCCCCGTCGAGGACGCCTATCTCAAAGCGAAGGTGCTGTACGCTTTGTGGGCCATGTTCCGCGACAACGTCCGTTCGCGCTGGCTCGGTCCTGACGGCGTGTACCGGCGGCGCCCTCCCGCGCGAGGCGAACCGCCGTTCAGGATCCAGCAGTATCTCCAGGCTGAGGCCTCGCGCGCGAGCGCGTCGGAGTCGTCTTTGGGCCCGAGGAGCGCCGCTGACAGCGGGCCGGACAGATGAACGCCTGGCAGATATGGGCGCGTCGGCGCGAGTTCTGGAATCGGATTCCAACCTCGTCGTACGTGACCTTCCTTGCCGGCATTTTTCTGATGTTCATGCCGGCCGGACTGCTCGACGATATGTCGAGCCTCGGCTCGAACCCGCCCTCGCGGCTCGTGGCCGTGATGATCGTCAGCGGAGGCCTGACGGTCGGCTACGTACTGGCCTTCCGATGGCCGCGATGGTTGGTCGCCGCCATCGGCGCTCACGTCCTGATTGTCACGCAGGGCCAGCACATCCTGCCGGCTCGTACAGTGCCGCTCGCGGCCGGCGCGCTGCACAGCCGCCTTCAGGTGGACGCCAATCTCATTGTTGCGTCCTTGACGGCGAGCTTGATCGTGCTCTCGCATTTTGCCCGCCAGGAGGGGACGCGCTACGTTCGCGCCCACACTGAGATCGCGCTGGCACGCGACATCCACCGCCTGCTCGTTCCGCCTCTTTCCAAGCGCGTCGGACGGTTCGAGTTTCGCGGCATCTCCATTCCGAGCGGCGACGTAGGCGGCGACCTCGTTGACCTTGTGGAATGGGATGGCCAGTGGATCGGCTATGTGGCAGACGTTTCAGGGCATGGCGTCGGCGCTGGCCTCCTGATGGCAATGGTCAAGAGCGCCGCCCGAACAGAGCTCCGCCCCATGCGGCCGATCGACCAGCTTCTCAATACGCTCAACGTCGTCCTGCTCGATCTCAAGAAGCCGGAGATGTTCGTCACCTTTGCGGGCATTCAATTCGATGGCGCACGCGAGCTGCGGTTTACCGTCGCCGGGCATCTGCCGATTCTGCACTACCGATCGGAAGCGCGCGTGCTCGAAGAGCTGTCGACACCACAGGTCCCGCTGGCGATGATGGGCGAACGATCGTTTATCGCTGCCCGCGTGGGATGCGGCGTCGGTGACCTGTTCGTCATCCTCACGGACGGCTTGACGGAAGTGTTCGACGGCGACGATCGCGAGTTCGGTCTCCACCGCGTGAAGGCTCTCGTTCAGGAGCACGTCGCGAGTCCCCTGGAACACCTCGAGCGCGCGCTGCTCACCGCGACCAGCGCGCACGGGCCGCAACTCGACGACCAGACGCTGCTGCTGATTCGGGTCGTCACCTGAGGCACCTCACCTTTCGGTTACGCGAAGATCACCGTTCACCGATCGAATTGGATCCCCGGCAGAACGGGGGTGCCTTCCTTTCGAACAGCGTCGAGGCTCCGCGGATCGAATCCAAGGATGCCGAGGATGGTGGGAGCGACTTGCGTCGTCTCGACAAAACTGGTGATGGTCCTGCGATGAAGGTGCGGGTTGGGCACGAGCAACATGACACTCGTATCATCGTGGGCGAAGCCGCCGTGCTCGGCCTGTTTCTTCAGGCTGCCCGTGTAGACCACGCCGACATCGGTGATGAGCGGGCCATTCCAGTACGTGAGCGATAGGGCACCTCGCCTGTTACTTGTTGTTCATCGCGGCCGACACGGGTAGTTCGCGCGTGTCTTCGCCCGAGGTGGAACGAACAACCGTGATTTCCGCACAGCCGTTCGACGCGGTCGTCGCGAAACTAGAGGCCGCCATCGGTCATCCCGATGGGTCGGCGTTTGCGGACGTCTCTGGCGCAAGGACGTCCACGGATCTCGAACGGATTGTTAATGCTGCGACCGGCGCTGTCGGCCTGATGGAAATGGCGTAATTCGATATCGGTGGGGTTCTTCGTGAGGAGTTCGGAGACGGCGCACCACGGGCATTGCGCCTCGTCATCGGCAATCCCCTGATCATGAAGGAAATGGTCAAACACGTTACCGATGCGGCGTCATACGCACCGGTGACAGTGCTGGTCGACCAACGGCGCGACGGCGTGTACTTGTCCTACGACCTCATGGCGAGCCTCTTGGCGCCATACGGAAACGCGCAGGCGTCGGCGGTCGCGCGGCAACTCGACGAAAAGGTCGTCGCGCTATTGACTGCGGCTGCAGAGTGATCGCGTCACTATTCGAGAACGCCATCCTCTAGCTCGCATCGCGCCATCATGCCGAGACTTTCGCCGTTACTCGACTCTCTGAATGAACCACTGTTCTGGCGTGATCCGCGACTCGCCGTCAAGCGGACGTAAGCAAATGATTCGCGAACGTTAGCTGACCCGTCTTCACACGTGAGCGTCTATTGATCGGCGTACCGCTTGGCCGCGGCGAGGTCCCTGCGTAATTCCTCTGCCGTGCGACGCGGACCGTAGCCAGGCGTGTCGCGCTGAATGCGCCATCCCTCCTTCAGTGGCCCCGCGTCCACCGTGTCGAAGCCGAACTGGTCGAGCAGTTTCGTCACAGTGGCTTTGGCATCAGGGTCGTCGCCGGCGATGACCAGCGCGCGACGGTTCTTCGAACCCGCTGGCTGCCCGTCGGTGGTGAGTTGCGCGGCATAGATATGGTTGAATGCCTTGACCACCTTCGACGTCGGCAGGTGCGCCTGCAGGAGCTCGGCCGTGGTCGTCGACTCGTTGTCGAGTTCCGGAATGTGGCCGTCCCGCTGTGGGTAATAGTTGTTGGTGTCGATCACGATCTTGGCGGCCAACGGCTCAACCGGGACCGCCCGGTAGTTCTTGAGGGGGATGGTGACCACGACGATGTCTCCCGACCTTGCGGCATCCGTGGCCGTCGCCGCGCGCGCGTTCGGTCCCAGTTCGGCGACGAGCGAGGCCAAGGTCTCAGGCCCGCGCGAGTTGCTAATCACCACTTTGTACCCGTGCGCCACCGCCAGTCTCGCAACCTGGCTTCCTATGTGTCCGGCACCGATGAATCCAATGGCTGGCATGATCGCGAATATAGATCTCAACCGCTCCAGGAGAAAATGAAATGATCTCCGGCGCGCATGTCATCGTCGACCGCACGAATTCGAGACTCAAGTGCTCCTCGATCTCTTGAAAGGTTGTTCTTCGAGTTTGGACAATCCTCTTGGCGACGGTCAGCAATGGGTTGGTTTGTCTACTGGATCGGCAAGAGTTTTGACGCGGCTCGCTCCAACGAAGTGGTGGGGTGAAACGACTCTCGTGACCTGCCTACAGGATCATGATGAACATGAACGGGTTGCGAGAAATGAGCATGAATAGCGATCGCCGGTGTGCGAGCATCCGGCTGCTTTCAAGCGCTAAGGAAAAACCCGCATGAAATGGCCTCGGAAAAGGGCAACGTGAAGATCGGGCGAAAGATTCGTCCTCCGCAAATTATTGAAAAGATTGGCTCCTCAGGCTGGACTCGAACCAGCAACCCTCCGGTTAACAGCAGAGCGCGTCGAATCGTCGACGTCGCTGAACCCAGAAACTTGGTGGCGCGTCGCCCCTGATGGCATGCTCACGCAGACCTAGGGCGGCAGCTACG
>JBKPDW010000089.1:0-10874 GCA_046728115.1 Acidobacteriota bacterium | reverse complement strand
AGTTGCGAATGGGAGGCCACGTACAGCTCGGTGTCGCCGGTTGCTTTTCTCTGGATGAATATGATCGAAACATCATCCGCAAACACGAGCGAACCCGGCCGGACAAGGAAGACGATCGGACGCGCCACATGCTGGCGCTCGGCGCGCAGACGGGACCGGTGTTCCTCACCTACCGCGCCGAACCCGACGTCGACATCATCGTTCAGCGCGTGACGGGCGGCGACCCCGTCGCCGATTTCGACGCGCGCGACGGCGTGCATCACACGATCTGGCGGGCCGGTGAGGGCGATGCGGCTGCCCTCCTGGGATCGTTCGGTCGAATTCCCGCGCTGTACATCGCCGACGGTCACCATCGCGCGGCCAGCGCGGCCCGTGCCAGAACCGAGCTTCGGCAGAAGGGTGTGCCGGCGGCGCAGGACGACGCGGATTACACGACCTTTCTGGGCGTCGCGTTTCCACACGACCAGGTGCAGATTCTTCCGTACAACCGCATCGTCAAGAGCCTCGGAAGCCTGACACCCGCGGCGTTTCTGGCCGCTGTTCGCGATCGCTTCGAGGTCGAGGAGGGCCCGTCGAGTCCAACAGCCCGCGGCTCTCTCGCGATGTACCTGCAGAAGCGGTGGTGGACGCTTCGGCCGCGCGCCGCGGCAAAGCCGTCCGACGTGATTGGCGCGCTCGACGTCAGCGTCTTGCAGGATCAGCTGCTTGCACCGGTGCTGAACATCACCGATGTCCGCTCGGACAAGCGCATCGATTTCGTCAGTGGCGCGCGCGGTACCCGCGAGCTCGAACGTCTCGTCGATTCGGGAGAAGCGGCGGCCGCGTTTTCGTTGTATCCGGTCAGGGTCGCCGATTTGATGGCGGTGTCAGATGCCGGCGAAATCATGCCGCCGAAGTCGACGTGGTTCGAGCCGAAGTTACGAGATGGTCTGCTGATACATCTGATCTAAATGCACGAACACCATTCCGTGTCCTTTGTGGTGGTGTTTTTGAGACGACGATGAAAATCCTGATCGCCGACAAATTCGAACAGAGCGGCATCGACGGTCTGAAGACGGCTGGCTGCGAGGTCCTGTATCAGCCGGACCTGAAGGACGACACCCTCACCGCTGCCATCCGCGAGACATGTGCCGATGTGCTGGTGGTTCGCAGCACGATGGTGACCGCTGCAATGCTCGAGAGCGGCGCGCTGTCGCTCGTCGTTCGTGCCGGGGCGGGCTACAACACGATCGACGTCGCGACGGCGTCGAAGTCCGGTATCTACGTCTCGAACTGTCCAGGGAAAAACTCGATTGCGGTGGCCGAGCTGGCGTTTGCGCTGCTCCTCGCACTGGACCGCCGCGTGCCGGACAACGTGACGGAATTGCGTGCGGGAAGGTGGAACAAGAAAGAGTATTCGAAAGCGCGCGGCCTGTTCGGACGAACGCTGGGACTGCTGGGATACGGCAACATCGGACAGGAGGTCGCGAGAAGGGCCCACGCGTTCGGGATGCCGATCGTGGTCTGGAGCCGGCGCTTCGCCACCGGCAAGGAACGCGTCGAGGACCAGCCCGTCCCGATGCGCAGTGCCGCGTCGCCCGAAGACGTGGCCGCGCAGTGTGATGTCCTCAGCGTGCACCTGGCGCTGACCGCCACCACGCGAGGTCTGGTCGGCGCGTCGGTCTTCGAGAAGCTGAAGCCCGGCTCGTACTTCATCAACACTGCACGCGGCGAAGTGGTGGACCATGCGGCGCTCGAGCGCGCCATCCGCGAGCGGGACCTGCGCGTGGGCCTCGATGTCTTCGCGGCGGAACCGGGAGGCACGACCGGGGAGTTCACGGACGCGTTCGCGTCGCTCAAGAACGTGTACGGCACGCATCACATCGGCGCGTCTACCGACCAGGCGCAGGAAGCAATTGCCGCCGAGACCGTGCGCATCGTCGCGGCTTACAAAGACACGGGCAAAGTGCCGAATGTCGTGAATCTGGCGAAGAAAACGCCGGCGTCACATATGCTCGTCGTCCGGCACCGCGATCGCCCGGGCGTGCTCGCGCACGTCTTCGATCATCTGCGCAGCAGCAATATCAACGTCCAGGAAACCGAGAACGTGATCTTCGAAGGCGCCGAGGCGGCCGTCGCGCGGATAAACCTCGATGGGGCACCCTCCGACACCTCGTTGAAAGCGATGCAGGATGGGAACAGCGATATTCTCGATCTGCATCTCGTGACTATTTAGAGAGCAGCCACGAAGCACGAAAACACGAAATAAACTTGTACGGATCGAGTTTCGTGTTTTCGCGGCTAATCCGGAGAGACCATGACGACCATACACCGCATTTTCAACTTCGCCGCAGGGCCCGCCGTGATGCCAGTGCCGGTGCTCGAAGAAATTCAACGTGATCTCGTGGCGTTGCCCGGCGTCGGCATGTCGGTGATGGAGATCAGCCACCGATCGAAGACGTTCGAGTCGATCCTCGCGCAGGCCGAAGCAGACGTTCGCTCGCTTGCCGGCATCCCCGCCAACTACAAAGCCCTCTTCCTCCAGGGCGGCGCCAGCCTGCAGTTCTCGATGGTGCCGATGAATCTCCTCACCGCCGGAACAACCGCCGACTACATCGATTCCGGATCGTGGGCTGAGAAGGCGATCAAGGAGGCAAAGAAAATCGGGGCCGTGAATGTCGCTGCGACGACAAAGGCCGAGAACTACTCGCGTCTTCCGCGTCAGGAGGAACTGAAACTGACGCCAGGCGCCGCGTACGTGCATATGACCTCGAACAACACCATCGAAGGCACCGAATACACCGACCTCCCCTCGGTCGGCGACGTGCCGCTCGTCAGCGACACTTCGTCGGACATGTTCAGCCGGCCGATCGATGTCGCCCGACACGCGCTGATGTACGCCGGTGCGCAGAAAAACCTCGGACCGTCTGGCGTCACGCTGGTCATCATCCGAGACGATCTCGTGCAGCGCTCGCAGAAGTCGCTGCCGACGATGCTGAACTACGCGGTGCATGCCGAGAACGGATCGCTGTACAACACGCCGCCAGCCTTTGGCATCTATGCGCTCGGACTGGTGATGAAATGGCTGATCGGCCAGGGCGGTTTGACGGCCATCGCTGCGGTGAACGACCGAAAGGCGCGAAAGCTGTACGCGGAAATCGACCGCACCGGCTTCTATCGCGGAACGGCCGATCGGGCCTGCCGGTCGCGCATGAACGTCACGTTCCGGCTTCCGTCGGAAGAACTCGAGCAGACGTTCGTGAAGGAATCGACCAAGGCGGGCCTCGACGGATTGAAGGGACATCGATCGGTTGGCGGAATGCGCGCATCGATTTACAACGCATTCCCCGAAGCTGGCATCGATGCGCTCGTCGAGTTCATGAAGGAGTTCGAGCGACTGCGCGGATAGACCGTCCGATAGACTTCGAAGTGTATCGTTTCGATGCATCGCGGGTCGACCCGTCGATCCGTGATACCATCACACGTTTTATCGGTATCCCACAGTAGTTTCAGGACATTCACAGATTAGTCGGGAGGATAGGGCGTGCTTTTTTCGCTCGTCATAACGCTGATCGTCGCAGCCATTCTGATTCAGACGGCTGTTTTCTCCACGACGATCTACCTGCACCGCACCGCCACGCATAAAGCGCTCGTCATCCACCCGGGCCTCGAATGGATCTTCCGGTTCGTGCTCTGGTTCGTGACCGGACTCGCGACAAAGGAGTGGGTCGCGGTGCACCGGAAGCATCACGCCTTCACCGACGAGGAAGGCGATCCCCACAGTCCCGCGCTCGAGGGTTTCTGGAAAGTGCAGCTTGGCAACGTCTTCTACTACATGCGCGAGGTCAAGAAGACCGACGTCGTCGAGCGCTACGCGCGCGACATTCACGAGGGATGGTGGGACAAGCACGTATTCAAGCACGGGTGGCTCGGCCTGACCCTCGGAACGATCGCATTGTGCGCGCTGATGGGCATCGGCTGGGGTCTGCTGGCGGCCGGCATTCACGCGTTCATGTACGTCTTCGTGCTCTCGTCCTCGATCAACGGTTTGTGCCACCACGTCGGCTACAAGAACTTCGATAACACCGCCACGAACATCCGTTTTCTCGCGCTGCTGACCGGCGGCGAGGGACTCCACAACAACCATCACGGCTACCCGCGCAGTCCGAAATTCAGCTGGCGCCCGAGCGAGATCGATCCCGCGTGGCCGATCATCAAGCTCCTCGTCGCGCTGAAGCTCGCGAAGCCTTACAAGACCATCGACGAAATCGCAGCGTAGGAGAGCGGGACCGGGCACTCCAGAAAGAGCGAATCGCCGGCGCGAGTCGTCGTGCAGCCGGCGCAAATCACGAACATCGATCCGTGTCTTTTCGGCGCCCACATCAACGTCGCCTGGCAGCCCTTTCACGACGGATACCGGGGCGTCGTGGTCGTGAGCGGAAACGGCTTCGCAGCTCGACGCAGCGTGCAGGTGGAATTCGACAACTGCACGAGCGCATTCCCCGAGCTCGGCTTCGCCACGACGAACGCCTGCGGCGAATTCACGCTCTTGCATACGTGCACGTGCAGCGGCCCGCCCATTGGCGTGCGGGCCTCCGACGCGAATGTGAACACGGCGAGCAACTCCGTGCGTCAGACGTGCTGATCGCCGGGCGATCGGCATCTGCCGCGGCTCCGCGTCAGCCGCTGGCATCAAGCCGCGGGGCGGCGTAAGCTAAGAGCCGAATTGCCTCGAGCTTGCCGCCACGATGGACGCCGAGGACGCAAGGCCCGTCCAGGCGGGCGCAGGTCCCTCAGAGGCGTTCTGTACTGCGCATCATCTGCCGCAGTTGCCGCCGCCGGGCTTGTCGTCGCACAGTCCGTCGAGCCCGATTGGGAACGAGCCAACGCTGACACGCTCGCCCACTACTCGGCCATCGTGCGCATCGACACGACGTCGAAGGAGCGCCCGGCCGCTGAATACATCAAGAAAGTGCTGGACGAACACGGCATCCCTGCGCAGATGTACGCCCTTGAGCCCGATCGGCCGAATGTCGTCGCTCGCCTGAAAGGCAGTGGGAAAAAGCGTCCGTTGCTGATCATGGGGCACACCGATACGGTGACCATCGATCCGTCGAAATGGAAGTTCGGGCCCTTCAGCGCGGCGCGGGACGGTGGGTACATCTACGGCCGCGGGACGATCGATGACAAAGACAACGCCGCGGCCGGCCTGATGATGCTGCTGCTCCTCAAGCAGTACAACGTACCGCTCGATCGCGATGTGATTTATCTCGCCGAATCGGGCGAGGAAGGCAACGCTCGGGTCGGCATCGGCCACATGGTCGCCGAACACTTTCAGGATATCGATGCCGAGTACTGCCTGGCCGAGGGCGGCGACGTCATCCGGGAGAACGGCGTCGTCAAATACGCCGAGGTGGAAACAACCGAAAAGATCCCGAACGGGATCGAGCTGGTCGCGCACGGCGTCTCGGGGCACGGCTCGATCCCGCTGAAGTCGAACGCCATCGTCCATCTGTCGGCGGCCGTCGCCAGAATCGGCGAGTGGCGCCCCGACATCAAGGTGAACGAAACCACGGCCACCTATTTCCGGAAGCTCTCGCAGATTGCGCCGCCGGAGCAGGCGCGGTATTACCGCGACGTGCTGTCGCCGGATCCGAAGGTCGCGCGGGCGGCCGACGATTGGCTGTTCGAGAACGAGCCGCGCCATTCGTCGATGCTGCGAACGTCGGTCTCGCCGAACATTTTTCAGGGCGGCTATCGATCGAATGTGATCCCGTCCGAGGCGAAGGCGACGCTCGACGTCCGCATGGTGCCGGACGAGAATAAGGCGGCCTTCCTGGAGCAGCTCACGAAGATCGTCAATGATCCGGCGGTCGACGTGCACTACACGAACGTGGCGTCGCGGCCGGCGCCGGCCGTGGCACGGCTCGATTCCGAGCTGTTCAAGACCGTCGAAGCGGCGGTGACGAAGATCTACCAGGCGCCGACCCTGCCATCGATGAGCACCGGCGCCACCGACATGGCGCAGGTGCGCATGAAAGGCGTCCAGTGCGCCGGCGTCGGATCGGCGATCGACGTCGAAGACCAGGTGAAGGGCTTCGGGATGCACAGCGATCAGGAGCGGCTGCTCGAGAGCGAGCTCTATCGCTTCGTCCGCTTTCAGTGGGAGATCGTCACGGCGCTGGCGCGTGCACGGTGAATCGGCGACGGCCGCCACGCACGAACGAAGTACCAGGAACCAGGGCCGGTGCCCTGATTCGGTGCGTACTGCGGTGAACGAGTTCGCGCGCGGATCTCAGAAGGCGCCGATCCTGGAGGCGCAAACGTTCAGGTCTGCCATCCGCCGCCGAGCGACCGGTAGATCTCGACAAAGGCCGATCGTTCGCTCAGCTCGGCTTCCGCGAGTCCCAGTTCGGCATCGAACAGGCGTGTGTCGGCGTCGAGCACCTCGAGATAACTGGTCACGCCGCCTTCGTATCTCACCTGCGCGAGACGCCGCGCATCCTGCGCGGCGGTGAACAGCAGCGCCTGCTGCTCGCGGAACTCGCGGAGCTTGCGATATCCGATGAGCGCGTCGGCCACTTCGCGAAACGCCTGGCGGACCGTCTGCTGATACACGATCGTCGCCTCTTCCCGGCGGACCTCGGCGAGGTTCACCTGGAATCGCGTGCGGCCCGCGGTGAAGACGGGCGTTGTCGACGCGATGGCCGCGCTCCAGATCGCGTTCGTCGCGGTGAACAGCGACGTCAGCGCGACGCTCTCGAAACCGCCGGATCCAGTCAGCACGATCTGGGGAAAGTACGCGGCGCGCGCGACGCCGATCTGCGCGTTCGCCGCGACGAGCTGCTGCTCGGCGCGCTGGATATCCGGCCGCCGCTCGATCAGGGCCGACGGCAGTCCGGCCGGCACATCCGGCTGGTGCGGTTGCTCGGCGAGCGGCCTGCCCCTCGCCATCGGGCCGGGATTGCTGCCGAGGAGCACGCTGATGAAATTTTCCTGCTGCTCGATCTGACGCTCGAGGGTCGCGATCTCGCCGGTCGCGCTGTAGACGAGCTGTTCCGCCTGCCTGACGTCGATGAGCGACGTGGCGCCGCCGCTTTCTCTCACCTGCGCCAGCTCCAGCGACTCCTGCCGCGACGCGAGCGTGCGGCGCGAGATGTCCAGCTCGAGATCGAGCGCGCGCAAGCCGAAGTAGGCGCTCGACACCTGACTGACGAGCGTCGTCACGACGGCGCGGCGGGCCCATTCGCTCGCGAGAAGCTGCGCCCGCGCGGCCTCGGTCGCGCGACGAAACCGGCCCCAGAAGTCGAGCTCCCATGACGCCGATCCTTGAACCTGGAACGCGGCGATGTTCCTGGCCGGAAAGCCCAGCGCCGCCGCCGGGCGCTGTCCGAGCACGTTGACGCCGGCCTCGACGTCGGGAAACTGATCGGCGCGCGTGATGCCGAGTTGCGCCTGGGCCTCGAGGATGCGGGCCGCTGCGATCCGCACGTCGTCGTTCCGTTCGATCGCGGTACGAATCAACGTCTGCAGCGTGTCGTCGTCGAACAACTGCCACCACCGCTGGTCGCCCAGAGACGCGTCCGTCGGCGGCGCGGCCGGATCGGCGCCGCGCATCGCATCGGGCAGATTCACGGCCGGCCGCGTGTAATTGGGGCCGACCGTGCAGCCGGATGCGGCTGCCGCCAGCAGCGCGGATCCGATGACGAGGCGTGGACGACCGATGCGAGTCATTGTGCGGGTCATGTTACGAACGGTTCTCGCCGGGAACGAGGTCGGCTGCGCCGCCGTGCGTCGACACCCGGCGTGTGGACAACCGTTCGACCAGGACGAACAGCACGGGAATGATGAAAATCGCAATCAGCGTGGCAGCGAGCATCCCCGTGACCACGACCGTCCCGAGAATCCGCCTGGAGACTCCGCCGGACCCGCTCGCAAACCAGAGCGGCGCACATCCCAGGATGAACGCGAACGACGTCATCAGAATGGGCCGCAGCCGGATCTTCGCGCCTTCGAGCGCCGCCTCGACGAGGCTCATTCCCTCCTCGAGCCGTGCTTTGGCGAACTCGACGATCAGAATGGCGTTCTTGGCTGCCAGCCCGATGAGCATGATCACGCCAATCTGCGCATAGACGTCGAAGTCATAACGACGGATGTACAGGCCAAGAACTGCGCCGAACACCGCGACCGGCACCGACAAGAGCACTGAGAACGGGAGCGACCAGCTCTCGTACAACGCTGCGAGGATCAGGAAGACGAACGCGATCGAGAGCGCGAACAACGCGCTTGAACCGCCGGCTTTCTTCTCCTGATACGAGAGGTCCGACCAGTCGTAGCTGATCTCGCGCGGCAAGGTCTCGCGAGCGACCTCCTCGAGAACGTCGAGCGCCTGTCCGGAGCTGTAACCAGGCGCCGCGGCGCCGGTGACGAGCGCCGCGCGGTACACGTTGAAACGGTTCGTGTATTGAGGCCCGAAGGCCGGTTTCGTGGTCTCCAGCGCGGACAGCGGCACCATCGAGCCGTCGTTGTTGCGCACATAGAACTGCCCGATGTCAGACGCGTCGGTGCGGTCGGCGCCTTCCGCCTGCAGGAAGACGCGCCACTGGCGGCCGAACCGGTTGAACTGGTTGACGAACAGGCCGCCCAGAAACGCCTGCATCGTCTGATACACGTCGCCGACCGCGATGCCCTGCTTGAGCACCTTGTCGCGATCGAGATCTGCGAACAACTGCGGCACCCCTGCCGTGAACTGCGTGGTCACGCCGGCCAGTTCCGGCCGCTTCCTCGCGGCCTCGAGCAACGTCTGCACGTTCTGGTTCAGAAAATCGAGGCTGCCGCCGCTGCGATCCTGGAGCCAGAACGAGAATCCGCCCTGCGTGCCCAGGCCCGGAATCGACGGGGGCATCACCGCGAACGCGGTTGCTTCGGGCGCGACCTGCCGCAGTTCGGCGTTGACGCGGTTGACGATCTGACGCGCCTCGAGGCCCGCTGTCGTCCGGACGTCCCACGGCTTCAATCCGATGAAATAGAAGCCGTAGTTGCTCGCGGTGACGCGCGAGAGCAGGCTGAACCCCGCAATCGTGTTGAAGTTGGCGATGCCCTCCGTCCGCGCCAGCAGCCGATCGATCTTGCGGCACACCGCGTCGGTCCGCTCGAGCGATGCGGCGGGCGCCAGCTGCACGTTCAGCAGGAAGTAGCCGTAATCCTCTTCCGGGACGAAGCTCGTGGGCAGGCGGCGGCCGACGACCACGGCCGACGCCGTGAGCACGACCAGTAGTGCGACGCCGACGAACATCTTCCGAACGAGGCCGTGACTGACCCGGACGTACCCCCTGGTGGCACGGCCGAACGAGCGGTTGAAGAGCCCGAAGAACCGACCGAACCAGCCACGCGTTTCCGTACGCGGCCGGAGCAGCATCGCCGACAACGCAGGCGACAGCGTGAGCGCGTTGAACGCCGAGATCATCACCGAGATCGCAATCGTGATCGCGAACTGCTTGTTCAGCCGCCCCTGAATCCCGCTCAGGAATCCGACCGGGATGAAAACGGACGACAGGATCAGGGCGATGCTGACCACCGGCCCCGACACCTCCTCCATCGCCTTCAGCGTCGCGTCCTTCGGCCGCATCCCTTCTTCGATGTGATGCTCGACGCTCTCGACGACGACGATTGCATCGTCGACGACGAGGCCGATCGCGAGCACGAGGCCGAACAGCGACAGGGTGTTGATCGAGAAGCCCAGGAGCGGAAACACGGCGAATGTGCCGATGAGCGACACCGGAACGGCGATCATCGGAATCAGCGTGGCGCGCCAGTTCTGCAGGAACACGTAGACGACGAAGATCACAAGCGCGATCGCCATGCCGAGCGTGATCAGGATCTCCTTGATGCCCTGCGAGACCGGCAGCGTCGTATCGATCGAGTAGCGGTATTCGAGGTCCGGCGGGAATCGGGTCTGCAGGTCTGCCATCACGCGCTTGACGCCGTTGGCGACCGCAAGCGCGTTGGAGCCCGGCGTTTGAAAGACGGCCACGGCACAGCCTGGGCGGCCGTTCACCCGGCCGATCTGCTGATAGTTGAGGGCGCCGAGCTCGATGCGCGCCACGTCACGCAGCCTGACGACCGAGCCGTCGGGGTTCGAGCGCACCGCGATTCGTCCGAACTCCTCCGGCGTCTGCAGCCGTCCCTGCGCGCGAACGGTGTACGTCATCTCCTGCCCGGCAGGCGCCGGTCGCGCACCCACCTGGCCGGAGGGGTTGACCGTGCTCTGCTGCTGGACGGCGCGGACGAGATCGGGCACGGTGAGGCCGAGCGTGGCGAGCCGATCGGGCTTCACCCAGATCCGCATCGCGTAGTCGCCGGCGCCGAAAATGCGCACGTCGCCGACGCCCGGAACGCGGTACAGCGCATCGACGATGTTGATGTTCGCGTAGTTGGCGAGGAAGAGCGCGTCGTAGCTGTCGTTCGGCGACAGCAGCGAGACGATCAGCATCGGAAAGCCGGTCGCCTTCCGCATCGTCAGGCCGAACGTGGTGACGTCGGGCGGCAGGTTCGGCTGCGCCTGCGCCACGCGGTTCTGCACGTTCACCTGATCGATGTTCGGATCGGTCGCGACGTCGAAGGTGACGGTCAGCGACATGCTGCCGTCGTTGGCGTTCGTCGACTGCATGTACAGCATGTTGTCGACGCCGTTCATCTGCTGTTCGAGCGGCGTCGCGACCGACGATTCGATCGTCAGCGCATCGGCGCCAGTGTAGGTCGCCGAAACGCTGATCTGCGGCGGGATGATCTCGGGGAACTGCGCGATCGGCAGCGCCTGCATCGACACGAGGCCGGCGAGCACCGTGATGATCGCAATGACGATCGCAACGATGGGACGGGATACGAAGAAGCGG
>JBKPDW010000088.1:0-33342 GCA_046728115.1 Acidobacteriota bacterium | reverse complement strand
ACCCATGGCCCCGCCGATGGAGTCGATCGCGTCGTTCATCTGCTCGGCCGACATCGTGGTCGTGCCCTGGTCCAGCAACGATGCCGCGAGCCGCGCCAGGCCCAGCTTGTCCTTGGGATCCGCCGCAGCGCCCGCGCGGATGAGCATCCGCATCGTCACTGCTGGCTGTTCATGGTGGAGCACCGCGACCACCTGCAGTCCATTGGGCAACATTTGGATGTCGTACGGCGGAAACTTGATCTCGCGCGCCGGCAACGGCCGCGGAGGAAATTCGGAGGGCCAGTTGGTGGTTTGAGCTCCGGCCCGGACGCAGAACGTGAGCGAGAGGACACAGAGCAGTACGCCACGGAGGTTCACAGATGCAGAGCGGCGCGCGATGCGGGATTCGGGCCGCCGAACGTCGAGCGCGCCGTGTCTGCTTCGCAGCACCCGTTGAGTGCGCACCCCGTGAGTCCGTGTGTCCAGGTGGCTGACCATGTCCCGGCCGATCATTGCGCACCTGCTTTGCCCGATGGCAGCAGCGTGAGCACCAGCCGGTTTTCAGGTCTGAAATAGGTGCGCGCCACGCGTTGCACGTCGGCGACGGTAATGTTCTGGAAGATGTCGAACTCGCCGTCCGCGGTTTTGATGTCGCGGTGGATCACCACGGCATGCGCCAGCTGTCCGGCCTTCTGCTGATTCGACTGGCGGCCCATGATGTAATCGCGCGCAAACTGGTTCTTGGTGCGCTGCAGCTCGTGATCGGTGATGGGCTCGGTTTTGAGACGATCCAGTTCGGCGATCAGCGCGGCTGTCACTTCCTCCGGCGTGTGTCCCGGCTGCAGGATGGCGACCGCATAGAACAGGTTCGGGTCCTCGATCAGGCTCGCGTTCCCGAACGCGGCGACCGCCATCTGCTTCTCGTACACGAGCCTGTTGTAGATGCGCGACGTCTGGCCGTCGGACAGCACTTTGGCGGCGATATGCAGCGGGTACGAATCGGGGTTGCCATCGTAGGTGATGTGATAGGCAACGATAACCGCCGGCAGCGGCCACGGTTCGCGCAGCGTCACCCGCTTCTCCTGCGTCTGCGGCGGCTCCTTTGGAATGTCACGCGGCACTTCGCGGGCGGCCTTCGGTACACGCCCGACGTACTGCGCCACCAGCTGGAGGGCCTGCGCCGAATCGAAATCGCCGACGAGCACCAGGGTCGCATTCGACGGCACGTAGTACGTCTGATAGAAATCGCGCACATCGTCCACTGAGGCAGCCTCGAGGTCGACCATGCTGCCAATGGTCGCGTGCTTGTACGGATGCACGGTAAATGCCTGGTCGTAGATGATTTCGTTCAGGCGCCCGAACGGCTGGTTGTCTACGCGCATCCGGCGCTCTTCTTTGACCACGTCGCGCTCGTTCGTGAACGTGTCCTTGTCGATGCGCAGCGTCGCCATCCGGTCGGCTTCGAGCCAGAGAACGAGTGGCAGGTACTGCGCTGGAACCGTTTCCCAGAACACTGTCTCGTCCTCGGTGGTGTACGCGTTGCTCTGGCCACCGATCGATGAAATCATCGACGTGTGCGCTTCGGGCTGTACGTTCTTCGAACCCTTGAACATCAAGTGCTCGAACAGGTGGGCGAACCCGGTGCGTCCCGGTCGCTCGTTCTTCGAGCCGACGTGATACCACAGCTGCAAATGCACGATCGGCGTCGAATGATCCTCCGACAGCACGACGGTGAGTCCGTTGGGGAGCGTCGTGATCTGATACGGCAGCTTGGGCGGTCGCGACGCGGCCGAGGAAGACTGCGTGGCGCTGTAGACGACCGCTAGACCGAGCGCGAGGGCGGCAATCGACCGTGACGGTCTGACCATGATTCCCTTGATTATCTACTGAGTAGGCGGAAGCCCGTGAGCAGCCAGTGTTCGGGCTGGCGGTCGAGCGGATAGGCGTCCACCCGCTTTTCGGCGCCCACGAACAGCTCCATGATGCCACCGCGACCGTTGATCCGAAGACCCGCCTCGAACAGTCCGCCGGTTTGCGTCGTCCGGTTGGCCACGTCGGCGTCGACGCCGACGAGATGGCCCGCCACATGCGCAAATACGCCGAACCGGCCGGAAAGCGGCGTGCGAGCGAGCAGGTTCACGTCGGCCAGCCAGCTGTAGTCCACATAGGCTCGCGCCGCGACGCCTCCACCCTCGGCGTCGATGTCCAACCCCACTCTGCCCAGGTCGGCTTTTCGAAGCAGGCGAGCGCCAACCTCGTTATACGCCACCGGCAGATTCGCCTTGGGCCGATCGCTCAGATGGCGCGACACGTGATGAAAGATTCCGACCACTTCCGTTTTCCCACCGATGCGCGCCGACACAGACCCTTCCAGGGTGTAGTTTCCCTGATTGGGATCGAATGGCTGGAACTCGCTCCCGAGCACCGCTTCGTAGTCGATGAGCACCGCCAGTCGCCCCTTGACGAAGTCGAGGACGTCGATGGAACCGCCCCAGAACGTGTCCCACGCAAAGCGTTGGGCCTCCGGAGGCTTGTCGGGTGAAGGCGTGACCGTCGTGTTGCCGAGCCAGGCTGCGTCGAGGTGGAACGTCGAGTGCGAGAAGAAATCCGGCTTCTCGGGCGGCTTCACGATCACGGGCTGTTGGGCGCCGGCGCGGGTTGCGCCGATACACGATAGACAAGCGACGAACAGAACGAGTCGAACGATCAGCGATCGGACTCCGACCGGCATGCGGCGAGCTTCTCCCTCAGATCGGCAACGATGCGTTCGAGCTCGTCGATGCGTTTTTTGAGAACCGGCAGTTGCCGGAAGACGACGGAGGCTTTTCGCCATTCCGCATGCTCGAACGCGGGATGGCCCGTCACGAAGGCTTCAGCGTCAACCGATTGGAGCACGGCGCTCTTCGCGCCAACTCTGGCGCCGCGTCCAATACGGACGTGTCCCGTCACACCGCTCTGCCCCGCCACCTTCACGTCGTCCTCGATCGTCGTGCTGCCGGCGATCCCGACCTGAGCCGCAAGGAGCACCCGCTGGCCCAGCGTCACGCCGTGAGCGATGTGCACGAGGTTGTCGATTTTCGTTCCAGCCTTGATCCGGGTTTCGCCGACCGCCGGTCGATCGATCGTCGAGTTTGCGCCCACTTCGACGTCGTCTTCGATCACCACGCTGGCGACCTGGGGGATCTTCAGGTGCGTGCCGTCTTTCTGCGGGGCAAAACCGAACCCATCGCTGCCGATCACGACGCCGTTGTGCAGGATGACTCGATGGCCGATCGTCACCCGCTCTCGGACGGCGACCTGGGAGTGGATCACGCAATCGTCGCCGATGTGCGAATCGGGACCAACGACGACATTGGGATGAATAATCGTGCGGACGCCGATGGAGGCGCCAGATCCGATCGTCACAAAGGGTCCAATCGATGCGTCGGCCCCGATCGTCGCGTCGGGCGCGATCGACGCGAGCCGATCCACTCCTTTCGCGGGAGCAACTGGCTGAGCGAACAACGCAACGGCGCGCGCGAACGCCGAATACGGGTCGTCGCTTCGCAGAAGTGCGCGTGATGGCGACGGTTTCGCCGCTTCTTTCACCCCCACGATCACAGCCGACGCGCGCGTCGTCTCGAGCTCGGCCAGGTACCGGTGATTCGTCAGGAACGTCAGGTCGCCCGGCTGCGCGTGCCTGATCGCAGCGACACGCACGATGTCGATGTCGCCGTCGCCTTCCAGGCGACAGCCAAGGTGTTCGGCGATCTGTTTGAGCTTCAATCTACAGAACTGAGTATGTCAGGGTGACAGAATATAAGAATGTAAGAATGTAAGGATCTGAGAATCTGAGAATCTGAGAATCTGAGGATTTGAGAATCTGAGAATCTGAGAATCTGAGGATTTGAGAATCTGAGGATTTGAGAATCTGAGGATTTGAGAATCTGAGGATTTGAGAATCTGAGGATTTGAGAATCTGAGGATTTGGAGAATCTGGGAATTTGAGAATCTAAGAATCTGATAATCCACGAAGCCAGGCACATCCGCCCTAGATCCTAACATTCTCACGCCTTCAGATTCTCAAATTCTCAGATCCCTCAGCTCCTCAGATCCTCACATCCTCACATCCTCACATCCTCACATCCTTACATCCTCACATCCTCACATCCTTAGATCCTCACATCCTTAGATCCTCACATCCTCACACCCTCACATCCTCACATCCTTAGATCCTCACATCCTCAGATCCTCAGATCCTTATCTTCACACTGCGACGCGATCGAAGAACGCCGCGAGCCTCGGCAGCTTGAGACTTGCGGCGATGGCCTCGACACGCATCGCACGCGACTCGCGCGGCACGTCGGCCAGCTCGCGGAGTTCGGCGAGCGCCGGTTCGGCGTGCCGATGCCACTCAACCCGATCGAGGCCGCAAACGGCGCCGCGCCACGAGAGGAAGTGCCCGACCGTGCGCAGACCGAAATAGTAGGCGAACACGTTCGGTCCCGGCACGAGCACGAGCAAGCCGGACAACGCGAACAGGACGCCGTCGACGATGAGCCAGACACCGTGGTGCCAGCGCGCGGCGAGCAGGAGCTGCCGCGGCAGCGACACCGCATCGGCGGCCGACAGATCGGACGGGTAGCGCAGCTCGATCGCCGCGAGCTGGCGCAGCGACCAGAGGGTGCGCTGTTCGCCGATGGTCTCCGCAACGCGGCACACGACCCAGTCGCGCGCCCGGGCCAGATAGCCGGTCGGTTGATCGCCACGCCGCGCGGTATGAACCGCCTCGCGCCACCGCTCGCGGAATCGATGCGCCTGCTGCGCGAAAAATCCTTCGCGTGGCGTCGCATCGACGTCGTCGGGCGGCTCGGAGTAGAGCTCGTAGCGGCCCGCTCCCACCGGCACGAGGTAAACTATCGCCTCCACACGATCGATTGTAGACGGGACATGGCGCCCCTCGATCTCTCGCTTCGTCTGTTGCTCGCGGCAGGGTTGGGCGCCGCAATGGGCATCGAGCGCGAAGCTCGACGGAAACCCGCCGGCCTCCGCACGAATATTCTCATTGCCGTCGGATCGGCGCTGTTCACGACAATCTCGATCGACCTCGGTTCCTCCGGCGGAACGCCCGACCGCGTGGCTGCGCAGATCGTGACAGGAATCGGATTCCTGGGCGCCGGCGCAATCCTTCACGCCGGACGGAGCATTCGCGGCATGACGACGGCGGCTACCATCTGGGTGAACGCGGCGGTCGGCATGGCCGTGGGCGCCGGACAATACCAGATGGCCGCGATCGCGACGGCGATTACCCTAATCGTCCTGGCACTGCTGGCGCCGATCGAGGCCCGCTTCGACAAGAGTCTGCACGAGAATGACTCCGGATCGCGGGATTCGAAGTAGCCCGGCTTACGGCTTCTTGATTTTCTGAAGCGGCCGCGCGCCTTCGAGCTTCAAGGCCGGTTTCCCGGCCGCTTCCCATGCACCGATGATGATGCCGGCGCTCGCCGTGATCGAGTCCGACAGACGTCGCTCGAGCACCGGCTTGACCTTCGCAAAGAACCTCTCGAAGTAATCGTCGTCGTACGTGTCCTTGCCCGCCGCGGCGTCGGCGTCCGCTCTCAGGATCTGATCGACCAGCGGATAACTGGCCAGCAGCGCATCGAACGCAGTGTCGCGAGCGTTGCCGATCGGCTGCGGCGCGGCGGGCGACAGCGTGAGACGCGACGCGAACCGCTCGATGAGGTCGCGCTCGAATCGCGCATGAATGCCGCTGTTGCCGGTCAGCTGGCCGTCGTAATTGATCGAGGCGTGTAACGGCTGATGCGCATCCTGAATGTAGTGGCACGCGACCGGCGCGAAGAGTACGACGTCAGTCGGTCCGTACGCCGACTCTCGCCTGAAACCTTCGAACGCTCGCCGAAGGTTTCCGAACTCTTCCGCGACCCGCCAGGGCAGCAGACCGTTGCGTCTCAATGTCGCCTGACCGAACTTCTCGAGAGCGTCGCCGTATTCGCGCGGCAGTTCGCGAAACGGGTACTCACCGAACTCGCGCGCGCCGAAATCGAGAAAATGGTTCGGCTCGTCTTCCCATCCGGCGTTGCGCCAGAGATCGGGATCGATCGATCGCGCGACGATCTCGTCGCGATAGTGCGTGAAGAACGGCTTGAGCTCTGGCGGCAGCAGATCGATTGCACGCGCCATGATCATGCGATGGCCGGCAAAGCCCCACGCGTGTGCCGGCGGCGCCGCGACCAACAGAGCCGACACCACGAAGGCGGCAGAAGACGCTTTTCGCATGCTGCTATATTAGTTTGCTTGGACAATCTCACTCACACGCTCTTCGGGCTCACCCTCGCGCGCACGCCGCTCGGCCGTGCGGGCCGCGGGACGACCGCAGCGCTCCTGATCGCGTCGAACGCACCGGACATCGACATCGTCACGATCGCGACCGGACCCGTGAACTATTTGAAGTGGCATCGCGGTCCCACGCACGGACCGCTGGGCATCGTCGGTTTCGCCGCCATCACGGCCGCGGTCGTCTGGCTCGGCCGCCGCATCTACGACCGGCGGACCGCGGCGCGCAACCGCAGCACCGTGCCGGACCATGACGACAACGCGTCGTTTCCAATGCTCGTCGCCGTATCGATCATCGGCGCGGTCTTGCACGTCCTGATGGACCTGCCGACGTCGTACGGCATCCGTTTCCTCAGCCCGTTCAATTGGCAATGGTTCGGCATCGATCTGATGCCCATCATCGACGTGTACCTGCTTGCCGCGCTCGTGGCCGGCATCGTCTTCGGGCAGCAGTCGCCCGCGGCACGACGACGCAATGCGTCGATCGTGTTGACGCTGATGGCCGTCAACTACGGTGCGCGCGCAGTCTCGCATCATGCGGCGCTTTCGATGCTGCCGCGCCTGTTCGGTCCGACGCTTCCGCAACCATGCGATCCCGAGGCGGATTCCGGTTCGCCCATCGCCGTCTGGCCGCGGGCCACGGCCGGCGCACCGGCGGCCGGACGCAGGTGCCTCATCGAAGCCGCGGCGATGCCGAGCTTCACGTCTCCGTTCAGATGGCGCGTGATCCTCAAACTGTCCAATGCGTACGAACTTCGGGATCTGGATCTGCTGGATGCGCGATGGCGCGATGACGACGATGAACCGGGCGCGCCGTGGCGCACGTCGGTCCGATATCCGGACGTGTGGACGGCCACGGTCACGCAAGCGGCCGGCACGCATCTCGGCCAGGTGTTTCTCGGGTTTTCGCGCTTTCCGGCCGCACGATTGAGCACCGATCCCCACGGCGTCACGACCGTGCGCTGGACAGACGTGCGGTTCGTCGCGGGCGTCGTGTCGCTCGAACCGCGCCCCGGTCCCGACATCTTCACGGCGGTCGTCAGAATCGGAACCGACGGGCGAGTCCTCCAGGAGCGGTTGGGGAGATAAACTCGGTTCGAGGTTCGAGATTCGAGGTTCGCGGTTCGCGGTTTTACTTTTGACTTTTGACTTTTAACTTCTAACTTTTGCTTGAGTCCCCTCTTCGGCGCTCACGTGTCTGTCGCCGGCGGACTGCCGCGCGCCGTGGATCGGGCAATCGCGCACCGATGTGACGCGTTCCAGATCTTCGCGAAGAACGCCAACCAGTGGTGCGGCCGGCCGCTGACGCGTGAGGAGACTTGCGAATTCCGTGCGAAGGTGAGCGCGTCCGGTCTGTGGCCGGTCGTGTCTCACGCCAGCTATCTGATCAACCTCGCGACGGCCAACCCGACGCTGCAACAGCAGTCGCTCGATGCGATGGGCGACGAACTCGATCGCGCGGAGGCGCTGGGGCTGCTGGGCGTTGTGCTGCATCCGGGGTGCTACACCTCGGGCTGCGAAGCGGACGGATTGTCTCGGATTGCGGACGGCCTCATCGAGTTGTTACGTGCCCGATCGCGCGGCCGGACGATGGTGCTGCTGGAGCACACCGCAGGGCAGGGCACGTCGCTCGGTTCCACGTTCGAGGATCTCGCGACGATGATCGAGGGGATGCGCGGGCACTCTCGCGTCGGCGTCTGCCTCGACACATGCCACCTGCTCGCGTCGGGGTACGACATCGCATCGCCAGAAGGCTATGCGTCGACATTCAGGCAGTTCAGACGGCTCGTCGGATTCGCGCGACTACGCGTGATGCACCTGAACGACTCGAAGCGTCCGCTCGGCAGCCGCGTCGATCGCCACGAACACATCGGACGAGGCTGTCTCGGCCTGGAACCGTTTCGCCGGCTGGTGAACGATCCGAGGTTCAAGGGACTGCCGATGCTGCTCGAAACGCCCAAGGAAGAACATCGATCGCCAACGAAAATCGAGGTGGACAGGTTCGATGCCAGGAACCTGAGGGCGCTGCGAAAACTGTTGAAGGCTTGAGCGATTCGAGACGGCAATCAACGAGACGTTCGCGGAACTCGCGGTATGTCTGCAAGCTTTGCGGGCTCTGCGGTCAGCGTGGTCTCTTCTGAGTATCCTCCCTGTCCTCGCCAAACACCTCCGCCTCGAATCGCCACATCTTCGCGCCGCTTTGCCACGCGTCGTGCGGCAGCCCGGCTTTCTGGCAGGTGTGCGCAATGAACGCTTCGACGTCCCAATTCCATTCGGTGGCGACTTGTGGCAGCAACAGACCTCGGTGCCATCCGTGCTCGATCACGAGGCCATGACGGCCGATTTCGATCGCTGATCGATCGTGAATCGGTTCGAGCGCCGCCAACAGGGACAACTCGATATGTAACGCCGGCAGTTCCTGTGGGGTCACCGGGACAAATCGCGGATCGTGACTGCACGCACCCACCGCGCATCGACGAATCACCTCGCCGAGGGGTTCATCGGCCTCGAGATGCCCGATACAGCCGCGCAGCGCTCCGTTCGCGTGCAGGCTGACAAACGCGGCGCCGCGCCGCGTGTAGATTCCGGTGAGCTCTGGCGGCGCCAGCGGCAGACGCATCACGTGCGCGACGATCGCGTCGCGGGCAAGCTGCAAGAGACGTATTCGATCGGCGGCCTCTGTCATGCGAACCTCCCGAACGCCGCGGCCAGGTAACCCACCACTGCCGACTTGTCTCCGGAAACGTCGCCCGAGTCCGCGTAGTGCAGCGTGACCGCATCGGTCGCGCCGAGCGCGCGTGCCGCGCGCATTACGGCAACCGTGGGGCCGCCGCCGCACGCATGATCGGGCCGGAGGTCGAGCGCGCCCTGCAGCGCATCCGCGTCGAAGGCAGAGACGCACTCGATGACGACGTGGTCGAGCGCCGCCGCCGTGCGGGCATCGTGATAATGCGACAGGTCTGTGCTGGCAATCAGCAGCGCCCGGCGGCCGTTCAAAACCGCCGACAGCGCGTCGCCCAATCCCCGCGCGGTATCGGCTGTCTGGTAACCCATGACGAGCGGCACAATTGGAACATTCGGCGCCATTCGCTGGAGAAACGGCAACTGCATCTCGAGCGAGTGTTCGCGCATGTGCGCCGTCGGGTGCTGGCGCACCATCGGCGTGGCCGCTTCGAGTGCGTGCGCGCACTCCGAGTCAATCGCCGCCACACCAAAGGGGGTTTCGAACCCGCCGGCCGTGTGAATGGCGACGCCGTCAAATCCGACGAAGTGCGAGGGCCCCACGACGACGGCCACATCGAACGTGCGATTGCGGAGGAGCCGATATGCGTGCGCGGCAACCGGACCGGAGTACATCAGCCCGGCGTGCGGCGCGATGAGCGCGACGAGATCGCCCGCGAGATCGCGACCCCTCGTGTCGAGATGACGATCGACGGCGACTTCGAGCGCGGACCGGGATCCGGGATACCAGCTTCCCGCGACGGCCGCTTTTCGGATTGCCGCTGTCATGGCCGGTGCTCATGGCTGATGGCCTCCAGCCATCAGCAATTACATGCGTCAGCGATCAGCGATTAGCCATTCATGAGCATGGTAGCATTTGCCCATGGCATCGGCATTCACGATAGAACAGGTCGCGGCCATAGCGGCGCTGGCCCATCTGGAGCTCGACGCCGCGGAAATGGACTTGTTCGCAAAACAGCTCGCCGACGTGCTCTCCTACGCCGAGGAAGTGCAGCGCATCGACACCACGGGCGTCCCGCCGACGGCCAGCATCGTCACACGTCACGAATCGGACCGGCTCGACGAGGTGAGACCGTCGCTCCCCCGCGACGCAGCGCTGGCGAACGCGCCCGATGCCGCACCGGACGTCGGCTTGTTCAAGGTACCGCGGGTCATCGGATGACCCGAATCGCCATCGAGCGAACGGTTCGCGATCTGCGCGATGCGATCCGATCGCGCGAAAAGTCCGCGGTGGACGTATGCGGCGACGCGCTGGCGCGTCTCGACGCGCTCGATCCGAGCCTTCATGCATTTATCACCGTTGCGGCTGAGCGCGCGCTGGCTCGCGCGCGAGAGATCGACGAGCATCGCGATCGCTGGCGCGACGCCCCGCTGCTCGGCGTACCGGTGGCGCTCAAGGACAACCTCTGCACGCGCGGCCTCCGCACGACCGCATCGTCACGCATCCTCGACGCGTACGTGCCACCGTACGATGCGACCGCTGTGTCGCGGCTCGAAGCGGCCGGCGCGGTCATCGTCGGGAAGACCAACTGCGACGAGTTCGCGATGGGCTCGTCGAACGAGAATTCGGCGTTCGGACCCGTTCACAATCCGTGGGCGCTCGACCGCATTCCAGGGGGATCGAGCGGCGGCTCGGCCGCGGCGGTCGCCGCCGGCATCGTCCCACTCGCGCTCGGCTCGGACACCGGCGGATCGGTGCGGCAGCCCGCGGCGCTGTGCGGTGTCGTCGGGCTGAAACCGACCTACGGCCGAGTCTCGCGATACGGGCTGCTCGCCTTCGGATCGTCCCTCGATCAGATTGGCCCGCTGACCCGAACCGTGACTGATGCAGCCATCGCGCTCGGCATCATCGCAGGACCGGATCCGGCCGATGCGACCAGCGCGCCCGAAGCGGTGCCGGATTACGCGAGTGCGATCACCGGCGACGTGCGCGGCACGCGGATCGGCGTCCCGCGTCTGCTGCTGGAGGGAGTGCATCCCGACGTCGGGCCTGCCATTCACGCCGCGCTCGAGGTCCTCCGCGCACGGGGTGCCTCGCTCGTCGACATTGAATTGCCGCACGCGCAACACGCGATCGCGGTCTACTACCTGATCGCGACCGCTGAAGCCAGTTCGAATCTCGCGCGGTACGATGGCGTGCGTTATGGATTCCGCGCGACTGGCGCCCCGCCCGACGCCGGATCCCATGCCGGTGACACCATTCGGCAGATGTACGCGCGGACGCGCGCGCAGGGACTTGGTGCCGAGGTCAAGCGCCGGATCATGCTCGGCACGTACGTCCTGAGCGCCGGGTACTACGACGCGTACTATCTCAAGGCGCAGCAGGTGCGGACACTGATTCTGCGCGACTACGATCGCGCCTTCGACCACGTCGACGTGGTCGCGATGCCGACCAGCCCCACGCCGGCGTTTGCGATCGGCGAACGGACCACAGACCCGCTGCAGATGTATCTCGCCGACATTTTCACGGTCAGCGCCAACCTCGCGGGTCTGCCCGCCATCAGCGTGCCCTGCGGATTCAGCACGGACCGCCTGCCCATCGGCCTGCAGCTGACCGGGCGGCGATTCGACGAGGCGACGCTGTTTCGTGTCGCCGAAGCCTACGAACGCGACACCGAATGGTCGATACAGACGCCGCCGATCGCGAGCCGCTGAAAAGCGCCGCGTGGGCCGCGCTCAACGACGAGCAGTTGCTCGAACTTCGGATGTGCGATCTCGGTCTCATGATTGCGGGCACCGATCTCGAACCCCGCATCGCGCAGCTGAACGCGGAACTCGAGGCGCGCGGCCTCACGTTCCGTCCGCACTACTGGCTGTCGGACGAGTGGTTTACGCCGGACGGCGTTCCGGGGATCGCGATCCCGTTCTATCTCGCGCACCCGCGGCTGGCCAGACTCGAACTTGCGCAGATGCTCGAGGTGGAAGGGGGGGATCCGGAATCGTGTCTGCGGATCCTCCGCCATGAGGCCGGACACGCGATCGACAACGCGTATCGCCTGCGGCGCCGTCCCAAACGCCGCGCTCTGTTCGGGAACCCGAATACCGAATACCCGGAGTACTACACGCCGAAACCCTACAGCAAGAGCTTCGTCCAGCACCTCGATCACTGGTACGCGCAGAGCCATCCCGACGAGGACTTCGCCGAAACATTCGCGGTCTGGCTGGATCCGCAATCGCTCTGGGCCACGCGGTACGGCGGCTGGCCGGCACAGCGCAAGCTGGAATACGTGGACCGTGTGATGCGTGAGCTCGCGCGCGTCCGGCCCGCCGTCAAGTCGAAGCGTGAGGTCGATCCGCTGAGACGGCTGAAAAAGACACTTCGGGAACACTATCTGAGGAAGCGCGAGCACTACGGGCTGGATCATCCTGATTTCTACGAGAGCGACCTGCGACGGCTCTTCTCCGACGCCCCGCAGTTCGCGAAGAATCCGCACGCCGCGCGCTTCCTCCGCCGCCTCCGCAAGGAAGTGCGCGGCACGGTCGCGAGCTTCACCGACAGTTACCAGTACACAATCGATCAGCTCCTGGAGAAGATTATCGAACGCTGCCGCGAGCAGAACCTGCGCCTCATCGACTCGGAGGACGCGACGAAAGTGGACTTCATGGTGTTCCTCACCGTGCAGACGATGAACTATCTGCACAGCGGACGGCACCGGGTGGCGTTATGAGCGTCAAGCTGCGCGTGCTCGCCCTGGTGCATCGCCACCTGATCCCGCCGACCGCGATCGAAGAAGGCACCGACATCACGGCTGTGCCATGGCGCACGGAGTACGACGTCGTTTCGACGCTGACCGGGATGGGCCACGACGTGCGGGTGCTGGGCGTGCACGACGACCTCGGCGACATTCGCCGCGCATCGGAGCAGTGGAAACCGCAGATTGCCTTCAATCTTCTGGAAGGTTTCGACGACATCGTCATCTTCGATCAAAACGTCGTGTCGCACCTCGAGCTCTTGAAGCTCGCCTATACCGGATGCAACCCGCGCGGCCTCGTCCTGGCGCGTGACAAATCGCTGTCGAAAAAGCTCCTCGCGTACCATCGCATTCCCGTTCCGGAATTCGACGTGGTACGAATCGGACGGCCGGTGCGGCGCCCCAAGCGGCTGCCCTTCCCGCTCATCGTGAAATCATTGACCCAGGAAGCTTCAATCGGCATATCGCAAGCGTCTGTCGTCGATAGCGACGAGAAACTGGAGGAACGGGTCGCGTTCATCCACGAGAGCATCAGAACCGCCGCCATCATCGAGCGGTATATCGAGGGTCGCGAGATCTACGTCGGCATCATCGGCAACCACGTGCTGCAGGCTCTGCCGGTCTGGGAGCTGTTCTTTACGAGCATGCCTGACGGCGCCCGGCGCATCGCGACAGACCGCGTGAAATGGAGCGTGAAGTATCAAAAGAAATATGGGATTGACAGCGGTCCCGCCCGCGATCTGACGCCGACGCAAGCCGAGGGGATCCAACACATCTGCAAACGCGCGTTCCGAGCGCTCGAGCTGAGCGGCTACGCGCGGATCGACCTGCGGCTCGATGAAGCCGGAAACGTGTGGGTGCTCGAGGCCAATCCCAATCCCCAGATTGCGAAAGGCGAAGATTTCGCGGCGTCGGCCGAAAAAACAGGGCTGGGTTACGAGGCGGTTCTCCAGCGGATTATCAATCTCGGGCTGCGGTGGCAGCCGGAAAGCGTAGCCTGATCAGTTCAGAGTTCAGATTTCAGAGTTCAGAGTTGGAGCGGCTCGTCTTTGTCCTTCGCAGCGGCATCCCGTGCCTGCGCATTCGCTGCGACAAGCGGGCAGGAAATTCACGATGTCTTCCTCTCGCTGGAGTGCGCGCTGATCTGCTGGCATCGCTTGCGGACGATGTTGACACCTGGTTAGCGGCGGATCGGCGTCGCGCTTTCTCGGTAGGGTTGTGCCTACTACAATGAGCGCGTCCCGCTCATCTGGGGCTCTTGCATGCCTCTGGTTGTCGGCGCTCGACTTGGCCCATACGAGATCCTTGCGGCAATAGGGGCCGGCGGGATGGGCGAAGTCTATCGCGCTCGCGACACCAAGCTGAAACGCGACGTGGCGCTGAAGGTGTTGCCGGAAGCTTTCGCGGGCAATGCCGACCGCATGGCGCGTTTTCGGCGCGAGGCCGAGGTTCTCGCGTCACTGAATCATCCCAACATCGCGCACATCTACGGCATGGAAGACAGCGCGATCGTCATGGAGTTGGTCGAGGGCGAATCGCCGAAGGGCCCCATGGCGTTCGAAGACGCTTGGCGGATCGCGGCGCAGATCGCGGATGCGCTGGAGTATGCGCACGAAAAGGGCGTCGTACATCGTGACCTGAAGCCCGCCAATGTGAAAGTCACGCCGGATGGCCCCTCAGGCAACGTTGTGAAGCTGCTGGATTTCGGATTGGCGAAGGCGTTCAGCCCTGAGTCCAGCGACGTATCAAGCGAAGTCAGTACTACGGACTCGCCCACCTTGACGGTAGGCCCAACCGTGGCAGGAGTGATCCTGGGCACTGCAGCGTATATGGCGCCGGAGCAGGCCAAGGGCAAGCGCGTCGACAAGCGCGCCGATATCTGGTCGTGGGCCGTGATGCTGTACGAGTTGCTGACGGGCGAGCGGATGTTCACAGGTGAAGACGTCGCCGAGACGCTCGCTCAGGTTCTCACCAAGGAGCCGGATCTGGAAAGAGTGCCGGCGAAGGTGCGGCGGCTGCTCGCGGCGTGTTTGCAGAAGGATCCGAAGCGGCGGCTGCGCGACATCGGGGATGCGAGCCGGCTGCTGGAGCCTGCACCGGATCGGCAGCCCGCTCCGGTGCGGTCGAGGCTTGGTTGGCCTCTCCTCGCAACCGTGCTGGCCATGATCTCTGTTGCACTTGCCCTCGTGACTTGGAGCCATTTCAGTGAAGAGTCGCCGCCCGTCGCCAAGCTGTTCTTTCCGCTGCCCAAGGAAACGTTCGAACCCGGGAGGCCTCCTTCAACTGCGATTTCACCGGACGGACGGCGCGTCGCATTTTTTGGCGTCGTGAACGGAAAAGGTGAGGTCTGGGTGCGCGATCTGGACAACCCCGTCCCGCAGATACTGGCTGCCGACGGAGCGTCTGGGATGCCCTTTTGGGCCCCCGACAGCCGACGCCTGGGTTTCTTCGCCGAAGGGAAGCTCAAAAAATTCGACGTCACGGGCGGCGCGGTAGTAACCATCGCGGATGCGCGAGAGACAACAGGCAAGAGCGATCCGCAATTCCCTGGGGCTGGTCCCTTCACTGGTTCGTGGAATAAGGACGACGTCATCGTCTTTGGCCGGATCACCTCACCTCTGTTTCGCGTTTCAGCGGCCGGCGGTTCGCCGAAGGCGCTCACCCATCTCGACGCGACGCGTCACGAGACTGGGCACTTTGCACCCTGGTTCCTTCCGGATGCCCACCACTTCCTGTACGTTGCTATTGCCGCTGACCCGCAGAAGAGCGGGGTGTATGTGGCAGATCTCGCTTCCCAAACCCGCAAGCAGCTGATCCCCGAGAGCACTCGGACAATCTACGTGGCACCTGGGTTCTTGCAATTTGTTCGGGGCGGGACGCTCGTCGCTCAACCCTTCGACGCCGGCAAGCTCGAAACTACTGGAGACGCCGTGCCGGTGGCGAAGGAGGTCGATGCTCAGAACGCTGGGGTGGGTGTTGTCGTGGGCTACTTTTCGGCCTCCCAGAACGGCGTTCTGTTGTACACGTCGGGTCGCGAGTCAGCCGCCGTCCAGCTCACCTGGTTCGACCGTTCAGGAAAAAGGCTCGATACGGCGGGCGCGCCCGCTGAACTGGGGCCGTTTTCCCTCTCCCCGGATGGGACGCGCGTCGCATTTACGCGCCGGGACGTCCAGGTGGGTCGCTACTTTCTGTGGACACGAGACCTGGCACGCGGCGTCGAATCGCGGTGGACCACCGACAGAATTATTGGTAGTCCAATCTGGTCGGGAGATGGCACGCACATCTTTTATGGCCGCGGCGACAAGGTCTATCAGAAGGCTGCAAATAACACGGGACCTGAGGAAGTAGTGGAAGCCGCCGCCAAACAGGCCATGGACGCCTCTCGTGACGGCCGTTTCTTGTTCACGGTCACACGGGAGAACAATGACATTTGGGTGCTTCCCTTGTTTGGAGACCGTAAGCCGTTCCCGTACGTGCAGACCGAATTCGAGGAAACGCAACCCCGGCTATCTCCGAACGGCCGATGGTTGGCTTACAGGTCGAATGAGTCGAAACGCAACGAAATCTACGTCGTCAGCTTCCCGCAGCCAGGCGCGAAATGGCAAATCTCGACTGACGGAGGGCAAGCGCCGGTGTGGAGCCATGATGGTCGCGAGATGTACTACTACGGCACGGACGGTAAGATCATGGCCGTGGACATCAAGCCGGGCGCCCCGATCCAATTTGGCGTACCCAAGGCACTATTCGACGCCCGCCTCCGGACCAACAGCAGCAATGTGAGCATCGAGGTGAGCGAGGACGGCCGCTTTCTGCTGCCGGCGCTCGTCGAGCCAGAGACCTCCACGCCCATGACCGTGGTGCTCAATTGGCCCGCATTATTGCCAAAGAGGCGCTAAATCAGGGTTTTGTTAGAGGATCTTCAGAGTCAGAGAACGATCGCTACAAACTGACGGCCGGGCGGGAAGCGACCTTCACGAGCGCCCACACGCAGAGCCCGATGAACGCGATCGGCAGCAACGGAATGAGCATCACCATCGATACGGCAAGCACCGCAAAGAGAATGCCGATGATGGCCGCCACCAGCACGAACGGGAAGACGAGCAACGCCACAACGGTCTTGATGACGAAACGCAAGAGGAGAAACGGCAGCGCAAGCAGCGCGAACGGCAGGAGCACGATCCCGACGAGCAGCGCGAACGCCAATCGGAGCGGCAGTGTCAGGAGGTGGACCATATATCAGGATCTACGTGCAGCCGCCTCAACGAGTTCCGGCGCTTTGAGCTGATCGGCCGGCCCGCGTGGTGCAGTGGGCGCCAGGTAATGCATCGGCCGGTGCGACAGCCGCTCGTCCAGGCTCTTGATCACCGGCGCACGTCCGCCGGCGGTCCGTTTGGTCTTGGTAAACCCGAGCAATACGCAGAACCCGATGAACAAGGCGAGTACGAATATCGTGGTCGAGGCCAGCCCTTGAAGTGCGCCGAGTGCAATCTGCAGTGCGTCACCCATGAACAGTCCTCCGGCCACGCTCAGTCATGCGTGGGCGCCGACGGCGTGGACTGGGCAATGTTGTAGTACACGAGCCCATTCCGCACTTCCTCCATCGCCACGCGCTCGGCCTTATGGAACCCCTGGGGCATTTCCTGGCCCAGACGCGGCCTCGCGCCACGCCGCAATTGTTTCGCGCGGAGCGCCGCGACGTCGACGAATAGAAATCGGCTGTTGATCGGAGGCGCCGGCTCGCTCGGAATCGGCGGTGCTTCGGGATTCGGTGCCTCGGTGGTTGGGATGCTCTCATCCATTCGGCTATAGAGCGTAACACGCGAATCAAAGGGCAGGAAGGGGTGCCCCTCCTGCCCATCGTCCATTACGCGGCGACGTCCACCTTGATCGCGCGCGGCTTGGCTTCCTCGCGCAGCGGGAGCCGCACGGTGAGGAGCCCGTTTTTGTACTCCGCCGCCACTTTCGCGGGATCGACAGTTTGCGGCAGCGAGAACTGCCGACTGAACGTGCCGTAGCGCCGTTCGACGCGATGGAACTGGTCCTCCTTCACATCGCTGGCGACCTTCTTCTCGCCTTTGATGGTCAGCGTGCCCTTGTCGACCGTGATGTCGATGGCCTCACGCGTCATGTCGGGCAGTTCCGCGGTCAGGACGAGCTCGTGTTCGCCGTTCTGATAGATATCCACAGGTGGTACCCACGCGCCGCTGGTCAGGAACCCCTCATCGCTTCCATGGCGGCCGTATGCCTCGCCGAAGGCGCGATTGAATCGATCCTGCAGCTGAGCGAACTCTCGAAATGGATCCCAACGTACGAGTGTCATGTGTTTCCTCCTTCGTTAATCTGGTGGGCCTTACGCTTCCACCACTTCTGCATCCTTGATATTCGAATCTGCTGACGTACCCGAGCCCTGAGAAGTCTGCGATCTCTTGTAGAGCTGCTCCGCGATGCCGTGCGAGATCCGTTGCAGCTCGTCGATGGCTTTCTTGATCGCATTCATATCGTCGGTCTGCGCCGCTTTGCGCACATCCGCGATCGCCGCGTCCGCCTTCGACAACTCCCCGACCGGCAGCTTCTCTCGGTTTTCGTTGATGGTCTTCTCGACCTGATACGCGAGCGAATCCGCCTGATTGCGGGCATCGATGAGATCGCGTCGCGCCTGGTCTTCCGAAGCGTGCGCCTGAGCGTCTTTCACCATGCGATCGACTTCGTTTTTGGACAGGCCGCTCGCGCCGGTGACAGTGATTTTCTGCTCCTTGCCGGTCGCCAGGTCCTTCGCCGTCACGCTGACGATGCCGTTGACGTCGAGGTCGAAGCCGACCTCGATCTGCGGTACCCCGCGCGGCGCGGGCGGAAGCCCGGTCAAGTGGAACCGGCCCAACGTGCGGTTGTCGCGCGCCAGCGGGCGCTCGCCCTGCAGGACGTGCACTTCGACGTTCGGCTGGTTGTCGATCGCCGTGGAGAAGATCTCGCTCTTGCGCGACGGGATCGTCGTGTTGCGCGAGATGAGAGTGGTCATCACCCCGCCCAGCGTTTCGATGCCGAGTGACAGCGGCGTCACGTCGAGCAGGAGCATGTCCTTCACGTCACCGGTCAGGACGCCGCCTTGGACGGCCGCGCCAATAGCCACCACCTCGTCGGGATTGACGCCCTTGTGTGGTTCCTTGCCGAAGAAGTCGCGGACGATCTGCTGCACCTTGGGCATGCGCGTCGAACCGCCGACGAGAACGACTTCGTCGATACGCTTCGGATCGACGCCGGCGTCGGCCAACGCCTGCCGTACAGGCGCCATCGTGCGCTGCAACAGATCGTCTACCAGCTGTTCCAGCTTCGCGCGCGAGAGCTTGATCTGCAGGTGCTTGGGCCCGCTCTGGTCCGCCGTGATGAACGGCAGGTTCACGTCCGTCTCCATCGCGGTCGAGAGTTCGATCTTCGCCTTCTCCGCCGCTTCCTTCAGGCGCTGCAACGCCATCCGATCCCTGGACAGGTCGATGCCGTCGCTCTTCTTGAATTCCGCCGCGAGCCACTGAATGATGCGGTCGTCGAGGTCGTCGCCGCCCAAGTGCGTGTCGCCGTTCGTGGCCTTGACTTCGACCACTCCCTCGCCCACTTCGAGCACCGAAATGTCGAAGGTGCCGCCACCAAAGTCGAACACGGCGATCGTTTCGTCCTTCTTCTTGTCGAGTCCGTACGCGAGCGCAGCAGCGGTCGGCTCATTGATGATGCGAAGAACGTTCAACCCGGCGATCGTGCCGGCGTCCTTGGTCGCCTGGCGTTGCGCATCGTTGAAGTACGCCGGTACGGTGATCACGGCGTCCGCGACCTTCTCGCCCAGGTAATCTTCCGCGGCCTGCTTCAGCTTCTGCAGCACCATCGCGGAGATTTCGGGCGGCGAATACTGCTTGCCGCGTGCGTCAATCCACGCGTCGCCGTTCTGCTCGCGCACGACGCGATACGGCACGCGCACCGATTCGGCGCTCACTTCTTCGAATTTCCGGCCCATGAACCGCTTGATCGAGAAGACCGTGTTTTCGGGGTTGGTCACCGCCTGACGCTTTGCGACTTGCCCGACCAGACGCTCGTCGGTCTTCGTCAACGCAACCACGGACGGCGTCAGACGCGAGCCCTCCTGGTTCACGATGACGGTCGGCTGATCACCTTCCATGACAGCCACCACTGAGTTGGTGGTGCCGAGGTCGATTCCAATCACTTTGCCTGGCATCTGTATAAGCCTCCGCTTCCCTTAAAAAGTGGAACCAGTATAGCTCGTATTTAGTGTTAGTCAAGCATATTTTATGAGTAAATAGCCATCATAATAACTCGACAGTTATAACTCATGAGTTGTCTAGCACCTAGTACGTCGGTTATCGATGGGCTGGCGACGGGCTGAGGCCTATGCGATGATGCGTCGGTGCGCCACGATATTCACGCCATCGCGCTCCCATCCGAGATAGGAGATTTCGCGGACGAGGTGCGCCGGATTTTCGTCGAGCTCGGTCGGGCGTTCGGCTCGGAGTCGCTCGCCGGCGAGTGCTCGCCGGTCCTGGATGTGTACGAAACCGAGGATGCGCTCGAGGTCGTGGTGGACCTACCTGGCATGGATGCGTCCGGGGTGCGGATCGTGGCCAAGGGCGCCAGCCTGCTTGTTGCCGGCGACAAGGCACCGCGGCGCGTACGCGGCGAATCCAGTTTTCATCTCGTCGAGCGAGGGTACGGCCGTTTTGCGCGCGTCGTCCGCATCTCTCGTGCCTGCGACACCTCGCGCGCACGTGCCACGCTCCGCGATGGCGAGCTGCGCATCACGGTGCCGAAGATCGCGGAGCGGCGCGGAAGAGCGGTGGCAGTTCAGATCCAGTCCATGGCGGAGCGCTGAAAATGGCGAATGGTCAAAGCATTCGATGCTGACTGGCCGTAAACTCTGAGCCATCAGCCAACGGCCCATCCGTTCGACGATCAGCCATCCAGCCCCTCGGCCATGGTGCGAATTCTCTTCATCGGCGACATCGTAGGCCGGCCGGGACGCGATCTGGTGCGGCAGCGTCTGCAGCCGCTGGTTGAGCATCACCGCGTGGATCTCGTCATCGCGAATGTGGAAAACGCGGCCGCGGGATTCGGTATCACGCGCGAGATCGGGGACAACCTTCTCGACTGGGGCGTCGACGTGATGACATCGGGCAATCACATCTGGGACAAGAAAGAGGCGCTCGAGTACATCGGCGCTGAACCCCGGCTGCTGCGTCCGGCCAATTATCCGGCCGGCGCTCCAGGAAACGGCAGGTTCCTCGCGCGCACGCGCGGCGATGTCTCGGTCGGCGTGATCAACGTGATGGGCCGCGTCTTCATGCTCGGCATCGATGATCCGTTCACGGTCGTGACGCGCGAAATCGATGCGCTCCGCTCGCGCACGCGGATCATCTTCGTGGACTTCCACGCGGAGGCGACGTCGGAAAAACTGGCGATGGGCTGGCATCTCGACGGCAAGGTGACGGCCGTGGTCGGCACGCACACACATGTACAGACCGCAGACGATCGCGTGCTGCCAAACGGCACCGCATACATCACGGACGTCGGCATGACCGGCCCGCACGACTCGATTATCGGCGTGCAGATCGAACCGGCGCTCGCGCGGTTTCTCACTGCATTGCCCCAGAAATTCGAAACTGCGACCGGCAATCCGCGCCTGAACGCCGTCATCGTCGATGCCGACGACCAGACAGGACGCGCCACCGACATCGAGCGCCTGAGTTACAGCGCCGACGAACTCCAGCAGCTCTGACATGTCCGACCTGTTCGATTTGCCGTTCGAAGAAGAGGAAGAGCCACCCGCGCCGGTCGTCGAGCACCTCGAGCCGAAGCTCTCCACGGCGCCACAGGGTGCGGCGCGTCGCGTGCTCAGCGTCACCGAGTTGACGATTCGTGTGCGGGATCTGCTCGAATCCGAGTTGTTCGAAGTGTGGGTCGAGGGCGAGCTCTCCAACTGCCGGATCTGGAACGGACATCTCTATTTCACGCTCAAGGACGCGTCGACGCAGCTGCGGGGGTTCATGTTCCGCTCCTCGCTGCGTTATCTGAGATTCAAACCTGCTGATGGTCAGCGCGTTGTCGCGCGGGGCAAGGTCACGGTCTACGAGCCGAAAGGGGAATATCAGCTCGTCTGCGAGCATCTCGAGCCGCAGGGCGTCGGCGCCCTGCAGATCGCGTTTGAACAGCTCAAGACACGGCTGCAGCAGGAAGGCCTCTTCGAGGTGGCGCGCAAGCGGCCGCTTCCCTCGCTTCCCCGCAAGATCGGCATCGTGACGTCGCTCGACGGCGCGGCCATTCGCGACATCATCAACGTGCTCCAGCGGCGCTATCCGAATGCCCACCTTGTGATACGTCCCGTTCGCGTGCAGGGCGACGAAGCGGCGTCCGACATCGCGCGCGGACTGCGAGCGATCAGCCGGATCGCGGGCGTGGACGTGGTGATCGTCGGCCGCGGCGGCGGTTCGATCGAGGATCTCTGGGCATTCAACGAGGAAGTCGTAGCGCGCGCGATTGTCCGGATGCCGATGCCGGTGATCTCGGCAGTGGGCCATGAAACTGACACGACGATTGCCGATTTCGTCGCCGACGTGCGCGCACCAACACCGTCGGCGGCCGCAGAAATGGTCGTGGCGCGCAAGGACGAGTTCTGCAGCCGTATCGATCGCCTGCATGACGCCATGCGGAGCGCGGCGCTCCGTCGTGTCCAGGACCTGGGCCGTCGTGTGCACATCATCGGCGCGCGGCCGGCGTTGGCGGGATTTCCGGGCCGGCTGGCGATGCGCGGTCGGCATACCGCCGAACTGGCGCACGCGCTGGCGCGGATTGGGCGCGAGGCCGTAGCCCTGCGGGCGCGGCGCCTGCAGCAGCTCGAACGGCAGCTCGTCACCTTCGACGCCGGGCGCCGGCTGGCTGCGATTCGAACGCGACTGGTCGCCGCGGAAGGACGGCTGACATATATCGTGCATCGCCGTCAGGACCAGGCGCGCGGCAGGATGCAGCAGGTCGTCGGCCGTCTGGAGTCGCTCAGTCCGCTCGCGGTGCTGGGCCGCGGGTACGCGGTCTGCTGGAACCACGATCGCTCGCAGGTGCTGAGGGATGCGAACGCGGTCGACGAGGGAGATCAGGTGAAGGTCAGGCTCGCGAAAGGCGAGCTGGATTGTGACGTGCGGTCCAAGAGGACGACCACCGAGGACACCGACCCAGGCAGAGGGACCCGGATAAACTAATGGACTGACACCGACCTCCGGTTGTCAGCGTGTCCGCCGCGTCAGAGCAGTCATGCATAGAGCCTTTCGATGACCGATACGTCGATCAAGGATTTCGAAGCCGCGATCGCCGAGCTCGAATTGATTGTGAAGAAGCTCGAAGAGGGCGAGCTGCCGCTCGAACAGTCGCTCGCCTTGTACGAGCGCGGGGTGCAGCTCTCGCGATTCTGTCATTCACGCCTCGAAGAGGCCGAGCGGCGGATCGAGATCCTCAACGAACGCGGCGAATTGAAGGCCGCGCCCGCCTCGCTTTCGAACGATCCCGCATCCCGGCGCTGATGTGGACGTGGCCGCCGATCCGCTTGCCGCATTTCTGACTTCCGCTCGTGCGCGCGTCGACGAGGCGCTCGAGCGCTATCTCCCGAAGCCGCCGCAGTGTCCGGCGGTCATCGCCGACGCGATGCGGTATAGCATCTTCGCGGGAGGCAAACGACTGCGGCCCACGCTCGTGCTGGCCGCCGCCGATGCGATCGGCCGCCGGACGTTGCAGAGCGAAGACGATACGGTCAGCCTCGCGCTGCCCGCCGCATGTGCGATCGAAATGATCCACACGTATTCGCTCATTCACGACGACCTGCCCGCCATGGACAACGATTCGCTGCGGCGCGGACGTCCGACGCTCCACGTCGTTTACGGCGACGGCGTCGCGATCCTTGCCGGCGACGGCCTGCAGAGCGCGGCGTTCACGTTGCTGTCGCGGGAGCCGTTCTCGACCGATGCGACCATCGTCCAACGGAAACAGCGTGCCGCGACCGTCATCGGCGACGCGGCCGGTCCGAATGGCATGGTTGGCGGCCAGGCGCTGGACCTCGAGGCCGCGGGACAGATCCCGGGCCGTGGGATCGCGCTCGACGCTGATGGGCTTCGCGAGATGCATGCGCGCAAGACCGGCGCGTTGATTCGGGCATCAGGCGTGTGCGGCTCAATCATGGCAGGCGGTGATGAGCCTGCCATCGCCGCGATCGCTCGGTATGCAGCCGAGCTGGGTCTCGCATTTCAAATCGTGGACGACATCCTCGACGTGGAAGGCAACGATCGGACGCTCGGCAAGAGTGCCGGCAAGGACGCAGCGGCCGCGAAGCCCACCTATCCGGCGCTCTTTGGCCTGGCGCGGTCGCGTGCGCTCGCCGCGGAATGCCTGGCGAACGCGCGCGAGGCATTGAACGATGCGAATCTCACCGACGGTTGGCTGCTGGCCATCGCGGACTGGGTCGTAGAGCGAAAGAACTGACGTAAGTGCGGTGACAAGGGGACACCGGCGCCGAACCAGGTCCCTGGATCCTGGACAACAAGTCCGTGGCGTCCATCACAGAGCGAATCGGTGCCGTTCCTGCTGCGGTCGCTAGCATGGCTTCGAAGACCCGTCTCGATGTGTTATTGGTCGAGCGTGGGCTCGCGCCGTCGCGCGAGCGCGCGCGTGCGCTGATCCTGGCGGGACAGGTTACGGTCGATGGCGGCGTCGTGTCGAAGGCTGGCGCCGCGATCGAGACCAACGCTCAGGTGGCGTTGACTGCGCCGGATCATCCCTACGTCAGTCGTGGCGGCGTGAAACTGGCGCATGCGCTCGACGCGTTCGGCATGAATCCGCGCGGCCGCCGCGTCCTCGATGTGGGCGCGTCGACCGGAGGTTTCACGGACGTGCTGCTGCAGCGCGGCGCGCTCAGCGTCATCGCGCTCGATGTCGGTCACGGCCAGCTCGACTGGGGGCTCCGCAACGACCCGCGCGTCATCGTCAAGGAAGGCGTCAACGCCCGGGCGCTGACGCGCAGCGACGTCCCGCACGACGTGAGCGTTGTGACGATCGACGTCGCCTTCATCTCGCTGCGGCTCATCCTGCCGTCGCTTCCACCATTTCTCGAGCACCCGGCCGACATCGTGGCGCTCGTCAAGCCGCAGTTCGAAGCAGAGAGACGCGCCGTTGGCAGGGACGGGCTCGTGACCGACCCGGCGGTGCATGATGCCGCGATCGCACGGGTCACCGATGCGGCGGCAACCTGTGGGCTCACGCGCATCGCCATGATTCCGGCGGCCATTAGGGGCGCGGCCGGCAACCAGGAGTTCTTTCTTCACCTACTGTTCGCCTGATGTCGGGAATGCCGATGTTCAACCACATCGTCGTGATCGGAGCCGGCGCCATCGGCAGCATCTATGCCGCGAAGCTTGCGGCGCGGAACGACGTCACGGTGGTCGCGCGCCGGGATCACGTCGACGCGATCAACCAGCACGGGCTGCGTGTGATCGGGCACGAGGAGATGACCTGCCGCATGCGTGCGCTTACAGAGACACCGCCACTGGGGCCGGCCACGCTCGTGCTGCTCACAACGAAGGTGAATGGCAACCGCGCCGCAGCGAGAAGCATGCTGCCCGCTCTTCAAGACGACACCGTCATCCTCTGCGTCCAGAACGGCCTGCACGGCGAGGACATCGTCAAGTCGGTCGTCGGCAGCCGGTATCTCGTGCTGCGTGCCATTACGCAATTCGGCGCAATCTTTCGCGAACCTGGCATCGTCGACTTCAAGGTAAGCGGATCAACGCTGATCGAGGCCAGTCCCGTCAGTGCCGCTATTGCGAGCCTCCTGACGATGTCGGGCCTCGCCGGCCGGGTCTCGGACGCGATCACCGTCGAGGTCTGGCGCAAGCTCATTTCGAACTGCGTGATCAATCCGATCACCTCGATTATCGGATCCGATGTCGGAACCATTGCAGACCCGCGTCTGGATCCGCTGAAGCAACTCGTCATTGACGAGTGCCTTTGCGTCGCGCGCGCCGACGGCGTCACGTTCGACGTCGACTTCATCGACGCTATTGCAAGAACATTCGGATCGTCACGCAACACCGCCTCGATGCGACAGGATCTGCTCAAGCGGAAGCCCACCGAGATCGATCACATGAACGGCGCGGTTGTCGAACTCGGACGGCGGTTTGGCATCGACTGCCCCGTGAACGCGGCTCTGGTCGCCATCATCAAGGCGATGGAGAGCAGGGGGGCGACAGGATAGGGGTTCGGGGTTCGAGGTTCGGGGTTCGAGGTTCGGGATTTGGGATTTGGGATTTGGGGGATAGACGCGTGCAAATCAGTCGTGTTGGTATCGTGGCCAAGTCGCACCTCCGCGCGGCGACACCGCATCTCCTGCAAATCGAAGCGTGGCTCGGTGAACGGCGGATAGAGCCGATCTTCGAAACCGCGACGGCCGCACTGATGCCGTCCTCGTCGAGCCGCCGCATCGTCGACAAGGCCGCCCTCGTTACAGCCGTCGACATGATGGTCGTCCTCGGCGGCGATGGCACGCTCTTGTCCATCGCGGATGCGATTGGCGCAGCCGGCTCGGGAATCCCGATGCTCGGGGTGAATTTCGGCAGCCTCGGTTTTCTGACGGAGGTCACGTTGCCGGAGCTGTATCCATCGCTCGAGACGGCGCTCAGCGGCAACGCCCATGTCGAGGACCGCATGATGCTGCGCTCGACCACCCTGAAGGCCGGGCTGTCGATGTCGAGTCACATCGTGATGAACGACGTCGTCGTGACGAAGGGTGCGCGGTCGCGGATGATCGACTTGTCGGTCTGGGTCGGCGATGAATTCGTGACGGATGTCAAAGCGGACGGGTTGATCGTCGCAACGCCGACCGGGTCGACGGCCTACAACCTGGCAGCGGGAGGACCGATCGTACAGCCGACGCTGGACGCACTCTTGTTGACACCGATCGCGCCGCACACGCTGACCAACCGTCCGATCGTAATTCCGGCGACCTCGGTGGTACGCGTCCAGCCGCGCATTCAGGATCGCGACGAGGTGTACGTCACGTTCGACGGCCAGGCCGGCTTTCAGGTGGAAGCTGGACACGAAATCCGCGTGTGTCGGGCGGACCGCACGCTGCGGCTGATCAGACCGTCGACCCGCAGCTACTTCGCCGTGCTGCGCGAGAAACTCAAGTGGGGCGAACGATAGTTCCTACTGCATCGTGAGAATGGCGGCCATCGTTTCGATGCCATCCCACAGATTCTGGATCCGCACATTCTCGTTCGCACTGTGCTGGTTATTATCGAAGTTGACGATCGACAAACCGATGGTTGGAACCTTCAGCACGTCGCTGAACAGGTAGAAGGGCGCGCTGCCGCCGAGTGTCGGAAGGCGCACGACTGAACCGCCGGAAGCATCAGCGACGGCTTTGCTGATCGCGCGCGCGATCGGGATATCGAGGGGCGTACGCCCGGCTGGATATCCACCGACGCGTGCGACGCTGGCGATCAGCGGATGAGCGGCACGGGTCTCCGCATCCGGTTCCTTGTCGACGATGAAATAGCCCTGCTTCCTGATGTGCGCGATGACACGTTCGAGCTGCCCTGTTGGATCCACACCCTTCACGAACCGGAGGTCGAGCCGCGCTTGCGCTGATGCCGGAATGATCGTGCGGCCCTGGCCGCCGACGCCGCCGCCGGCCTCCATGGCGTTGATGTTGAGCGTCGGGAGATTGTGTCTGAGCTCCAACCGATCGGGCGTTTCCGGACGCGAGAAGCCGAACGTCTTCATCAGCATCGGACCGACATCCGGAATGTCGTCGATCGCCTTGCGCTCCTCCGCGGTCAGCGGCACGACATCAGCATAGAACCCGTCGATCGTGACGCGCCCCGCATCGTCTTTCATCGACGCCAGCAGCCGAGCGAGGGCAAGCGCCGGATTTGGCGCCCAGTTGCCGTAGTTCCCGCTGTGGAGGTCGTGAGCCGGCCCGTAGACGGTAACGATGGCGTTCATGATGCCGCGGGCGCCAAACGTCAGTGTCGGGCGATCGCTCGGATGACGGGGACCATCGACGAGGAGCAGCGCGTCGGCGCGAATGCGATCAGCGTGGTCGCGGATGGCGGCTTCCAGATGCGGTGAACCGGCCTCTTCCTCACCCTCGACGAGGACACGAACGTTCGATGTCAGGGCGATATCCGACTCATCGAGCGCCTCGATCGCCGAGAGAAACGCGACGATCGGGGATTTGTCGTCCGAGGATGAGCGGCCGTAGATCCGCCACTCCGGATCGATTCGGTCCTTCCAGCTGTCGAGCGTGATCGTGCGTCCCGCCGGCTCGTGGGCCACGACGATGATCGGCCGAAACGGGGCCTCGTACGTCCACTCGCTCGGATCGACCGGCTGGCCGTCGTAATGGAAGTAGAACGTCAGCGTGCGGCGAACGTTCGGGACGCGGCGCTCAGCAAGGACCAGAGGTGAGCCACCGGTCGCGACCGTCTCGGGCGCGAACCGCTCCTGCTCGAACATGCGCGTCAGCGCCACCGCGTTGCGTTCGATGTCGGCCTTGTTCGAGGCGACGTTCGGAATGGCCAGGAAATCAAACAGGCTGTGCAGGATCTGCATCTCATGATCCGCACGCCAGGCACGGACCCGCGTCGTGACGTCTCCCGGCGCCGCGGCAATGGCAATGGCGACGCACACGCCCGCGGCGATGAACTTTCGGTTGGCCCTCATACGGCAATCGTAACAGGACCGTGAGGAACGCCAGAAGGAGTCAGCGTGGGATGGGCGGTCCCGCCCCTCCACTCTTTCCCGGCCGCGAGTCTTTGAAGTACCGCACCTGGTACTTCTGCACGTTCCGATTGTGTTCATCGAGCGTCTTCGCAAACACGTGGGTGCCGTCGTTGCGCGAGACGAAGTAGAGGAAGTCGGAATCGGGTGGATGAACGGCTGCGTCGAGCGCCGCGCGGCCGGGAGACGCGATTGGACCAGGCGGCAATCCGGGATAGCGATACGTGTTGTACGGCGAATCGATCGTCAGATCCTCGCGCCGGAGATTACCCGTGTACTTCCGCGCACGTTCGAGCGCGTAGATGACGGTCGGATCGCATTGCAGCGCCATGCCGGTGCGCAAGCGATTGGCATACACGGCGGCCACGAGCGGACGCTCGTCTGGTGCCCCGGTCTCCTTTTCCACGATCGACGCCAGCGTCACTGCCTGACGCAGCGTCAGATGCCGTGCAGCAGCCGCCGCCCGCAAGTCCGAACCAAAGACATGTTCGAAGCGATCCACCATGATCTTGACGACCCTTTCGGCGTTCGCGTGTCGCGACACCGCGTAGGTTTCGGGGAACAAGTAGCCCTCGAGGTCGGCCGCAGCAGGATCGAGTTCGTGAATCGGCCGAGCATCGCCGGCCGCTGTGACGAATGACGCCGCAGATCCCAGGCCGTGCGACTCGAAGATCTTCGCCATCTCCACGATCGTGAGTCCTTCCGGAAACGTGATCGTGATGACGAAAACGTCGCCGCGCGCCACCTTGTCGATCACTTCGAGCGGCGTCATCGGCCTGTCGAACCGGTACTCGCCGGCCTGAAGATGGCGGGCTTTGCCGCTCATCCAGAGCGCGGTGCGAAAAGTCACGAGGTCGCGGATGGCGCCCGCAGCCACCAGCCGCTGTCCAATCGAATTGGTGCCCGAGCCCGGCGGGATCTCGACGAATTGTTCCGTCGCGACGAATCCGCGATATGGTTGCGTGACACGCAGATAGAGCACTCCTGCACCCGCGCCCGCCACGATCAGGATCAGCACAACCAGCCAGACCAGTCGCTTCACGTGCGTCGTCTGTCGAGATAATCCTGCAAGAAAATCGCCGCGGCGGCTGCGTCGAGGCGTGGTTTGCGGCGGCGCCAGTCGCGCTCGGTGGCCGCCAGGCGCTGTTCAGCTTCGTGGCTGGTCAGCCGCTCGTCTGTCGTGACGATGGCCCGTCCCGTTCGTGCCTGCAGTTTCTCGATGAAGGTCTTCACGCGTGCCGTCGCGTCCGTCGACGTGCCATCCAGCCGGGACGGCAGACCGACGACGATCTCGTCGAGGCCGCCCTCCTCGCCACACAAGCGGTCGATGATCGCAACGAGACGATCGATGGCGTCCGAAACGCTCACGACCGTCAGGGTCTCGAGCGGGCGCGCGAGCGTACACGTGGGGTCGCTGATTGCCAGACCGACGCGCCGATCGCCGACGTCGATGCCGAGGATGCGCACGACCCAATGGTATAATTTCGGACTCCGAAAATCCGTGAAACGCATTGTGGCTGCGGCTTTTGCCGTTTCAGTCGGCTTGACGTGGATCGTCAGGACCGCCGGCCAGGCCGATCGCGTGCGCACGGAGTCGTCGGCACGACCTCCCACCGAACGCCTCGAAGCACTGAAGCGGGAATCCGAACGACTTGCAGCCGACAAACGAAGCCTCCTGGGCGACATCCGCAGGCTGGAGGTCGAACGGCAACTGCGGGCCGAGGAGGTGAAGAGAGTCGACGCCGAGGAATCCAGGCTGCAGTCCGATCTCCAGCTCACCACCGGCAGAATCGCTGGACTTGAACAAACTGAACAGGCGCAGCGTCCGGAGCTGCGTGCACGGATGATTGAAGTCTACAAGCTCGGTCGCGCGCGATACCTTCGGCTCCTCTTCGCTACGGCCGACATTCGTCGCGTCGGTCAGGCGGTGCGCACCGTCGCCGCAATGGCCGCCATGGATCGGCAGCGTGTGGCTGCGCACGCACGAACGCTCGAAGAGCTCTCGGCCGAGCGTCTCGCGCTCGAAGATCGGGTGCGCCGATTGACGTCGCTGCGTGCGGACGCCATGAAGGCACAGCAAGCCGCCATCCGCGCGGCGCAGGTGCGTGACGAGCTGGTGCACGACATCGATCGCAAGCGCGAGTTGAACGCCCAGCTCACCAGCGAGTTGCAGGCCTCGCAGCAAAGGCTGCAGCTGGCGCTGCGCGAGATGCCGGCGGCAGGCGCACCAGGTGACGTCGCCCCGCTGCCGCTCACGGCGTTTCGCGGCGAGCTCAGCTGGCCGACTCCGGGCGTGCTCCGCCGCTCGTTTTCGCCAACGGGTCAGGCGCGCGCGAACGGGATCGAAATCGAAACGCTGACCGGCCTTGCCGTGATGTCGGTCCACGACGGAACGGTCGCGTTCGCCGGACCGTTCAGCGGCTTCGGTAATCTCGTGATCGTCGAACACGCGCCCCAGACATTCAGTCTCTACGGCGATATGCTGCAGGTCGCCGTCAAGAAGGGCGATCGGGTCGACCGGGGCCAACGTCTTGGATCGGTAGGGCCTAACCCATCCGGGATGTCGGGCCTGTATTTCGAGTTGCGCATCGACGGACAGCCCGTCGACCCGCTACAATGGCTGAAGAAACGATAAGGAGCCGCACAGTTCGTTAGCGGTGTATCTGGTGCCTATGTCCTCCAAAACGCGCGTCCTGGTGATGGCGATTTCCGTGCCGGTGATCGCCTTCGCGATCGTCGGCGGCTTCCTCGGCAAGGTAATGGCGCGCGAGGATACGTATCAGCATCTCAAGATCTTTGACGACGTGGTCGGATTGATCACCAGCAGCTACGTGGAAGACGTCAACATCGATCGCGTCATGCGCGGCGCCATGCGCGGCCTCGCGGACGGATTGGACCCCGAAAGCGCCTATCTCACGCCCGATGAGGTCAAGCAGGTCGAAAGCGGCGCATCGCTGCCGCCGGCGGGTGTCGGTCTCGAATTGACGCGACAGTACTACCTGCGCGTGATTGCGGCGCGGGACAATTCCGCCGCGGCAAAGGCCGGCCTGCGCACCGGTGACTATATCCGGATGATCAACGACTCCGCCACGCATGAAATGTCAGTATGGGAGGGCACGCGGGCTTTGCGTGGAGCGGTCGGCACGAAAGTCAGCCTCACCGTGATCCGTGGCAACGCAGCCGAGCCGCACGTTGTCGAGCTGACGCGCGAGACCGAGTCGGCCTCCGACGTGTCGGGCCGATCGGTCGGGAACGGCGTAGGCTACGTGCGGATCGCGGCCGTCGGACCCGCAACGGCCGGACAAGTGAAGACACAGATCGCGGAACTGACGAAGAACGGCGCAACGAAGCTGATCGTCGACCTCCGTCGCACATCGACCGGCACAGTCGAGGATGGGCTGGCGATTGCGCGCCTGTTCGTCTCGAGCGGCACGCTGGCGATGCGAGAAGGCAAAGGCGCCCCGCGCGAGACGATCGCCGCAGCGGCCGGCGACGGCTCGATCACGCTGCCCACCGCGCTCCTGGTGGACACCGGGACGTCTTCAGCGGCGGAGCTTTTTGCGTCGGCGCTCGTCGGGAATCACCGTGCGGATCTGATCGGCGAGCACACGATCGGACGCGCCGCGACGCAGAAGCTCGTGAAGCTGCCAGACAGCAGCGGTCTGTGGCTGTCGACGATGCGCTATCTCACGCCGGCGGGTGCGCCGCTGCACGAGAAGGGGCTCGAGCCCACGGTTCCCGTCGACGAACCCGATGTCGAGTTTGGACAGCCGCCGCCGGACAACGATCCCGTTCTGAACAAAGCGATCGAGCATCTCGCAGAGAAGAAAGCCGCCTGAGAAGGTAGCTGCGGTTCTCGGCTGGTAGGGCGCTGAGCGCCACGGTTCCGTAGCGATATCCTCAATCGAATCAATCCGATCCTCGAGCACCCGACTACCGGCTTCCGTCGGGCGTCGTGTATACTGAGGGTTCGTCTAACGCCAGTATTTCATGATGTAGGCGCGTAGCTCAGAGGTTAGAGCGCCTGCTTGACACGCAGGAGGTCGGTGGTTCGAGTCCACCCGTGCCTACCAGCCTTCGCTCGCCGGACTTGTGAGCGAGCTACGGCTTGGCAAGCCGAAGCGTGCAGCGCGAAGGCGGGCATCTGAATCAACTCGCATGAGTCAGGTCATCATCACCCTTCCGGATGGTTCGAGTCGTAGCGTCGAGGCAGGGGCGACCCTGCGCGACGTCGCGGCATCGATCTCTCCCGGGCTGGCCAACGCAGCGCTGGCGGGCATCGTCGACGGCGCGGCGGTGGATCTGTCCTATCCGCTCCTGAAGGATGCGAGCGTACGCATCGTGACGGACCGCAGTCCCGAGGCGCTGGCCCTGTACCGCCACAGTACCGCGCATCTGCTCGCCGCGGCGGTGACGAATCTGTTCCCCGGCGTGCAATGCGGGATCGGACCGGCCACCGAAGACGGCTTCTTCTACGACTTCGTGGTGGAGCGTCCGTTTGTCCCCGAAGATCTCGAAACGATCGAACGCAAGATGAAGGAGTTGGCGGCGGCGGATCTGCCGTACGAGCGTCAGATGTGGCCTCGCGAGGAAGCCAAGGCGTTTTTCTTGCAGCGCGGCGAGCCGCTGAAGGTGCAGCTGATCGACGAGAAGACGGAGGGACAGGCGACCGTCTCCTGCTACACGATCAAGGACAAGGAGACGTTCATCGATTTCTGCGTCGGGCCGCACGTGCCATCGACCGGCAGGCTGAAGGCGTTCAAGCTGCTCAGCACGTCCAACG
>JBKPDW010000087.1:0-6831 GCA_046728115.1 Acidobacteriota bacterium | reverse complement strand
CCAGGACCGTGGGGCGGATTGCAGTCAGCAGCGACCCTCCCGGCGCCCGGGTGACCATCGACGGACGGTCGTACGGCAACGCGCCAGTGACCGCGAGCGACCTGAGCCCGGCAGAGCACAAGGTCTCGGTCACCAGCGGCGCCGGATCGGCGGACCGTGTCGTGACGGTCGAGCCCGGCGGCACGACGTCCGTGGTGTTTTCATTGCGCCAGCCGCCCGAGGCGTCATTGCGGCAACCGCCTGCGACGTCATTGCGCCAGCCGCCCGAGGCGTCATTGCGGCAGCCGCCTGCGGCGTCATTGCGACAGCCGCCCGAGGCGTCATTGCGGCAGCCGCCTGCGGCGTCATTGCGCCAGCCGCCTGCGGCGGGCGACGGCTGGCTCGTCGTGGCTGCCCCGTTCGAATTGCAAGTTCTCGAGCGGGACAAAATCATTGCGTCGAGCATCAGCAACAGGATCGTGCTCGCCGCCGGGCGCCACAACTTGTCGCTGATCAACCGGACTCTCGGATACCAGGAGACGCGGACGGTCGACGTTTCGACGGGCCGTCTGACCACGATTCCCATCGTGGCGCCGAAGGCGGCGCTCAGCCTGAACGCGCGACCCTGGGCGAATGTGTGGATCGACGAGACCGACGCAGGCCAGACGCCTATCGCCAATCTGCTCGTGCCGATTGGCTCGCATCAAGTAACGTTCAGGCATCCCCAGTTGGGTGAGCGGCGGCAGACGATCGTCGTCACAACGACGGGACCGAATCGCGCAACGGCCGATCTCACGAAGTAACGGATGCGAGGTCCGATGCGGTCAATCGTTTTTGTCGGGCTCCTGTTCTCCTCGACGGTCGCGGCTGCGGGCCAGGACGCGCTCCCTGCCGCGAAGGAGCTGTATGCCGCGGCGGCGTACGAGGACGCGCTCGCCGCACTCGGGCGCTTGCATGAAGCCTCTGCCCCGCGGCTGAACCCGGACGTCGAGGCGTATCGGGCGTTCTGCTTGTACGCGCTCGGGCGCATCGTCGACGCCGAAGCCGTGACCGAGTCGCTCATGCGCGCCGACCCGTTCGTTCAGCTGGACGTCAGCGAAGCCTCGCCGCGCATCCAGACGATGTTCGCGGAAGTACGCAAGCGGGTGCTGCCTGAAGCGATTCGTGAAGAGTTCCGGACGGGGAAATCGGCACGCGACGCAAACCGGAGCGCTGAGGCGGAGGCGCACTTCGCAACGGCGCATCGGATGCTGGAGGAAGCGCGGCGAATCGGCGTGTGGAGTGACTCGCTCAACGACATCAGTGCCCTGGTCGAGGGCTTTCTCGACTTGACACGCTCGCATGGCGACGGCGCGGTGGGGCCAACGGCGGTCGCGAAAACGGTGCCACCCGTCGAGGCGGCCGTGGAACGCAAGCCGGCTGCAGCAGCGCCTGTTCCCGTGGGAGGCGTCAAGCGAGCGTACGACAGCTCCGACCTCGATGTGGTACCGCCGGTTGCGATTCGTCAAGTGATTCCCAAACCCTCGCAGCAGCTGTTGGAGACGATGCGTGCCAGAGGGTTCAGGAGCGGAGTGCTGGATGTATTGATCGATGAAACAGGATCGGTCGAAAGCGCCGCCATGCGGGTGTCCGTGGATTCGACTTACGACGAGATCATCATGATGGCAGCCCGACGGTGGAAGTATCAGCCCGCCATGAAGGCCGGAGTGCCCGTCCGCTACCGCAAAGCGATCGCGATCACGGTTTTCGAGAACGGGGCGACGACGGATCCGCAGCCGCGCTGACAGCTAATAGAAGTCGTGCGCGTCGAACTGGAAATCGACGCCTCGCATCCCCTGCACGGCCTCGGCGCGCACCGATGTGACACCATCCTGGTTCTGCAACACGCCGTCCACGATCAGAAATTGTTCCTCGACGATCACGAGACGATCACGCGCGAACAAATCGGGCCGCACGATGATGTTGGCGATGCCACTTTCGTCTTCGAGCGTGAGGAACACGAATCCTTTGGCCGTTCCCGGCCGCTGACGCGTAATCACCATCCCCGCCACGCGTACGCGCCGGCCTTGCCGTGCCACATGGAGATCGCTGGCACGCAGGATGCCGCGCATAGCCAGCTCGTCGCGCCGCAGCGCCATCGGGTGACGGCCGATGCTCAGCCCCATGCCCGCATAATCGGCGACGAGCCGCTCGGATTCGGTCATGGGCCTCAAGGGACAGGGGTTGGTGTCACTCGCTTCTGTCCATCCCGCCCATCCCGCTCCTCCGGCCTGTTCTGCCTCCTCAAAGAGCTCTCCACTCGGCCGTACGGCGCGCTCGGCTTGCCAGAGCGCGGAACGACGGTCGTAGCCGAACGAGTTGAGCGCGCCGACGTCGGCCAGCGTGACCACTTCGTCGCGGCGAAGACCGGCGCGTGCTACGAGTTCGTCGAGCGATTTGAATCTTCTGTCTTCGCTCCTTTGGGGTGTGACAGGTCCGCCTTCGCCGCTTCGCGGCTCTGGCGTCACAAGCGGGGAGACACCCGATCGATTCCCCCACTCGTGCGAGCAGACGTTGCAGAACCAGCCGCGATCCGTCGACTCGAGCATCGACGCATCGTCGCAGCCGCATTTGGGACACACCAATCGCCCGGTCTGGAGCGCGAGGGCCTCATCCGTCGACACGCTCGGGATGCCCCGAGCGTGTCGAAGGGCAGTCGAGCGGGGACGCTCGTCTGAACGGCTCGCGCTCCATGTATTCGTGGTGCAGATCGCGCGTCCCGCCTGTTCGCGCAAGCCGCTGACGTAGCGCAGCCCCAGCCTGATCGCCCCGTCAGCTTCGACGGTGCATTCCCAATTCGAGATCTGCACATCGATGGGACGAAACCGGACGCCGCGGCGCTGCGCGTCTTTGACGAGCGTCGCCGGATGATAAAACCCCATTGGCTGATTGTTGAGCAGCGCGGTATAGAACGCCGCCGGGTAATGCGCTTTGAGATACGCGCTCGCGTACGCGAGGAGCGCGAAGCTGGCCGCGTGCGACTCGGGAAAGCCGTACAACGCGAACGACGTGATCGACGTCACAATCTGATCGGCGGCTGCGCCCGTGATGCCCTGCCGCGCCATGCCGGCGCGCAGCTGCACCTCGATGGCTTTCATGCGCCGCTCCGATCGTTTGAAGCCGAAGGCGCGCCGCAGCTCTTCGGCCTGGCCTCCGGTGAATCCCGCGGCCACCATCGCCATGCGCAAGAGCTGCTCTTGAAACAGCGGCACGCCGAGCGTCCGCGCCAGGATCGGCTCGAGCGACGGATACGGATACTGCACCGCTTCGCGTCCAGCTCGCCGGTTCAAATAGGGATGCACCATCTGTCCGACGATTGGTCCCGGCCGGATGATTGCCACTTCGACGACGATGTCGTAGAAGCAGGCGGGTTGGAGGCGAGGGAGAGTTGCCATCTGCGCGCGCGATTCGACCTGGAACACGCCAATCGTGTCGGCCTCGCAGAGCATCTTGTAAACGGCCGGATCGTTTTCGGGAAGATGCGCCAGATCGATACGCAAGTCTGAAGTCTGAAGTCTGAAGTCTGAAGTCGATTGAACTTCTGACTTCTGACTTCTGACTTCTAACTTTTGGTCTCCATTCACCAGGGCGAGCGCATCCTGAATCACCGCCATCATGCCCAAACCGAGCAGATCGACTTTCACGATGCCCATGTCGGCGCAATCGTCCTTGTCCCACTGCACCACCACGCGTCCGGGCATGCTCGCGTTTTCGAGCGGCACGACCGCATCGAGTTGTCCCTGGCAGATCACCATGCCGCCCGAATGCTGGCCGAGATGTCGCGGCAGGTCGAGCATCTCGCGCCACAGCCGCGCGAACAGCCGCACGCGATCGGAGTTGAGATCGAGCCCGACGGCCGACATCTGCCGCGGCAGCGTGTCGGCGGGATCCGCGAACTCGAACTGGTTCATGATCTTCGCCAGGCGATCGATCTGTACGGGATCGAAGCCGAGCGCCTTACCCGCTTCGCGTGCGGCGCTCCGCCCCCGGTACGTGATGACGTTGGCAGTCATCGCCGCGCCAAGCCGCCCGTATTTCTCGTAGACGTGCTGAATCACCTGCTCGCGCCGGTCCCCGCTCGGCAAATCGAGATCGATATCCGGCCATTCGCCGCGTTCCTCCGAAAGAAAGCGTTCGAACAGCAGATCCATCTTGACCGGGTCGACCGCAGTGATCCCCAGGCTGTAACACACGGCGCTGTTGGCCGCCGAGCCGCGGCCCTGCACGAGCACGTCGTGCTGCCGGCAGAAATTGACGATATCCCAGACGATCAGGAAGTAGCCGGCGAGCTGCAGCTTTTCGATGAGATCCAACTCGCGCGCGATCTGCGCGCGCGCCCGATCGAAGAGAGCCGCTCCGCTCGACGAGCGGGCCGCTCCCATCGACGCGTACCGCTCGAGCGCGCCGACCTCCGTGATCTGACGCAGGAACGACATCTGCGTTTCGCCGGCTGGCACCGGATAATCCGGAAACCGGTACCCGAGATTCGCCATCGTGTACTGCAGACGATCGGCGAGCTCACGCGTGCCCGCGACCGCGTCGGGACGATCTCGGAACAGATCCGCCATGTCGCCGGGCGGCTTCAGGTACCGCTCGGCGTTCGGTGCCAGGCGCCGGCCCGCTTCGGCGAGCGTCGTGCCGTGATGGATACAGGTCAGCACGTCGAACAACGGGCGCTCGGCCGGCGTCGCGAAGCGGACGCCGTTGGTCGCGATGGTCGGCACGTGATACGCCGACGCCAGCGTCGAAAGCGCGGCGTTGTCGGCTTCTCCGTCGCGGCGAAAATGCCGCTGCAGCTCCACGTAGACGCGATCGCGGCCGAACACGCCGATCAGACGATCGAGCAAGCCGCCAACGCCATGCCGGCGCGCATCGAGCGCGGCGCGGCCCACGAGCACGACGAGTCCGTTCGTGCACCCTTCGATCTCGTCCAGCGTGAGCGCGCCCTCGCCCTTCGGCGCGCGCAGCTTCATGCGGGTGATCAGACGACAGAGGTTGTGGTAGCCTTCCTGCGATTCGCAGAGGACGGGCAGCAGAAAGTTTGAAGTCTGAAGTCTGAAGTCTGAAGTATTTGAAGACTTCTGACTTCTGACTTCTGACTTCTCACTTCGCACTTCTGACTTCTGATTTTCAACCGTCAACTCCGCCCCGATAATCGGTTTCAGTCCCGCGCTGGTGGCGGCTTTATGAAAACGCGGCGCGCCGTACACGCCGTCGCGGTCGAGCAGCGCGATGGCGGAGTACCCGAGATCGGCGGCCCGATCGACCAGCGCTTCGGGCAGCGAAGCGCCCTGCAGAAAACTGAAAGCAGATGCGGCATGAAGCTCGATGTAATCCGGCGCCACGAAAAACCGCCACGGAAGTCACGGAACACGAACAGAGGTCACCGGATCGGGAAAAACGATCCCCGTGTCCTCTGTTTTTGCACGCGTCGCCACCGTGTCCTCCGTGGTTGTTTCAGTCAGCGATTGCGTCGATCCACCATGTATCCGACTCGCGATCGCGAAAAATGCGGTACATGGCGCCGTCATTCAGCGATACGTCCCATTCGTCGCGGTTCCACGTGACATGTGATGTCTGAAGTCTGAAGTCAGAAGTCTGAAGTGCTTCAGGATTTCGTACTTCTGACTTCTGACTTCGTACTTCTGACTTCTGACTCTTACGCGTGTCGGCATTCCACCATTCCCCCGACGTCCGCCACGGCCCGACGCACCGCACGACGGCGCCGCCAGCGAACCCGCGACGATCGGTCGTGACGCGCACAGGACGACCGTTGTCGACGGCCACGCGCGCGGGAACGGGGTGGCGGCATCTGCGGACGCCACTCACGACATTCGACGCCGTATCCATGACGATCAACGCAGAGACCGCAGAGCTCGCAGAATCAGGATTCTCGAGATGAAGATTCCCGCTGTCTTTTTTTCCGCGATCTCTGCGAACTCCGCGTTGATCGTCGTGATCGGTTTTGAACGGCTTCAGCTCGAACGCTCCGGGCCTGTACGAATCGACAACCGCCGGCGCACCGAAGCGGTCGTGGCCCATCAGCGCACCGAGTCGCGCGAGCAGCGTGGAGAGCTGCTCCGGCGTCGGGTGCGCGCGTGTAAACAACGTGTGCTGCAGCACGCGCCCTGGCGTCGGATCAATCACGATCGTCACGCGATCGATCGCGGCCGACGGCGGATGCGCCTCGAGATCCAGCAGCGCGAGCGTCCGTAGCGTGCGCACGTCGCGGATCGGCGACGGCAACTCGAGCCGGCGCGCGCAGGTATCCTTATTGACGAGCCTCAGCACCAGGTGCAGCACCGCGGCGCCACGATCGCGCCGCTCGAGGCGCGTGGACAACGGCTCGAGCAGCCGCGTGAGCACGAACGACAGCGGCTCGAGCTCCTCGATCGGCCATTCGAGCTCGAGCGTCGACACAAATCGTTCTTCGGGCAGCGTCGGAATCAGCGGCCGAACGTCTTCGCCGCGCGCGATGGCCTGCCATGTCCGGACCCGGGGACCGAGTCGCGAAACGAGATCGGCAGGTGGAAGCGCCGCCAGCTCACCGAGCGTTGTCAGCCCCCACTTCTCGACCGCCAAGACCGCGAACGGACTTTGCCCTTCGACGCGCTCGGGGCACCCCGCGCGTGTCGAGGGACGCGGCTTCGCGTCGTCGTCAAATTTTTCCAATATTCCGATGGGCACCGTTGCAAGCGCCTCTGCTTCTCCACCGCGCTCGACGATCGTGACGCCTGGTCGCGCGAGCGCCAGCACCACCGCGGCTGTTCGCGTACGCGCCACAGCCACGTGCAGCTGCACACCGCGTGACTG
>JBKPDW010000086.1:0-9217 GCA_046728115.1 Acidobacteriota bacterium | reverse complement strand
GAATCATTCTGACCAAAGCACACCGGGCAGGCGAGAGCCGCACGGGGGACGGCGACGAGCAAGAACATTATCAACAACGGGCGGATTCGCTCTGAACGCTTGGACCGCACACGTCGCCAAGGCCGCAGAGAATACTCTGGCTTTGCGGTCTTCTCGGTCTTTGGGGTCCGCGATGCATTGACGCTGGTCACGACAGCCTCTTGGTTTTTTTCTGAAACGCCGCGCCGTAGACGGCCAATGCGACGCCGCTCGCGATCGAGATCGCGCCAGCCAGCGCATACACGACTTCGTGAGCGATCTGGTATTGACCGATCGCCCATGCGGCGAAATACGCCGTCAGAATGACCGACAGCGCGATGAACAGCAGATGGAAGGCCCGCAGGGACATGTCAGTGTCCTGAATGCTCCGCTGTGGCTGCGACAGGCGGATGAATCGGCGTGCCGATGGTATCCATCGTCGTGAACAACGGAATCGACATCAGCACGAGGAAGAACACGACGGTCAGCGCCAAGGAGCCGTAGATCCACTTTTTTTCGTCGCTGAGGTGCATGAAAACGGACGCGACCATCGAGCCTTTCATGATGGCGATGATCAACGCAACGGTGATCGCGAAGGGCACGGCCAAATGGATCCGGTTGACGGCGACGGTGATGGCGGTGAACACCAGCAGCGCAGCGCCGATCAGCATGTATTTTCTTACGTTCGGAGCCGAATGCATGTTTTCTCCAGGGTCCGCTTCGAAGCGGACGCGACGCACCATCTACAACAGGTACAGGACTGGAAACAGGAAAATCCACACCAAATCGACGAAGTGCCAGTACAACCCTGTGTATTCGATTCGATTCGCGAACTGGTCCGGGTTGGACTTCCATAATTTGGCGCCCGGGCCGATGAAGTAGAGCATCACGATCATGCCGCCCAGGATGTGCAGGCCGTGGAGGCCGGTCATCGTGAAGTAGATCGCGAGAAACGTGCTGTGCCACGGACCTTCGCCTCGCGCAAAGTGGTCCGAGTACTCGAAGTACTTGTTGACGAGGAAGATGCCCGCCAGTATGAACGTGGCGATCAGATAGAGGCGATGCTTGCCCCAATCGTGCAGTTTCAACGATGCCCACGCCATCACCATGGTCACCGACGAAGAAATGAGCAGGACCGTGTTGAAGGCGCCGAGCCACACGTTCAGCTCGCCGTGCGGCCACTCGACCGCGCCGGTGCGCAGGATGATGTAGGTCGAGAAGAGCGCCCCGAACAGCATCACTTCAGACGCGAGGAATAGCCAGATGCCAAGCTTGCCATTGGCCAGCCCGGTATCGGGCCGTTCTTCGACTGTGTACGGAATGTTCATCAACGAGTCTCCACGAGCGCTCTGCGATAACTCTCCACCACCGAGGACACAGGGTTAGGTTGGTACAACTGTTTTCCTCCGTGTCCCCTGCGGTCAATAATTTCTTACGCTTTTTCCGGTTCGAACTGCGGGCTGAAATCTCTCGCGGCGCCCGGCACGCTGTACTCGTACGGACCGCGATACACGATCGGCTCGGTCAGGAAGTTGCCGTGTCCGGGCGGCGAAGGCGCCGACCACTCGAGCGTCGTCGCTTCCCATGGATTGCGATCGACTGCGGCGCCCCACTTGATGCTCATGAAGAAGTTGACGATGAAGAACAGCTGGAACAAGCCGAGCGCCCACGACGCGTAGCCCTGCACGACGTTCCAATGCAGCACCGCAGCGTTGTGCTGGTACATCGCGCCGCCGTCGTACATGCGGCGATTCATCCCGGCGAGCCCCTCGATGAACATCGGGAAGAAGACGAGGTTGATGGTGATGAAGGACCCCCAGAAGTGCAGCCAGCCCAGCGTGTCGTTCATCTTGCGCCCCGTCGCCTTGGGGAACCAGTAATACACGCCCGCGAACAGGGCGAAGATCGTTCCCGGCGCAACGACGTAGTGGAAGTGACCGATCACGTAATACGTATCGTGCAGGTGGATGTCCGAGGGCGCGAGACCGAGCGGCAGACCGGTGAGGCCGCCGATGCCGAACATCGGCAGGAACGCCAGCGCGAACAGCATCGGCGTCGTGAAACGGATCGACGCGCCCCACAGCGACAGCAGAAGGGCCGTCAGGATGACCACTGACGGGATCGAGATGATCATCGTCGTGGTCTGGAAGAACGCGCTCATCGTGGTTCCCATGCCCGTCATGAACATGTGGTGCGCCCACACGATGAAAGACATGAACCCGAGGAACACGACGGAGTACACGAGCGCTTTGTAGCCCCACAGCGGTTTCCGCGTGTTGTTCGCGATGATCTCGCTGACGATGCCCATCGCCGGCAGGATCAGGACGTACACCTCCGGATGAGCCAGGAACCAGAACAAGTGCTGCCAGAGCAGCGGGTTGCCCTGTCCGGCGACAGTCAGCGCCTTGCCGGATACGACCAGGCCGCTCGGCATGAAGAAGCTCGTGCCTGCAACCCGGTCCATCAACTGCAGGACGCCAGCGGCCTCGAGCGGCGGGAACGCAAGCAGGAGCAGGAACGAAGTGACGAACTGCGCCCACACGAAAAACGGCAGCCGCATCCAGCTGAGTCCCTTGGCTCGCAGCTGCACGATCGTGGTGATGAAATTGATCGAGCCGAGCAACGACGAGGTGATCAGGAAGATCATCCCGATGAGCCACAACGTCTGCCCCGGAGCGATGACGGCGAGCGGCGGATACGACGTCCATCCCGACTGTGCCGCGCCCGGACCCTTGTCCCAGCCCATTTGGAAGAAACTGGCGAGCATGGTGACGCCGCCCAGGAAGTAGACCCAGTAGCTCGCCATGTTGATTTTCGGGAACGCCATGTCTGGCGCACCGATCTGCAGCGGCATCACGAAATTGCCGAAGCCGCCGACGGCGAGCGGAACGACGCCCAGAAATACCATGATGGTGCCGTGCATGGCACCGAGCTGGTTGTAGAACTCAGGAAGCATGATCCCGCCGGGGGCGTTTGCGACGCCCAGCCAGCCGCCGATGATCGGAATGGCCTTGCCCGGGTAGGCCATCTGCCAGCGCATGACCATCATCAACGTGAAGCCGAAGAGGAGGAACAGCAGTCCCGTCAGGGCGTACTGGATGCCAATCACCTTGTGATCCGTCGAGAACACGTACTTGCGCCAGAAGCCCAGTTCTTCGTGCACATGCTCGTGGGCGTGCACGGCGCTCGGATGTGTCGTGGAATGCTCCAACGTTCGCGCTCCTTCTTCGGGGGTTTCGGGCGATTGTATTCGGAAGGCACAAGCGGCGCAAGTCACGCTGCGGGCGTAAGATGGGACATATGCGCCGCGTCGTCTTGATGCGCGCCATGATTGTCGCGGCGTTGTTGTTCAGGCACGCGGCGCCAGCCCTTGCCAATCGCGACTCCGACGCACTGCGCGCCAAGGCGTCGGCGGAACTCTACAATCTCGATCGCGACCAGGCGCTGACGACGTTCCGGCAGGCCGTTGCAGCGGACCCGCAGGATGCGGCGGCGTACCGCGGTGTTGCCACCACGCTGTGGCTCAGCATTACATTTCGCCGCGGCAACATGACCGTGGACGACTATCTTGGCCGCGACACCACGCCCAGCCAGACGGCGGTTCCCCCGCTCGCCGAAACGGTTGCGGCGTTCCGCGACGCAGTCGACCGTGCGAGCGCCCTCGCTCGAAAACGCATCGAGATCAACCCCAACGATGCTGACGGCCACTTTCAGCTCGGTGCGGCGGTCGGCCTTCGGGCTTCGTACACCGCGACAGTTGACGGAAGCGTACTGGGCGCTTTTCGCGCCGCCCGCGAAGCCTACGACGAGCACGAGCGCGTGCTCGCGCTCGATCCACGCCGGAAGGATGCGGGACTCATCGTGGGCACCTATCGCTACATCGTCTCGGTGCTTTCGCTGCCGTTCCGCTGGATGGCGTACATGGTCGGCTTCGGCGGCGGCCGCGAACGCGGCATCCGCATGATCGAGGAGGCAGCGTTGTACGGCGGGGAGAATCAGGACGACGCGCGGTTCGCGCTCATCCTCTTGTACAACCGCGAACGGCGCTATGACGGTGCCATCGCGGTGCTGGGCACACTGCGCGAGCGGTTTCCGCGAAATCGGCTCATGTGGCTCGAGGCGGGCTCGACCTTTCTGCGGGCCGGACGGGCATTGGACGCCGAGCGCATCCTGAGCGACGGGCTGAACAGATTCGCCGACGATCGCCGAGAGCGGATGTTCGGTGAACAGGCGCTCTGGTATTACAAGCGCGGGACGGCACGCGCGGGACTGGGGCGATCCAGCGAGGCGGAGACCGACCTGAAGCATGCGCTGGCGGTGGAGGGCCGCAAGTGGGTGCACGGTCGCACCCATCTCGAACTCGGCAAGCTGGCGCTCCGGCTCGGGAACAAGGCGCTCGCCCGCCAGGAGCTGCAGGCTGCCATTCCTCTCTGCGCGGGCGATAATGACCCCGATGCTGCCGCCGAAGCGAGGCGGCTGATGAAGTCCTGATGGATCAGTCGACGCGCAAGACGTGGGTGTCGATCCTGATCGCTTCGGTGATCATCATGGGCATCCTCGCGCTGACGGTCGTCGGCGGCACGGCGTTTTTCTTTTACCGCCACATCAATGCGCGGTTCACGCCACAGGAAGACGCGGAGAAGGAGTTCGCCGAGGCGCGCGAACGATTCTCGGGTCGACAGCCGCTGATTGAGATTCGCAGAGGCGACGATCCCATCATTCATCGCGAGCTCGTGGACCAGGCGCATTCGAATGCACGGCTGGAGTCGCTGCGCGTCCTCGCCTACGACTCCCACGCGCGCAAGCTCGTGCGGGTCTCCATTCCCTTCTGGCTGATCCGCCTCGCCCCCGGGAAGCGTTTTTCGTTTCTGAACGACAACGGATTCGACTTCGACTCGGACCGGATTCGCGTCAGCAACGAGGATCTCGAACGCCTCGGGCCCGCGCTGATCCTCGACCAACAGGATCGACGCGGATCGCATGTCTTGGTCTGGACTGAATAGCGGGTACGGCTTCTCGGATAGTCTTCTTACACGGTGCACAACCGGTGGCGCGCCCATTACGACGCTGACGTTCCGCATACGCTCGAGCCGTATCCCGATCGGACCCTGCTCGACTACCTGGCGGATGCAGTCCGCGAGCGGCCGGAACATCCGGCGCTGATCTTCAAGGGTCGGAGGATCTCGTATGCCGAGCTCGATCGGCTGAGCGATGCGTTCGCGGCATCGTTGAGCGAGCTCGGCATCAACAAGGGCGGCCGCGTGGCGCTGGTTCTCCCGAATACCCCGCAGTTCCTGATTGCGGAGTTCGGCGCGTGGAAAATCGGCGCCATCGTGGTTCCGCTGAATCCGATCTACACCGAACACGAGCTGCGCGGCCCGTTAACCGACAGCGGGGCCGAAGTCGTGGTCACGCTCACTGCCTTCCTTCGACAAATCAGAGCGTGTAAGGCGCATACCGGTGTTCGACACATCATCGCGACCAATATCAAGGAATACCTGCCGCGCTTCACCGGCCTCTTGTTCACGCTGTTCAAAGAACGCTCTGGCGGCCATGGCGTGCCACTCGAGCCGGGTGAACGGTCGTTCGCGGATCTCGTGCGGACGCCTGCAACGGCCACGAGAGGCGCGGCATCGGTGCGACCGGACGACGCCGCGGTCATTCTCATGAGCGGCGGCACGACGGGCACCCCCAAAGGAGTTCTCGGGACCCATCGCTCGTACGTGGTATCAGGTCTTCAACAGCGCGAATGGATCAAGAGCCTGTGTCGCGACTGGAGCGACCCGATCGTCCTGCCGCTGCCGCTTTTCCATGTCTACGCAAACGTGGGCGTTCAGGCGTTCGCGTTCGTGTCGCACAACACGCTGGCTCTGGTTCCAAACCCGCGCGACATCGACGATGTCCTGACGACGATCGCGAACGTTCGACCCTCATTCTTCACGGCCGTGCCGACGCTCTTCATCGGGCTGCTGAACCACCAGCGCGTGAGAGCCGGTCAAGTCCGCTTCGATTCGATCAAGGTGTGCTTCTCGGGAGCCGCCGCGCTGCTGGCCGATACCAAAGAGCGCTTCGAACGGATCACCGGCGGCCGTATCATCGAAGGCTACTCGCTCACCGAAGCAATGATGGCGTGCGTCGTGAATCCGGTGCGCGGTCCGAACAAGATTGGATCCGTCGGCTTGCCGCTGCCCGACGTGGAGATCGCGATCGTCGACACCGAGTCCGGAGAACATCGACTCCCCGCGCGCGAGGTTGGCGAAATCCTGCTGCGTGGTCCTCAGCTGATGACCTCGTACGTGAATCACCCGGAGGAGACGGCGCTCGTCCTGCGCAACCATGGCGATACGCATCCGTGGCTGCACACCGGCGACCTTGGTTATCTCGACGACGACGGTTACCTGTTCATCGTCGATCGGCTGAAGGATCTGATCAAAACCAGCGGCTATCAGGTGTGGCCGCGCGAGGTCGAAGAGGCGCTGGCGTCACATCCCTCTGTGGCGGAAAGCGGCGTGGCGGGCGTCTCGGATCCAGCGAAAGGTCAAGTCGTCTGCGCGTGGGTCGTCTTGCGCGAGGAGCAGGATGCGTCCGAAGAGGATTTGCGCGCGCACTGTCGGAACACGCTGGCGCCCTACAAAGTTCCGGTACGAATCGAATTCCGGCAGGATCTTCCGAAGACGCTCGTCGGCAAAGTGCTGAGACGTCAACTGGCACTGACTCGTCCCTTGCGGTAGGCTGTCGGCCATGAGCCGAACGACGCGTCCGCGTGTCTCGCTGCGCATCCTGGGCTGCGGCGACGCATTTGGAACGGGCGGCCGGTACCATACCTGCTTTCACCTCGTCACGCCCCGCTCGCGCATCCTGATCGATTGCGGCGCGTCGTCGCTCGTCGCCATGCACCGGTTCGGTGTCGATCCAGGGGCGATCGATGGCGTCGTGATCAGTCATCTGCACGGCGACCATTTCGGCGGCCTGCCTTTTTTTCTCCTGGATGCGGCCTTCGTCAGTCGTCGCACGCGGCAGCTGGTGATCGCCGGTCCGCCAGGCACGGCCGCGCGGCTCCGTCGAGCCACCGACGCGATGTATCCGGGTTTCTGGTCCAGTCCCAGGCGATTCAAAGTCCGCTTCATCGATCTCGAAGACGATCGATCCGTCCGCATCGGTGGAATCGTGGTGAAGGCATTCGTCGTCGTTCACGCCAGCGGCGCGCCGCCGTACGCGCTTCGACTGACATGCGAGGGATGCACGATTGCGTATTCCGGCGATACGGCCTGGACCGAGCGCCTGGTCCAGGCGGCGCGCGGTGCCGATCTGTTCATCTGCGAGGCGTCGACGTTTCAGACCCCGATTCCGTACCACCTCACGTACGAGACCGTCTATGCCCACCGGGAACGGTTCGAAACGGAACGTCTGGTGTTGACGCACGCCGGACCGGAGGTGCTGGCTCGACGCGAGAGTCTGCGACTGGAACTGGCCGAGGACGGGCAGGTGCTTCACGTCCGCCCGCGGCGTCACCTGGTGTCGCGGCGAACGGGATCGTCGGGTGGAGACTAGACATCTTCTAAGGGTGCTCGAAATCGCGGCCCTCAGTCTCCGAGCACTTCGAACATCTCGACGGCCTCGCTGCGCCCGCGCAGCTGAATGTTGCCGAGGGAACCCGCCGGTATCTGCCCGCCAAGTCGATCGAAAGTGGCGCGGGTAATCACGATCTGCCCCGCTCCGGCGACGGACTCCTCGATGCGCGCCGCCGTGTTGACGACGTCGCCCAGCACCGTGTACTCGCGCCGCTTCGGGGATCCGATGTCGCCGACGAGCGCCACGCCGGTGTGAATGGCCACGCGCATCCGCAGGATCGAGTCGGGCCGTTCTCCATTGAGACTCGCCAGCGATCGGCGCATGGCCTGGGCGCTGCGAACGGCGTTCAACGCATGATTCGGCACTTCCAGCGGGGCGCCGTAGATGGCCAGCACGCTGTCCCCGATGAATTTGTCGAGTGTGCCGTCGTGCTGGAAGATCGCGTCGGCCATGCGCGCAAAGAATGCGTTCAGCAGCACGGCCACCTGCTGCGGCGGCAGGCCCTCCGTCATGGTCGTGAAGCCGACGAGATCGGCAAACAGCACGGTGAGATCGCGTTCGTGCGCAATAAGCGCGCCGTCGACTTCCGCGCCGCTCTTCAGAATTCGATCGGTGACGGCCGGCGAGTGATAGCGTTCGAGGCGCTCCCGGAGCCGCGTTTGCTCGAGGACGCGCGCCGCGAGGCGTGCCTGCGCAATGGCCACGGCGGCGTAGTTGGAAAACGCCGTGAAGAGATCGAGGTCGGCCGATGTGAACTTGTCCCGCTGTGGATTGTCCACGTAGAGGACGCCGATGATTTCGTTCTCGTGCCACAGCGGCGCGCACATGAACGACCGGATGTCGAGCGCCCGGATGCTCTGCGACATGTCCAGTCGCGGATCCACCTGCGCGTTCATCGCCAGCATGCTGACACGGTCGCGAAGCACCTGGTCGAGGATCATTTTGCTGATGCGCGTTGACCCGCGCGGTTCTCCGCGGTGCCGGACAACGCGTGGTACCAGCGCATGTGTGGCGTCGTCATAGAGCATCAGCAGCGCGCGAGTGGCCAGCGTTGCGTCGAACGCCAGATCGACTACATGGGCGAGCACTTCGTCGATCGGCTGTGTGCCGACCAGCGTGCGGCTGATCTCCGAGAGCAGCTTCAGCAGCCGTGGCGCGTCGACGGTCGCGACGCTGACCGCGTCCACCTCCGTCGACACGGGGCGCCGAATCACCTGCCCCATGTTCACCACGGCATCGTCTTCGGTGAGGATGATGCCTTCCGAAGCGATGCACTGCAGTTTCATCTGGAACTGACCCAGAACCAGCCGATCGCCGTCGCTCAGCTGCGCCGTGTCGATTTGTCGTCCGTTGACGTAGGTGCCGTTGCGGCTGCCGAGATCCGTCACCGTGCACGCGCCATCGGCCACCGACAGCTGTGCGTGTCGCCGCGACACGCTGAAATCGTTCACGACGACGTCGCAGGTCGCGGCCCGGCCGACAACCGTATTGCCCGCCGCGAGCTTCCGCTCGCGCTCGGTGTCGCCGTCTGCGAATACGATCAGAAACGTCAAGCCGTCTGACGTGGCCAAGAAGCAGCTCGGTTCGCCTGCCAACATACACCACTGCCTTGCCCGCACCCTACGCC
>JBKPDW010000085.1:0-5721 GCA_046728115.1 Acidobacteriota bacterium | reverse complement strand
GCGCATGGACGCCGTCCGACTCCTCGAAGCCAAAAATCGAGGCGATGTTGGAATGATTCAGCGACGCAAGAACCTGCGCCTCGCGCCTGAACCGGGCGAGGCGGTCTGGATCGAGCGCGAAGATGTCGGGGAGAATCTTGAGCGCGACGTCCCGATTCAGTCGGGAATCATGGCCCCGATAAACCTCGGCCATGCCGCCCGCCCCAATGAGCGCGCGGACTTCATAGACGCCGAGCCGGGCGCCGGGCGCAAGCGCCATCGGAGGTGCCATGGATTATACGGTTCTGAGAGCGGTCGATCTGCCGAGCCAACTGGTCAGTCGGTTCGAACTCGTGAACATCTGGTCCACCACCTAACTTCGAACCCACCAGTTACTTCGCCGATTGCTGACCCCGTTTCCAGAATGTCTCCATGATCGAGCATTCGGATCTACCAGGCGTTGGATGGTTTGCCGCACGAAAAGCAGCCCGCGTCGCGCAACTGCCAAACCTCGCAGAAGCGCTCGTCATCGAGTCGAGCCGGAAGGCGAGGGACCCCACGCGCTCTCGATGTCTTCCGCGGCCTTGCGAAGGATGTCAGCGACACGTTTGATTGCGGGATCTTCAGGGCCACGTCGCCACGCTCGCTTGTAGATCGATGTTGCAAGCCGCGCGAAGGCGCCATTGAGCTCGCCCATGTTCCCTCCGGCGAAGTCACGTACCGTCTCGCGCACGCGCTCGAAGATGTCCTCGACCACGTCCTGGTGTTCTTCGAGGAAGCGTTCTCCGGCGGCCGTGATGTGGTAGACGCGTTTGCCGTCGGTTTCGACGCCGCGCACGTACCCTTGATCTTCGAGCAACTGCAGCGTGGGGTAGATGGTGCCGGCCGACGGCGTGTACAAACCCCACATCTTCTCTTCGAGCGCTTTGATGATTTCGTAGCCGTGACGTGGCCGTTCCTTCAACAGCCGAAGAATCACGTACTTCATGTCGCCGGATTCGAACACCTGCGTGCGATATCGCCGGCCGCGCGGCCCTCGCCAGCCCCGCCAATGCGCACCCCAGTCGCCTCGCCCGAACTCGGCGCGGAAGAAATCGCCAAAACCCCAATCGTCGTGATGCCGGCCCATGGGTTATCTCCAGCTATGTCATCCGCTACGTTTTACGATATATCTTAAGATAGATCAAGAGACACGATATTTGTGTCAAATCGCCGGTCTTACTTGAGGCCGTCTCCGGGACGATTCCGGAGCACTCACCAGGGTTCGGGCGGAGAACCAAACAGGCGTAAACGCTTGATCAGCAAACCCTATCGCCAAAAAAGTCGCGTGTAACAGGTGCGCCCGTCGTGACACTTCCTATCAGACGCACGGCTGGATTGGCTTCCAGCCAGGAAAGGCGCGCGACATGCGAAAGATCATCTGGACCTTCAGTCTTCTCGTAGCCATGGCCCTGCCCGCGCAGTCATCGAGTCGTCCCAATCCGGCGGGCGCAAGCCAAGCGAGCGTGAGCCCGCCGCACGCGATGAGCGCTCGATACGGAGATCTGCAATGGCAGGCGATCGTCCCCGAAATGGGCGCCGACTCACCGCAGGTGTCGATTCTGCGCGTCGACACAAACACACACGCAACGCAGCTGCTGATTCGAGTGCCGAAGCAGATGCACGTCCCGATGCACTGGCATAGCGCGAACGAGACCCATACGGTAATAAAGGGCACGTGGGTATTTGAGCACGATGGCGAGCGAGACGAGCTCGGACCCGGCGGCTTCAATTACCTTCCCGCCCGTATGCACCACCAGGCATGGTCCTCGGACGGCGCGCTGGTGTTTATCACGGTGGATTCAGGGTGGGACGTCAACTGGGTGAACGGTCCCCCAACCAGAAGCGACCTCGGCCAGCGATCACCCAGTCGCTGAGTCGGCCGCATCGCTCCGCACACAGTGAGCGACCACACAGCGAGCGACCTTGACCGCCGCCGGAACGGCTGTTACCGTCGGCCTCGTGCCGGGAACCGCGGACACTCGCTCGCTGTCGGCGAGCGATGGTGAACTCGCCAGAGCTGTCGCCTCGGCGCCACCGGGCGCGGCAGAGCCCGAAGAGTCGGAGTTATACCGCCGATTCGCGCCCCGGGTCCGACTGTACGGCCTGAAGCATTTGCGCAACGAGGCGGCGGCCGACGATCTGGCGCAGCAGGTGCTTCTCGTGACCATCGAGCGACTTCGGGCGGGCGAGGTTCGAAACCCCGACGAGATAGGGTCGTTCATCCTGGGAACGAGCCGGATGCTCGCGGGATCGACCGAGCGGACGGCGCGACGACGCGAGAGTCTGACGGCGCAGTTCCATACGCCAGAACTGTGTGTCGAGCCATTAGTCGCGTCAGCCGACATCGCGCTCGTGGAGCGCTGCCTGCACATGCTCGCCGAGCGCGACCGCAGAGTGCTCATCCTGACGTTCTATGCCGAGAAGACCTCATCCGAGATCGCCGAGGAACTCGGGCTGACTCCCACGGTCGTTCGTGTCGCACGCCACCGTGCGCTCGAGCGCCTGCGCGAATTTATCGGCCTCCGGAAGGCAAGGGTGGAATGACCGGCACGCGTTGTCCAGCACCGATTGGATTCGCGGACATCGTCGACTACTGGGCGGGCGACCTGAGCCGTGCCGATGCGGACCGGATCGAGGAACACGTGTTCACCTGCAGCGACTGCGCGCGGGAGTTCGCCGAGGGTAAAGCGCTAACGCGCGGTGTCGCTGCAGTGGCGCGTGAGGGCCGGTTCCACTCGGTTGTGACTGACGCGATTCTCAATCGCCTCGCTGCTGATGGAGTCCGCATCCGCATGTACACGCTCGAAGGGGGAGGGATCGTTCCGTGCTCCGTCTGGGCTGACGACGATCTTGTCGTGGCGCGGATTCGGGCAGATTTCTCGGGGGTGGATTCCGTCACCATCGTGACGCGCCGAGCATCCGGCGAGGAGATCAGTCGGGTCTCCGACATCGCCGTGCGACCCGGACAGCGTGAGATCCTGAACGCGATCTCCGCATCCCATCTTCGGAAGCTTCCACCGACGCGCGTCGGCGTGACCATTACGGCTCAGATTGGAAGTGGCGAACGGACGATTAGCGAGTACGCGCTCGAGCACGCTGGCGCTTTCGATCGGCTGACTTACGAGCGGTGAGTCCGACTCGGAGTACGAATGTGTCGGATCAGACGACTGCCTGCCGCTCTCCGCGACGATGTTCCTCAGAGGTCTGCGCGAGCCTGTGCTCGCGTTCGTGAACAAAACCGGCCATGGGACTCCACATGAACCACCGTGGAAGCACGCTCGCCCAGTACTTTGTGTGGTTCGCCGGCCGCGCCCCAACGGCAGGGCAATATTGGACGTCGGATCGGGAACTGACGCACTCGCAGCGGCTCTGGTCCTGCACGGCTCAATCATTCGACGGCGGCACGCGCGGGCTTCTCGCCGGCCTCGCCCCGCGAGTCCATCATCAGCGGCGGCGGCTCGAAACCGACCAGATACTCGAACAACCGGCGGAACTCCTCGATCGAGATGCCAATCGTGGCCGCGAACTTGGCGAGTTCATGCGGATCCTCGAAGTCGTCACGGCGCAGGCGGATCATGTAGCGGCGCGCGATTGCGTAGCGGGTGGATTGCGTATCGACCAGACGGATTCGAGCGCGTCCGGTCTCGCGATCGAGCAATGTGGAGAACGGGATCGGCACGAAATGGCCGCCCTGCATCGAAACCATGGCCGCGTTTCCACCTGCCAGAAGGAATTTGACCGCGCAGTAGCCCAGGTCGCGCGTGTACTCCATATCGGACGGGATCGGATCGGCGCACCTGAGCTCGTAGCCGATGTTCTTGGCGACGAGCGTCGCCTTCACGCCCAGATCCCTGAGCCGAGCCGCCACCTGGCCCTTGAGGATCTCGCCGATGTTCACCTCCGCGATCCGCAGATTCCCATGCGCGTCATGCTCCACCTCGTGCAGGGTGGCCAGGTCGCTGGGGTCGGCGTCGAGCACGACGCCTTCGGCAATGATCGCCACGCCGTCCCGGCGTCCGTAGCTCAGACGCTTGATCACAGCGCCGACCAATGTGTCGACGATCGTCTTCAGCTGGATCGGCTTCGGGAACTCTTCGGGAATGAGCGTCAGGGTGGCTCCGGCGGCCTTGCCGATGCCCAACGCGAGATGACCGCCTTTGCGCCCCATCGTGATCACGAAGTACCAGCGCGAGGTCGTCTTCGCGTCGACCATCAGGTTCTTGACGATTTCGGCGCCGTAGTGCCGTGCGGTCTGGAAGCCGAACGTGTCGACCGTCGGTGGCAAATCGAGATCGTTGTCGATCGTCTTCGGTACGTGCACGACATGGATGCGGCCGGCCGCGCGTTCTTCGAGCTTCATCGCGGAGTACGCCGTGTCGTCTCCGCCGATGGTGAGCAGGTCAGTGACGTCGAGCCGCAGCAGTGAGATGACGACGTTCTCGAGATGTTTCGGGTCGGAGGTCGGATTCGACCGTGAGATCCCGATGTGCGAACCGCCGCGGAAGTGGATCCGGCTGACCGCGTCGATCGTCAGCGGCATGACGTGTTCGATGTCGCCATGCATCAGTCCCGAGAAACCATCGCGCACGCCCACGACGTCCATGCCTTCGAGCGCGGCGCGGATGGTCGCCGCGCCGATGACGCTGTTGATGCCGGGAGCCGGTCCACCACCCACGAGTATCGCGAGCTTCTTATGATGTTCCACGCCAGGAGCCTCCGACTCAGACCCGCCTCTCAATTCCATCATATGGTGGCCTGCTGATTCCTGGACCGATCACCCACTGACGGCCATCAATTGACGAGGTGCAGTTCCGCCATGGCCTCCTGTCCTCGGTGTCCACCGTGTTGGCCGACTTGCGATGCAATTTTGCAACGTGCTGTAAGATTCGGAGGCGCTATCAAGACCACGGATGGCCTCGTTACACGACGTCACGGCGCTGCTCGCTGATTGGAGTCGTGGCGACCGCAGTGCGCTCAATCAGCTACTGCCGCTCGTCTATGCGGAACTCCGCCGCATCGCGGCGCGCCAGCTTCGGATGGAACGCGTCGGCCACACCTTGCAACCGACCGCGCTGGTTCACGAGGTATATCTGCGCATCGTCGACCAGCGCCAGGTCAATTGGGAGAATCGTGCGCATTTCTTTAGCGTGGCCGCGCGGGTCATGCGCAGGATTCTGGTCGATTACGCCCGCCGTCAGCACGCCGCAAAACGTGGAGAGGGTGTTCGTTGCGTGTCGGTTGACGATGCGAAAGAAGTGCCCGCGTCGAACGAGATTCCCATCCTCGCGCTCGATCATGCGCTTGACCGGCTGCAGAAGGTCGACCCGGAGCTCGCCAGGATCGTGGAGCTCCGCGCGTTCGGTGGACTCACCATCGAGGAAGCCGCGCATGTCCTGAAGCTCTCGCCATCGACGGCCAAGCGCGACTGGCGCACTGCGAAGGCGTGGCTCACTCGTGAGCTGTTCGGCTCCCCACCGGCCGAGACGACGTCCGGCGCGTAACCGTGGGCAGTCAGTGGTTGGTGAACGTTCGCGAATGATTAACCACCCGCACTGACGGTGAATCGTACCGGGATTCTCGGAGGGCGGTTAACGTGAGTCAGGCGACTGCGGCCTGCTCATAGTAGCGCGCCTCGTACTCCGCCGGCGGGACATACCCAATCGGTTCGAGCAGCCGGCGATGATTGAACCAGTCGACCCA
>JBKPDW010000084.1:0-5382 GCA_046728115.1 Acidobacteriota bacterium | reverse complement strand
GAGCGAGGTTATCAGGAGAGGTTCAACCCTGGTGTCCTGCTGCGTCCCGGCTTCGACTCCTTGCGCGCTGACGCAGGATTCCGAGACTTGGTCAACCGTGTTGGTCTAACTCGGTGAGCCTTCTCACCGCTGCAGCACGCGCACGAACTCGCCGAGCTCGATGTCATTCAAGTCGGAGACGGCCCAAAACGACATGCCGTTCCGGATCCAATGGCGCACCTGAAACCCACGAATCGATCGCGTGTCGCTGACGGCAGTCCGATCGCCCGCGGGCCAGATGTACACGTTGATCGGATGGAGGCGCCGCTGATACACGAGCGCGGCCACCGGTCGGCCGGCGACGTGGTCGAGCCGACCACCCACCAGCGGAAATCCGATGGAGGATAGATCCTCAACCGGCGGAGAGAAATCCAGCTTGCCGAGGAACCAGGGCTTCACCGTGTGCTGATCGGACGATCGCACGTCGAACAGGTGGGCATCTCTGAGCGCGCGGACGTGATCACCGACGACCTCGTCCGCCACTGAGGCTGTCGTCTGAACGACCTGTCTCGCGCGTGCGAATCGCACGACCTCAACCGAGCCACCGACCGACACTCCGAGCGCCAACACCGCAGCCCATGCCAGAAGGCTCCGATTGAATTGCGGGCGTGTGCTCAGGCGCGAAATCTTCGCGCGGAGTGGATCCGGCGCGGGATAGTAGGGCAGGCGTCGCACCAGGCGCCCGAGCGATTCACGGTCCGCGAGAAGCTGGCTGCACGCGGCGCATGAGGCGAGATGGGCCTGCAGGTCCGCCGATTCTGCGGGTCCGAGCTCGTGGTCGACGAACGCGTCCAGCAGGCGTCCGGCTTCAAGACAGATCACGATGGCTCCCCCATTGGCGTCGCCGCCGGCCCGAGGATCGTCTGGAGCCGTTCGCGGGTGTGTGATGCACTTTCTTGACCGCCCGCTGCTGCATCACCGACGCCTCCGGATCGAGACCACGTCGTGGTGAAGCAGGACGACATGCTCAAAGGTCTGGTGAGGCATCGTCTGCTCAGTAGACCCCCGTGACGCGGGATTTATTCCCGCGCCGTGTCCATGCTCCCCCGGAATAAATGCAGCCCTCGCCCGGTCTGTATGGGTGACATGGCGCTTATCGGTCGACTTCATCCGATGCTAGGGCATTCTCCGATCGGACTGGTCCTCATCGCCGCCGTGGCGGAGGCGGTGGCGATGACAACCGATCTCCAAGTGTGGCGGGCCGTGGCCGTCGCGAATGTACGCGCCGGCGCCACGTTCGGCGTCGGGGCGGCCGTCGCCGGTTGGCGCCTGGCCTCCTCGGCAGGGATTGAGCCGACGTCATCACTCGAATGGCACCGCTGGCTGGGCACCATCGCGGCAATCGCGGTCGTCGGAGCGGCCCTGACAACCGCAAGCGCCCGCGATCGGTCGCCGTTTGCATTGTGGGCCTATCGGATCACCTTGTTCTGGGCGGCGGCTCTCGTCGCTGTCACAGGTCATCTCGGGGGACTGCTCGTCTGGGGCGCGGACTTTGTCACAGCCAGATGAAGGCCGCGCTGATCAGCGTCGGTCCCACACACACGAGTCGTTAAAAGAGAAGGAGATAGTCGTGCGGATATTTTCGGCAGCCCTTGCTGTTGCCGTCCTCAGCCTCAGTGTCTGGGGCTGCGGCAACTCCGGTAATACCTCGAGTCCCAGCACTCCGTCGCCGATGCCAGGGACGGCGGTCACCATCAATGTCTTGGCCGTCAACGGATCCCAATCATTCTCGCCGAATCCCGCGACCATACCGGCGGGCCAAATGGTCGTCTGGCACAACGTCGACACCATCACGCACCGCGTGGTCCTGGACGATCGGTCGATTGATACGGGTAACCTCGACCCCGGCGCGTTCAGTTCGCCGATGTTCCTCGAGTCGGTGGGCGGGTATCACTGCACGATCCATCCCGTCATGGTCGGCACGATCAAGGGGCAATAGTCAGCTGCTCGCGATCATCTTCTCATCTAATCAAACCGCATCGACAGCAAACTGAAAGGGAGAGCTATGACCGTAACGAAAGTTGTGACCGCGTGTGCGCTTGCGAGCACCGCTTTGACCGCCCATTTGATCGGTGCCCCGGCCTCCACGGCTCAATCGATTGATCCGGTCGTCCAGTGGAACCGGAATCTGTTGGCGATCGTTCGGACGCCCGGCGCGCAGCCGGCCACAATTCATCCGACCCGCAGCTTCGCCATGCTGCACGCCGCCATCTATGATGCCGTCAACGCCATCGACCAGACCCACAAGCCATACGCCGTCAGGTTCTCCGACCTGCCACGACGGGCTTCACAACCCGCCGCAGCGGATGCCGCAGCTCACGATGTGCTCGTCGCCCTGTACCCGGGGCTCACGAGCACGCTCGACGCGGAATTTCAGCAATCGTTGACGCTCGTGCCGGACGGCGCCGACAAGACGGAAGGCATTCGCATCGGACAAGCAGTTGCGCAAGCGATCCTGGCGCTGCGGACTAACGATGGCGCGAACCAGCCGCCCGTGCCGTATGTTTTCGGCACCGCAGCGGGAGATTATCAGTCGACACCCCCGAATTTTCCGAAGCAGCCGCAGTTCACCCATTGGCCGAATGTGATCCCGTTCGCACTCAAGGGCGCCAATCAATTTCGTCCCGGTGCTCCGCCGGCGCTGACCAGCGATCGGTACAGTGACGACCTCAACGAAATCCAGTCACTCGGCATCGCCGGCAGCACGGCGGCGACGCCAGACGAGGCGCTGACTGGGCGCTTTTGGAACGGCGCCATTCAGAACTACTGGAACGAGATCGCCCAGACAGCCTCGCTCGACCGTCACCTGACGACGGCTCAGAACGCCAGGCTCTTTGCCCTGCTGAACCTCAGCTTCGCCGACAGCGTCATCGCCTTCTACGATGCCAAGTACACCTATAACCGCTGGCGTCCTGTGACAGGGATTCGCGCGGCCGGCACGGACGACAATCCCGACACGACGCCCGATCGGAACTGGTTGCCCGAGGTCGGCAACACGACGCCTGATCCCGCGTATCCCGGCGCTCACGCCGTGATCAGCGCCGCTGCCTCGGAGGTGCTGGTGGCGGTCCTTCAGCGGGACCGTCTTGACTTCACCGTCACGTCCGAAGTGCTCCCAGGGGTCGAGCGCTCGTTCACGAGCCTCTCGGCGGCAGCAGAGGAGGCCACGCTGAGCCGCATTTTCGCGGGCGTGCACTTCCGCAACGACCTGACGAGCGGTCATCGGCTCGGTCGCGACGTCGCTGATTTCGTCCTGGATCACTTCCTGACACGCCGCCACCGACAGGATGAAGACGACGCCAGGTAATCGTTCTGTCAACCAAACGTCACCAGCATCCTCATGTGCGCCACGGTCGAGCAGGTCTAACGCTCCGTCGCGGCGCAGGAACACCCAGTCGTGGACCACACAAGCCAACGCGACGCCTCACTGTGCAGCCGCATTCTCGCGATCGGCCGCGCCACTCCTGCCTGTCGGGTGACCCAAGAGGAAAGCTTCCGACTCTCGGGATACGAACGCGACAGTGTTCGCCGAGTTTTTCTGAAGAGCGGGATCGACTTCCGCCATTTCTACTTCGAGCAAGAGCCGCGCCTCGATGAAACGTCAGATGAGTTGAACGCGCGCTACCTGAGTGGCGCCGTTGAAACGAGCTGCCGGGCGGCGCGGACCTGTCTCGACGTGGCCGGGCTGTCACCGCGCGACGTCGATCTGCTCGTGGTCTGTACATCGACCGGGTACGTCTGTCCCGACATCGGCACCCGCCTCATTGGACACATGGGCTTCCGGAACGACGTTCGGCGCGCGTCCATGATCGGATTGGGCTGCGCGGGAGCGGTCCCCAGTCTTCAGCAGGCAGCCGATTTCACGAACGCGCACCTCGGTCTCGTCTCGCTGATGCTGGCGGTCGAGATTTGCTCGGCGTGCTACTACTTCGACGACACCATGGAGACCGTCGTCGGCAACGCCATCTGCAGCGATGGCGCAGCGGCGGTGGTGCTCACGAGCAGCCCACTCGTGAGAAATCCCTATCCGGCGATTGTCGACTTCGAGTCGTTTCTGGATCCGGATCACCTGCACACCGTGGGATTCGAACACCGGGAGGGCAAGCTCCGCATCATCCTTGGAACTGACGTCCGCAATCTCGCCGCGCCATTGATTCAGGGTGCTCTCACGCCGTTGCTTGAGAGGCACAGGCTTTCACGATCGGATATCCGCTTCTGGGTGGCGCATCCAGGCGGCCGCAAGGTGATCGACAACGTGCAGAAGGCTCTCCGTCTGACCGATGCCCAGCTGCGGTTCTCGCGCGCTGTTCTGCGTGAGTACGGCAACATGTCGTCGCCCACGGTGCTCTTCGTCCTGGACGAAGTGGTGCGCACCGGCGATCCACGCGCCGGCGACTGGGGTGTGCTGATCGCACTCGGCCCCGGCATGGCTGCCGAGCTCGCGCTCCTCCAATGGTGAAGCAGATGCCGCGTCAGTTGGTGCAGCTGCTTCGCGGGCTTTCGAGAGGCGTGCGCAGCCGTCGCGACTTGCAGAGCCTGAAGCAGGCCAGCGAGAGCCTCTCGTCCGTCCCGCTTCTTGAAATGGCGATGGGCGCCTGGGTCTCACAGGCGATCTACGTCGCGGCGAAGCTCGGGATCGCCGACGTGTTGAGCAACGGTCCCAAGTCCTGCGACGAGATCGCCGCCGTCACGCGAACGCCAGCCCCATCACTGTCGCGCCTATTGCGCGCGCTCCGAAGCCTCCGCGTGATCGGCAGCGTCGAGGGCGGCAAGTTCGAGCTCACGGCGCTCGGTCGCCCATTGCAAGCCGAGCGGGCGGGATCGTTGCGCGCGCTGGTGCTCACGCTCGGCGAGATTCACTACGAAGCCTGGGGAGCGCTTCTCCACAGCGTCAAGACCGGAGCTCCCGCGTTTCCCTCGGTGTTCGGGGCACGATTGTTCGAGTATCTGGACCAGGACCGCGGCGCGGGCGACACGTTTCAGGAGGCCATGAGCGACGTGTCCGCGCTGGTCTCGCAAGCCGTGATGCTCGCGTACGAGTTTTCCGGGATCCATCTGCTTGCCGATGTCGGGGGCGGCTGCGGACAGTTCCTGATGGCTGTCCTGGACGCAGTCCCAGACATGTGCGGGATCCTGTTCGAGACTCCGGCCGTGATAGCCGCAGCCACCAGGAAACTGGCATCACACCCCTGTCGCCAACGCTGCGCGCTCGTTCCCGGAAACCTTCTGGAGGCCGTTCCTCGAGGTGCGTCCGCCTATCTGATGAGCGGGGTCATCCATGATTGGGACGACGAGCAGGCGATCAGGATTCTGGACAACTGCCGACGCGCCATGGCACCGAAC
>JBKPDW010000083.1:0-1852 GCA_046728115.1 Acidobacteriota bacterium | reverse complement strand
GATGTGTTGTTGTCGTGACGGATCCATTGACGCATTCAAGAAGCTTCCAAAAGAAGACTGGACAGAAGACTTCAGGCAGCGGCGCGGCCGAAATCTTCACAACGACGCCGAACGCGTCGATCGTCTAGGACCGTTACAAGTAGCGATCCGTTGCGCCAGTACACCGGCAATGCCGATGCCGGCGAGCAGCAGCGCGGGATCGATCGCGCGCACTTCCTTGTGGATCGTCGACGCCATCGCGGATGGTTCGAGCTGCGTTTTGACGACGAGGCGCAGGAAGATGCCGAGTACGTTCTCGCCGAGCATCCGATCATCGACCTGGGGCCAGGGAGTGTAGAGCTCCGGGACGGTTTCAGTATCGAGCGGGCCCTGCTCACATTACCGACGACACCGATGACCCGCATCCATCGGCCGTGCTGCGAGTTTCCCCACGCGACACGTTGCCCCACCGGATCGTGCGCGCTAAGGATGTCCCTTCCTCCCGAGCATGCGATCCAGCGAGTCTGACGTTTGATAGATCAGCGCTTCGGGGTAATGCGCGTACGGATGGAAGTATTCGAACGTGCAGTAGCCGCGATAGCCAGTCGCCTCGAGCGCATCCATCACCGCAGGCCAATTCGTCGTGCCGTCCAGCAATGGCCTGAAGGACTCCAGCGAATGGTCGGTGCCCTTCTTAGTGAACTCTTTGAAGTGCAAATTGGCGATGCGCTTGCCGAGGATCGGGATCCAGTGTTCGGGATGCTGGAACAGCATGATGTTGCCGGTGTCGAAGTGCACGCGCACCGCGGGACTCGAGAAACTGTCGACGAAGGCGTTCATCTCCATCGGTGTCATCAGATAGCCGTTGAAGAAGATGTTTTCGATATTCAGCGAGACGTTCAGCGTCTCGGCGGTTTTCACGAGGGTGGAGATGGCTTCGCGGGCCCGCCGATCGCAGACGTCGTTCGGCACGGGTTCGTGATCGTCTCGCCACGGAATATGCACGGCGCCGGGGACGACCAGCAAGTTTTCCACTCCCAAATCGTGTGCAGCATGCGCCATGCGGTCGGCGAGTTCGAGCCCGCGCGTGCGCTTTACTGGATCGTTGCTCGTCAACGGGAAGGGCCAAAACAAGAAGGAGCACAGACCGCTGATCGCAATGCCGATGCGGTCGGCCGCGCTTCGTATCTGCTGGAATTCGCGTGTGCCCGCCTTCGGCGAGAGATCGGATTCGAGGTCGTAATTCAGCTCGATGCCGTCGAAACCGGCGTCTTTCGCGAGCTGAAGGCATTGCACGAGCGACATCTTCTGCGGATACGGGAACGCCCACAGATTGATCGACTTCTTCATGTCGTAGCGCTTCCTTGCGACAGCAGCGCCCGCGTCGCGAGGTTCCTGGGCGCTCAGCGGAGGAGACGACAGGAAGGCGGCGCCTGCCAGTAGCGTGGCACCAATAGCGCTTCGACGCGAAATTGGCCCGAACGGGCCCGCAGCAGTGTCGTCAGTGACGCTCATGACGTCCTCCCGTAAGTGCCGTGGGTTCGCGACACCGCACTATACGCTTCTGTTCGTACGGTCGTAACGTTTGCTATTGTCAATAGAACTCGTTTCAAAACCTGAGCACGCGACGGCGGCGAACGAGCGCGCGAGTGAGCCCACGCGAGCGGAGCGGGGATCGCGGGGCCCCGCGAGCGAGCGTGTAGGGGAGTCCGAGGGGCGAAGCCCCTCGGAGTGAGTAGGCTGTGAATGTAAGCCGCTGTGATCTGGAGGCCGTCATGTGGTCGCGTCGAGAGTTGCTGAGTACCGTTGCCGCCGGACTCGTCCTGCCTGCCGGCGCGCGCGCGTGGCTGGCGCCGCAGGAAGAAATCAAGAC
>JBKPDW010000082.1:0-10623 GCA_046728115.1 Acidobacteriota bacterium | reverse complement strand
ACCGATACCGCTGCGACCACCGCGAGCGGCCCTTCCAGCCATTCCTGATTTGCGGCGCCGTACAGAACGTACGCGCCAGCCACGCTGAGCACCGCGGCCACGACGATGCCCCAGTGCACGGCCGATGTCAGTGCCGACCGGCCCGCCTTGCGCAGAAACGACAGGCTGATGGCGACGATGAGGAAGGCCTCGAGGCCTTCGCGGAGGGTGATGATGGACGCCTGAAGCATCGATTTAGGTCGCAGCGAAAATGAGACTGATTCTCAGAATGTAGGCCCAGTGTACTCAGTGATATCCGACCGGTCAAGTCGGGAATCCCTCACGAGTTGCGGTAAGCTGACCATCATGGTGAATTCGCGCGTCACAAGCGCTCTCGGCGTTGTATTGCTGAGCGCCGCGCTTGCCGCCCAACAGCCGACGTTCAAATCGGGCACGCAGGTCGTCTCGCTCTTCGTGACCGTGGCTGACGCGCAGAAGCGACTTGTGTCGGACCTCACGCAGGAGGATTTCGAAGTCTTCGACAACGACAAGCTGCAGCCGATCGTGTACTTCGACAACAGCGTCCACCCGATCACCGTCGTCGTGATGCTCGACACGAGCGGCAGCATGACGCTCACGATCGATCTGTTGAAGCGAGCGGCCGAAGAGTTTGTGATCCGTCTGCTCCCGGACGACAAGGGACGCATCGGTGCGTTCAACGACAAGGTTCAAATGAGCTCGAGGTTCACCAGCAATCGCGACGAGCTGGTGACCAGCGTCAGAGATGTGGACTACGGCAACGGTACGCGCCTGTGGGATGCCGTGGCGATGAGCCTCGACGAGCTGAAGAACGTCGACGGCCGCCGCGTGGTGCTGGTGTTCACCGACGGTGACGACACGGCGAGCAAGGCGAGTCTCGGCACGGTCATCGATCGTGCGCGCGCTGAAGAAACGATGGTCTACGCGATCGGACTCGAGAGCCGCTACTTCGACGGGCAGCGCATGACGAGGACCAAGCCGGACCGCGGACTGAAAAAGCTCGCGGACGAAACTGGCGGCGGGTACTTCGAGCTGGAGAAGACGAGCGATCTCGCGCCGACCTTTACGCGCGTCGCCGCGGAGTTGCACAGTCAATACGTGATCGGGTTCACGCCGACGCAGCTGGACAACCGCGTGCACAAGCTGACCGTAAAGATGAAGCAGCCGAACCTGACGGCGCGCGCCCGCCGCAGTTACGTGGCGGCCCCCGATAAATTCACTGTGAGTGAGAAATAGCGGACCGAGGGGCGGACCTGGTACGATCCGCCGTCCGCTGCGTCAGATGAACACGACGGCGACGATTGCCGCAAGAAGCAGCACGCCAACCACGAGTTCTGCCGACGACGAAAAGCTCCAATCCCGCATGACGATCACCTGCCCTTCATACCGTTAGACGCGGGAGACCAGGGGAAGGTTTAATAGGTCCATGACAGGGCTGAGCGAACAGGAATTCCGGGTGAAAAGCGACGAAGCGCTCGAATCCGCACGCCGTGCAATTCTGCCCATGGCTGACTCGGACGGCTTCGAAGTAGAGCTGCAGAACGGGGTCCTGCAACTCGTGTTCGAGGAGCCGAACGAGGCGAAATTCGTGGTTTCGCCCAACGCTCCGGTTCGTCAGATCTGGGTCTCGGCGATGGCGCGAAGCTACAAGCTCTCGTGGGCTCCAGACCGAAATGCCTTTGCGCTGGATGCCGAAACGCTACCGCAGCTGTTGGAACGACTGGCGCGCGCTTTTCTGTCCGGTTCGTGACGAGTAACGGCATGTCAGCTGTCAGACACATTCGCAGACAACATCACACGCATCGAAAGCTTCGCGATCGGCGCTGATCGCCGCTCTTGCCATGTCCCGCGCACACGCCCTCGCGCCTGATAGTCGCCCGCGGCCCGGTGATCGACCGGCCGGCAATCGACATCAGACACGATCGGCGGTGCTCGGTCTGAACGGGATGATCGCGACGAGTCAACCGCTCGCGTCAGCCGCGGGACTGAAGGTGATGCAGAACGGCGGCAACGCAGTGGACGCGGCTGTCACTGCCGCAGCGGTGCTGGCGGTCGTCGAGCCCTCCATGACCGGCATCGGCGGCGACCTGTTCGCCATCGTCTACGATGCGCACGCGAAAACGCTCCGCGGGCTGAACGCCAGCGGCCGCGCGGGATATGCGGCGACGCCCGCCGAATTCGCCAGACGAAACCTCACGCGGTTACCCAGCAGTGGTGTGTTGTCCGTGACCGTTCCTGGCGTCGTTGACGGATGGTCGGACCTGCTGTCGAAGCACGGGACCATGTCGATGGCGCTCACGCTCGCGCCAGCGATTGAGTACGCAACACGCGGTTACCCCGTATCCGAGATCGTCAGCGGTCAATGGCAACAGAGCGAACGCAAGCTTTCGGCGGATCCTCTGACGGCCGCCACGTTCCTCCGCGGCGGCTGTCCTCCGCGACCCGGCGATGTGTTCGCGAATCCTCGTCTGGCAGCGACTCTGCAGATGATCGCGGACGGTGGACGCGACGCCTTCTACCGCGGACCTATCGCGCGCGCGATTGCGGCGGAAATGAAGAAGCGCGACGGGCTGATCGGCGAGCGTGACCTGGCGGAGCACACGTCCGACTGGATCCAACCGCTGTCGACCAGCTATCGCGGCTACGACGTGTTCGAACTGCCGCCCAACACCCAGGGATTTGTCGTCCTCGAGATGCTGAACATCCTGGAGGGATTCGATATCACGGCGATGGGTCATAATTCCGCCGAGTATCTGCACGTTCTGGTCGAAGCGAAACGAATCGCGTTCGCCGATCGCGCCGCCTGCCTCGGCGATCCCGGTTCGGTGCCGCCGGGGGTTGTGAACAGGGTGATTTCGAAGGCGTACGCTGCCGGGCGGCGCAACGAGATCGACCCAGCCAGGGCTGCAGCCGAATACAAGTCGGGCCTCATGGAAGGCACGGCGGTTAGCGCGCCCGGCGAACGCGCGCAGAATCTCACCGGCCTCGATCGCGGTGACACGATCTACCTGACGGTTGCCGACGGCAAGGGCAACGTCGTCTCGCTGATCCAGTCGCTGTTTTCGGAATTCGGGTCGGGAATTGTTGCTGGCGACACCGGCATCCTGCTGCACAACCGCGGCAGCATGTTCAACCTGATACCTGGTCATCCGGATCGAATCGGACCGCACAAGCGGCCGTCACATACGCTGATCCCGGCATTCGTCATGAAGGACGGCAGGCCGTTCTTCTCGTTCGGTGTGATGGGCGGCGACCACCAGGCGCAGGGGCACACGCAGGTGCTGGTGAACCTGATCGACTTCGGCATGAACGTGCAGGAGGCTGGCGAGGCGGCGCGCGTGAATCACGGCAACGACGGCCTGCAGGTGGAAAGTGCCATCCCCGCGGCTGCGCGCGACGGCTTGATCCAGCGCGGGCATGCCGTGACAGAAGACGCGGGCGCCTGTGGCGGATACCAGGGCATCCTGATCGATCCGCAAACGGGTGTCCTGATGGGCGGATCGGACGTGCGGAAGGATGGCCTCGCGATCGGGTATTGATCCGCGCGGCTGAAAACGTGCGCTACCACCCGTCCGTACTGCGGGGCCTTTCAGGCGAGCGTCCGCGTCAATTCACCAGCCCGAAATGGCTGCATGTAACTGATGAAAAGCTACAACCGAAACCCCTCTTTCAACGGATCATCCTCGTCGACGATGAAGGTATGCTCGCCGGTGATCCAGGCGGAGCCTTCGATCTCGGGCACGATGGCCTGCAGCTCACCGATCGCCATGCGTGACGCAACGCGGCCCTTGAAGCGAGTGCCAATCAGGCTCTCGTGAACGAACGGCTTGTCGTTCGCGAGCAATCCCATCGCATCGATTACGGCCATCACCGCAGCGGTTCCAGTGCCACAGGGCGACCGGTCCACCTCTGCGTCGGCGAAGATCGTGACATTCCTCAAGTCCGCCCGCTCGTCGTTTGGCGGCCCGGTGAAAATCGTTCCATAAATCCCCGCCAGGCCGGGATCCGATGGATGCACGATGGACTGCTGTGCCTCGACGGCATGTTTGATTTCCATGCCAACACGCCGAAGTTCCGGCAGATGGGGCACGTCGATCGGCAGCCCGACCGCTTCGCTGTCCACGATGGCGTAGAACGCGCCGCCAAATGCGACATCCACGCGAACCTGTCGCGACGCCAGTTTCACGATCAACCCGCCATGCAAGACAAACGACGGCACGTTCATGAACGCAACGCTTTCGACGCGCGCACGGTTCTTTCCAGAGCCTTCCTCCCCATCCGTCCTCCCTGCCTTGCCAGCCCGTCGTGCCCCGAATCGTGCCCGGGCGCGGATTGTTCCGGCGGGTGCGTCGTATACGACCGTCGCGCCGTCGCCGCCCGGCAGCAACAAACCGCGCTCCAGAGCCACGGTCGTCACCGCGATGATGCCGTGACCGCACATCGTGCTGTACCCCTCGTTGTGCATGAACAGGACGCCGGCGTGAGATCCCGGCGACACCGGCTCGGTCAGGATTGCGCCGTACATGTCGGCATGGCCGCGCGGTTCGAGCATCAGCGCGCGGCGAAGGTGGTCCGCGTGCCGCTTCACCCAGTCGCGTTTCTCGAGCATCGTCTTGCCGCGGGGCGAGGGAAAGCCGTCTACGACGAGGCGCAACGGCTCGCCGCCGGCATGTGCGTCGATTGTCTTGAGAGGCACCATCCGGAACACTCTATCGCGCCCTGCCTTCTCGACGCCCTGATCGCGGTCCTACTCGGGAAACGCCGCGAAATGTATACTCGTTCATTCCCGTGAACCGAGGCATGATCCGGGCAGTCCCAATTGCATTGGCGGTGCTATGCATCGCTGCGGCCGCATCGCCGGTGCGGGCGCAGCCTCGAACGGGCAGCATCTCCGGCGTCATCACGGGAGGCGATGGCAACCGCTTGCCGGGCGTGACGGTGACCGTCGAGAACGCCGAAGCCGGCGTCAAGCGCACGACTCTCACCGATCCAGACGGCCAGTATGAAATCGCCGACTTGCCGATCGACGTCGAATACCTCGTTCGGGCTGCTCTGGCCGGCTTCGCGAACTCGGTGGACATGCGCGTCTCGCTCGGCGGCGATCGACGAGTGACCGCCGATATCGTGCTGAAGGTGACGCTGCTCGAATCGGTCGCGGTCACAGCGCGATCGCCGCTCCTCGAAGAGGATCAGTCGCGGGTGCAGCAGACGATCAGCGATCGGCTGGTGCATTCGCTGCCGCTCCTCGGCCGCAACTTTCTGCCGCTAGCATCGCTCGCCGCGGGGTTCACCGGCAACCCGCTCTTCCCCAATCCGCAAGGTCAGTACTACTGGACGAACAACGTTCTCGTGGACGGCGCGAGCCATTTTTCGAAATGGCGCAGCGCTCCGCGAACGTTCTATTCGGGTTACAGCCTCGAGGCGATCAAGGAAGTTCGCGTGATGACGAGCCGTTTCTCCGCCGAGTACGGCGACGCGCTCGCGTCCGTCACGACGGCGCTCACCAGGTCCGGTGAAGACCGTTTTCACGGCTCGACGCTGCTGTTCCTGCAGAACAGCGCGCTCAACTCACCACCCGTCTTTGCGATGGACAATCCGCCGTCCGATTCCGAGCGCTTCGGCGTGACGCTCGGTGGTCCATTCTCGAAGGACAACAACAAGACGCATTTTCTCGAGAGCTACGAGGGCCGTCGATCGCGCTCCAACAACATCGTCGTCTCGCCGCCGGCGGCCGGCGCCACGGTTCGCGACGATGAAGATGAGCATCTGATCTTCTTCAGGGTCGATCATCGGCCGACGCCAAGCCACTTGCTGATGAGCCGCTACAACGGCCAGTTCCTGCGCTGGCACGCCGAACACGGCGGCCTCGAATTGCCGGGCTCGGGCATCGCGTACACCAATGATGTCCACACGTGGCTGACCAGCGACCGTCGCTCGCTAGGTCGCGAGTGGTTGAACGATCTTCGCTTCCAGTTCGCGCGCTTCACCGATCTGCGCGCCGATCTGCAGCCGACCGTCTTTGTCCTCCGGGCCGGCTACTCACAGGAGGGTGGCAACATCGGTCCGGTCGGATTCGGCGCCGAACCCGAAGACACATGGGAAGCGGCCGACACGCTGTCGTACTTGTCGGGCCGGCACGCGATGCGGGTCGGCGGCGGTTTCAAATACGTGCGGGATCACAACCCGTCGATGCCTTTTGGCCGGGGTGCGTACTATTTCGCGGGAGCGCCAAGTCAGTTCCCCGATCCGTACCTCTTCGTGCAGAGTTTCGCTCCCACGCCGGACGCGGCGTTCGCCGATCCGCGAAGCACATCTGCGTTCGCGTTCGTTCAGGACGATTTCAGAATCACGAGCACGGCCACGCTCAATCTGGGTCTGCGATATGACGTGGACCGGATCAGCAACGTAAAGCACTACACGGCGTCGACCGATACGAACAACGTCCAGCCGCGGCTGGGCGTTGCATGGCGGCCGATCGATCGAACGATCGTTCGAGGCGGCGTCGGCGTCTACACGCAGCAGCATCTGCTGTACTACATCAATCGAGTCGAGTTGGAAGGGCCGGACGGTCTGGTGAACATTTCCCTCGCGCCGGATTCGCCGTTCTTTCCGATGTTCCCGGCTGTTCTGTCCGAGCTTCCGCCCCCGGCGGCGTACCCGCCGCGCGACATCCAGGTGCTCGACAGCAATTTCAGGAATCCGTATTCCATCCAAGCCACCGCCGGCATCGAGCGCGCGTTCCATGGGCTCACACTTGCTGCGGACTACATCTATCTGAACGGCCGCGACCTCATGAGCCTGGTTGACGCCAATGCGCCGGCATCGAACATCAAGCCCGATCAGCGGTCAGTCGCGGAAGCCGACGCCTCTCGACCGATCGTGCCGGTGCCCGGCGGGTTCCGCAACGTCGTGATGCTCGGGAATCTGGGCCGCAGCTGGTACCACGCGCTGCAGGTAAAAGCCGAACGATCGATCGGCTCCATGGAGGCGATGGCGTCCTACACATTTGCTCACGCGGACGACATGTTGAATTACCAGCTGCCGGAAGACAGCCGCAATCTCGACGCGGAGAAGGGACGCGCCAACACCGACGTCCGGCACAACCTGACGGTCGGTCTCACGTGGGCGCTTCCAGGAACGCAACGGCTCCTCAGGGACTGGTCGCTGTCTGGCATCGGCGTGTTCCGCAGCGCGCGGCCGTATACGGTCACGTGGGGCGACGATCGAAACGGCACCACTCAGAACGATGCGCGGCCCGACGGACGGAACACCAAGGATGCGGATGGCTATCAGAACGTCGACCTCGCGCTGACGCGACGTTTCGGCTGGGGCGCAAGACAGATCGAAGCGCGTGTGGAAGCGTTCAACCTGCTCAATCGAATCAACTACGACGAATACGTGGGCGCGTTATTGTCGCCCTTCTACGGCCGGCCCGTATCCGCGTTCCCGACACGGCGGATCCAACTTGCCGCGATATTGAGGTTCTAGATGGGTCCGTCCCGGCTGCCAGGATGTGGCGGCCCCGTTGGAGTGGTGATTCTGGCAGCGCTGTTCGCGTCTCTCGCTGCAGGCGGTTGCGGCGGCGGTTCTGCAACAGGGCCCACACCCCCGCCAAACCCGGGCCCACCTGGCCCGACGACGACGACCACGATCCCGCCGACGTCTCAGCAGGTATTCGTCGGCGCGGGCGACATTGCACAGTGCGATGCATTGGATCCTGCGCGTCAGACCGCGCAGCTGCTTCGTCCGATCAATGGCACGGTGTTTACGCTCGGCGACAACGCCTATTTCAGCGGCTCGACGCGGGAGTTTCAGGAGAGCTACGAACCGACGTGGGGCACGGAGAAATTCCGGACGCGTCCGACCGCTGGCAATCACGAATACGACGGTGGGAATGGGGGCGCGCCGTACTTCCAGTATTTCGGCCTCAATGCGGGACCGCCCGGGCTTGGCTACTACAGCTTCGAGCTCGGCGCGTGGCATGCGATCGCGCTGAACAGCAACATTCCGGCCTCGGAAGGCTCGGCGCAGGGCCAATGGCTCCGCAACGATCTCGCGGCCAGCCGCGAGAAGTGCACGATCGCGTACTGGCACCACCCGCTCTACAGCTCCGGCCAGAATGGACCGCAGGCGTTCGTCCGTGATTTCTGGCGCATGCTGTACAACGCCGGGGCGGACGTCGTGATGAGCGGCCACGATCATCTCTACGAGCGATTCGCGCCGCAGGATCCTGACGGGCACATGGATCCGGCGCGCGGCATGCGCGAGTTCGTCGTCGGGACTGGCGGCGCGTCGCTCTATCAATTCAACTTCATGGCCGCCAACAGCGAGATCCGCGTGAGAGCGTTCGGGATCCTGAAGCTGACGCTCGATGCCGACTCCTACGACTGGCAGTTCATCCAGGTCGGCGGTGCGGTCACCGACTCGGGTAGAGGGACTTGTCACTAAAAACGCAAAAGTCTGAAGTTTGAAGTCTGAAGTCTGAAGTATGAAGTCAGCTTTTCGTCTTCTCACTGAGGCCGACGTCAGAGCTGTTCTGACGATGGACGATCTCATAGAGACCATGGCATCCGCGCTGCAGCGATTCTCGACGGGCCGCGTCGAGCAGCCCGTGCGGACCGTGATCGCGGTTCAGGGTGACGAGGCGTTCTACGCGACGATGCCCGCCTACGTTCGCAGCGCAGGCGCGGATTCTGCGAAATTTGGCGTGGCAAGCCCGCTTCGAGGCGCAGGTCAGGACGCTGCGAACTTCGGCGTCACAGATCGTCACAGCGTCAGCAGTGACGCGGCACTTGGAGCGAAACTCGTCACCGTGTTCGGGAGCAATCACACGGTCGGGCTGCCCAGTCATCTCGCATCAATCGTGCTGCTCGATCCCGGAACTGGCGCCCTGAAGGCGCTGCTCGACGGCCGGTACATCACCGAAGTGCGCACCGCAGCGGTGTCTGCCGTCTCTTCGCGCCTGCTCGCACGGCCGACCTCCAAGTCGCTCGCCATCATCGGATCCGGCGTCCAGGCCCGCAGCCACCTCGAAGCGCTTTCGCGCGTGCACAACCTGCGACACGTGTCTGTGTGGAGTCCAAACAAGCTGCATCGTGACAAGTTCAAGTCGGAGTGGGACCGGACTGGCGTCAGGCCGGGGTCAGACTTCAAGTTGACCCCTGTGGATCACGCCGGCGAAGCCGTTGTTGGCGCGGACATCATCGTTCTGGCCACGTCCTCCCCGACACCGGTCATCGAGAGTGGATGGGTGAAGCCGGGCGCCCACATCATCTCGGTCGGTGCCTGCCGGCCCACGCAGCGCGAGATGGATCCGGAACTCGTCGCCCGCGCCCGCCTGTTCGTGGACTCGCGCGCCGCCGCGCTGGTCGAGTCAGGCGACGTTGTCCTGGGAATCCAGGAAGGCCGCTTCGGTCCGAACCATGTCGTCGCGGAGCTCGGCGATCTGGTCGGCGGCGCGCCCGGCCGCCTGACCGACCGCGAGGTGACAATCTTCAAGTCGCTGGGAATGGCCGTGGAGGATGTGACGGCGGCCGATCTCGCCTACCGCCGCGCGGTAGAGCGAAAGATCGGCCGTGAACTCGAGTTTTGAGTCTTCTGTCTAACTTCTAACTTCCACCTTCTAACTTCCACCTGTTCACTTAGCGAGCGCTTTGGTTTCTTCGTCGAGAAACGCCTTGTATTCCGCGTCGGTCTTCACGTTCACGAAGCCGCGCATCCGGAAGTGGCCAAGGCCGCAAAGCTGCGAGCACGCAATCTCGTATTCGAAATCCGCCTTCCCGGTTTTCTGGCGCATCTCCGCCGTGGTCACGGTTGGAATGAACCAGACGGGGATGTCAAGGCCAGGGATGGCATCCTGCTTGATCCGCATCTCGTACAGGCCGAAGCTGTGAATCACGTCCTTGCTCAACAGGTGGACCAGGACCGGGCGGTTGACCGGCACCGTCAGCTGGTTAATCTCAACGAGGTCGTCCTTGGCCTGTGGATCGCTTCGATCGAGACCGAGCGGGTTGTCGGCAGACACCAACTTGACATCTGTGCGGCCGAAGCGCCCGTCGGCGCCGGGATACTGGATGTTCCAGGCAAACTGCTCGCCGACGACGCGGACGATGACGGCCTGGCTGTCGGCAGGCATGGGCCTGACGCGTGTCGCCCAGGCCGGAATCGCGTAGCCGACGAGGAGCACGATCTCGATGATGGCGACGGCGATTTCGGTCGACTTCGCGAACTTGCCATGCGCGCCCGCGTAATTGGCGCGTGGGTTGGCGCCTTTCCGGAACCGGAACAACACGAACAGGAAGAACGCGCCCCAGCCGACGAACAGCACCAGCATCAGCCAGTGCACGAGGATGGTCATGTGGTCGATTTCGGCCGCGTGCGCCGACGCTTGCAGCGGCATGTAGTTCAGCATTGAGCCGTTCCCTCCGATTGCCGCGCAACCAATTTGGCGCGTCGCATCAGGTAGATGAAAAACGAAGCAAAGGCCGCGAGAACGCCCGCGACGACCACCAGCATCGCGATGATGCCGAGATTCATCGCCTTCGCGAGCGGTGAATCATTCTGACCAAAGCACACCGGGCAGGCGAGAGCCGCACGGGGGACGGC
>JBKPDW010000081.1:0-22562 GCA_046728115.1 Acidobacteriota bacterium | reverse complement strand
GTCTTACGCGAGGCGCTTATTCGTGACGCGTTTCGTCATCTGGCTGCCAAGTCGAAGCGACAAGAGCGGACCGACATCCGCCACGAGGTGAAGGCATTCATTCAGAACGTGCATCACTTTCGCGATGCGGGCGTGCGCGATCCCGATGGACCACCGGCCGACCGAGTCGTGATCTTCGACGAAGCACAGCGCGCCTGGAATCGCGAGATGACGTCAGAATTCATGCGCCGCAAGAAAGGCGTTCGGGAATTCAAACAATCGGAACCCGAGTTCTTGATTTCTTATATGGACCGCCATCCTGACTGGACGGTAGTCGTCTGCCTCGTTGGCGGCGGACAGGAGATCAATCGCGGCGAAGCTGGCATTTCCGCGTGGCTCGGTGCCGTGCGGGAGCAGTTTGCCGATTGGCGCGTCTACGTGTCGCCTGAGTTGACGGACAGCGAATACGCTGCTGGGCACGCGTGGCAGCGCTTGAGTGGACGCGGGAATGTGCACGAGGACACCGCGCTCCACCTCGCCGTCTCGTTGCGATCGTTTCGCGCCGAGAACGTATCTGCCTTCGTTAAAGCGGTTTTGGATTGCGAGGTGGAGGACGCGCAGGAATTATTGCGCCGTTTCGTCGATCGGTACCCGATTGCCGTGACCCGCAATCTACTACGAGCGAAGCGGTGGGTGCGCGAACACGCGCGAGGAACCGAGCGTTACGGCCTTGTCGCCTCCTCCGGAGCCCAACGTCTGAAGCCGCATGCGATCGACGTGCGCGTGAACGTCAATCCGGTTCACTGGTTTCTGAATGGCATCGATGATACACGTTCGAGTTATTACCTCGAAGACGCGGCGACCGAGTTCCAGGTGCAGGGGCTGGAACTCGATTGGGTCTGCGTCACATGGGATGCGGATCTACGATTTCGGTCGTCTGGCTGGCAATACCACTCGTTTCTTGGAAAGCGCTGGACAAATGTCAACAAACCCGACCGTCGCCAATATCTGCTCAACGCGTACCGTGTGCTACTGACGAGGGCCCGACAAGGAATGGTCATCTGCGTCCCCGAAGGCGACACGTCAGATCCGACGCGCGACCCGCATTTTTACGATCCGACGTTCGACTACCTCGTGGACATCGGCATTCCCGTTCTTCAATAGCCGTCGGCTAATTTTGTGGCTGCTGCAGGGCGTTGCTAGAAGCTGCTGCGAATCTCGGCGCGATACGTTGGGTCCTCGTCGACCGACCAGTACTGGCTGAGCATCGTCGGGCGGATCAGGAGTGTGTCGGACGGGCCGGCCGCCTGACGCGAATCTTACGATCCGTCACGACGACGAGGCATCCGCGCCAATCTTCGACGTTCTCTGTTTGGAATACCGTGACCACGCGCTCGAACAAGTCGTTGCGGCCGGGCCGCGTCAGACGCACCAGAAGTAGGCCGACATGAGTGCCGGGCTCATAACGGCGTACGTCCGAGAAATCCAGGTCTTGCGTGATCAAGAAACGCTTCGTCGCTTGCGTCGCGCTCCAGACATTCGGATCGGCCTGGCCGTTCAGCCGCTCCGCACGAACGGTATCGATATCGTGACCGAGTGCGGCAAGGGCTGCGACGAGGCGCTCAGGGAGATTCTCGTCGAGCTTGATCTTCACCGCTTGACGGGTGTCTCGACCAGCGGCAGATCCTCCTGAGCAGAGGCAGCAGCGAACGCGATGGCGGCCCGGACATCCTCTTCAGACAGCGTGGGGAAGTCGGCGAGAATTTCCGCGGTCGTGGCGCCTTCGGCCAGACTCGCAAGGACAGTCTTCAGCGTCACGCGCGTCCCTTTCAGGACCGGCTCGCCTCCGACGATCTGTGGGTCTCGGACGATGCGCTCTTGGTAATTCATGGCTGAGAGTCATTTTACCGCCGATGGACCCTCCGAATGGCGGTAGTGGTCGGCGAAGCCAGGCCGTACCCTGGTTCCCATTGCTACCCGGTTGCTACCCAAGTTCGAAAAACGACGAGACCATTCGAGAATTGCGAAGCTCACCTCGGTTCGGGACCGAGGGGTCGGAGGTTCAAATCCTCTCGCCCCGACCAATTGTCCAAGAAAATCAGCCAAGTTCAGTCCGCTGGAGCACTCGGTTCCTGCCGAGGAGGTCGATGGCTCAAACCACATTTGACGGAGGTTTCGTCGATGCCGACCGGGGTCAGTGGTGCAGATCTGTATGCTGTTTGTATGCTGATTTGACGCCGCCGCCGCGCGCCTTCGTTTAGAGCGCGGCCGAGCCGGGAACCACGATGCGCACTCGGTGAAGAACAGCAGAACAGACCGAGAGGGCGAGGTAGATCAGCGGGTTGGTCGCGTCGACTTCGAAGGGCGTTCACGATTGCTGGCGCCGTCAAATTGGTCGTGCGGTTCGCTACGCCGGGCCTCGGCGCGCTGCTTGACTGGTAGAGATGAATGGCGCTTGACGAATTCGACGTGCGGCGTCAGCGTCCTATTCCTGAAATGCCACGCTTAGGGGCAGCGCCGTGACTGTTCCGAACGTCGGTGAATCAATCGGGGCGACCGCGTATAGCACGCTGGTCATCAGTCGGGGTGAGGGCGACAGCGCCCGCAAGACCGACGACGATGCCGATCATCGCCCCGCTGTAGCGCTCCTTGCGCGCATCTGAGCAGCGGCCGCTGACCTGCTCGCAATCTCCTGCGAAGAGCTTGCGTGACGACGTCAGCGAGTCGCCTTTACCGGAGGTGGCGTCGTCGTTACAATCGGCCGCAACTCATGGCCCTGCCCGTTGGCACTCGCCTAAGTGCGTACGAAATCGTGACGCTGATCGCCAAGGGCGGCATGGGAGAAGTCTATCGCGCGCGCGACACGAAGCTGCATCGCGATGTCGCCATCAAAGTCGTTCCCGATACGTTTGCCCACGACCGTGACCGGCTGACGCGATTCGAACGCGAAGCGCAGACGCTAGCGGCTCTCAATCACCCGAACATCGCGCACATCTACGGCCTCGATACACAGTCGGCTGATAGCGGTCCGGTCGCATTCATCGCAATGGAGTACGTGGAGGGCGAAGAACTCGCACCGCGCATTCGCGCGCGGACCAATTCCGCTTGACGAGGAACCGGCAATCGCCGCTCAGATCGCCGACGCCCTCGAGGCGGCGCACGATCAGAGCATCATCCACCGCGATCTGAAACCTGCCAACATCAAGATAAATCGAGCACCTTCACGCGGCCGTCTGTTCTTTCGGGCTGGCGAACGTGGGTGCTTCCGGGATACTCGCTGGCGAGACGTTGCACCAGCTTGTGGCTCACGTTCGCATCAAAAAGCAGCTTCACGCGACGGAGTTCGTGAGACGTCTTTCACGTGCGGCTGCGAACGCCAACGAGGCTCGAATGTCCTCCCGTTTGAGATCGGGAAAATCGCTGAGGATCTCGTCCTCGCTCATGCCGCCCGCCAGGTAATCCAGGACGTCGTACACCGTGATTCGCGTGCCTTTGATGCACGGCTTTCCACTGCGCACGGCTGGATCGACAGAGATCCGATCTTGCCAGCTCATAGGTGGATTTTACCTCGTCGTTCGACAGCTAACCCAAGTGATCCATCGATCGGACCTTCTGGACGCGTTTCGAGGTAGTCGGCGCGCGGAGTGCGTCGGCGAATGCGCGATCCTCTGCCATGCGCGCGTCGATTTCCTCACGGTGGTCGAAGTAGTTAGGCGAGTGCCCCGTGTACGTCGCCGAGCGTCAAGTCGTACTCTGATGCGATTTCGTCGGCACTCTTGCGGAGTCGTTCGTGCCAGATCGCGATGTCGTGGACGCGGATGCGTCGACCTCGGATGCGCGCTTTGCCACCGGCGATGTCCGCGGTTACTTCGATGTGTTCGTGCAACGTTTTGGTGGCCATGAAAACGCTTCCGTCATTTACGAGACTGCGCCTCGCGGTGCTCCAAATTCCGCCGATCCTGTTCGAAGTCGTTTTCGTCGTACGGCAAGTACGCTCGGTGTGCCTTCAGGAACCCATCAGTGTCCCAAAACGACAGTCCGAGGAGACGGCCAACATGGTCTCGCGTCGGAGCGCCGTCACGATAGCGGGCGCGCAGTGCCTCGACAAATTCGCGATCCTCCGCCATTCGCGGGTCGATCTCGTCACGATGGTCGAAGTAGCAGCCGACCGATCACGACCGGCCTTCGCGGCGTCACCCGAAGGGAACGTGGCCGAGATCGTGCCGCCGGCCGCCGCGGCCTTTGCGGAGCACGAAAGCTTCAGCCGAGGCATCTGACCTCCAAGAAAAGCTAGCGCGCGAGCGGCAGCCGGCGCCCTATAATTCCTGCGGATTCGCCGCCGCACGATGCCGTTGATGTCTGGCACCCGCATCGGCTCGTATGAAATCGCGGCACCGCTTGGTGTCGGCGGGATGGGCGAGGTGTATCGTGCGCGCGACATGAAGCTGAATCGCGAGGTCGCGCTGAAGATTTTGCCGACTGAGTTCGCACTCGACCCGGATCGGCTGGCGCGCTTCAAGCGCGAGGCGCAGGTGCTCGCCTCGCTCAATCATCCGAACATCGCCGCAATCTACGGGTTCGAAGACGCCGATGCGACGCACGCGCTGGTGCTGGAGCTGGTCGAGGGGCCGACACTGGCCGAGCGGATCGAGCGCGGCGCGCTGCCCGTCGACGAGGCTCTGGCGATCGCCCGGCAGATGGCGGAGGCGCTGGAAGCGGCGCACGAGCAAGGAGTGATTCACCGCGATCTGAAGCCGGCGAACATCAAAGTGCGGCCCGATGGATCCGTAAAGGTGCTCGACTTTGGCCTTGCCAAAGCGCTGGATCCGCCGAGCGCGAGTCTTTCAGGAGAGCGCACGGGCGGCATCGCGACGATGTCACCCACGATCACCTCGCCGGCGATGACACAGGCCGGCGTCATCCTCGGGACGGCGGCGTACATGAGCCCCGAGCAGGCGAAGGGGCGGCCGGCGGACAAGCGGAGTGACGTGTGGGCGTTCGGCTGTGTGCTGTTCGAGATGCTGACCGGCAGGCGCGCGTTCGAGGGCGAGGATGTCAGCGACACGCTTGCATTCGTACTGACGAAGGAGCCGGATTGGGCGCTCCTGCCTTCCGCCACGCCGTCTTCGATTCGGAGACTGCTGCAGCGCTCGCTGCAGAAGGATCGCAAACGTCGATTGGCCGATGTCGCGGACGTCCGGCTCGAAATCGACGAGGGCCTCGCAGCTTCCGCGGAGCCGACGCCGCTCGCTGCCGCCTGGACGCCGGCACTGCATTGGCGGCGAACAGCTATCGTCGCTCTTGCTGCTCTGATCCTAGGCGGCGTCGTCGGCGCCGCTATCGTTCTGAACCGCAGCGCCGGTGCGCCCGCGCCGGTGACGCGATTCGCCTTTTCCATTCCCGCGGATCAACCGTTCATCGAGTTCGGCCATCAAGTCCTGGCCATCAGTCGCGACGGCGGCTCCATTGCGTACGTCGCGAACAGACGCATCTACATTCGATCGATGAGCGACACCGAGGCCAGGCCCATCGCCGGCACAGAGATGCCGAGTGGTCAGCTGGGCGCACCTGCGTTCTCTCCTGACGGAAAGTCCATCGCGTTTCTCGCCTCGACAACGTTAATGGACCGCAGCATCCGGGTCGTACCGATCTCAGGCGGCGCCCCGGTGAGCCTTTGCGACGCATGCAACCCGGCCGGAAGCCTGAGCTGGGACGAGCGGGGCATCGTCTTTGTCGATTCGGGTCTCGCTCGAGTTGCGGCAGGTGGCGCTCAATCAGATCCGAGAATCATGCGAGTCTCGCCGGCCGGCGGAGAACCGGCGGTGTTGGCGACCATCAGCGGGGGAAGACCATGGGATGCGCAACTCCTCCCGGACGGTGAACACCTGTTGTTCACGCTCGCTGCAAGGGTGGCCACGTCAGATCCCTCGCAGACGTCGGCCGCATCTTGGGATCGGGCAGCGGTGGTCGTTCAGTCGCTGAAGTCCGGTGCGCGCAAGACCATCATCAACGGCGGCCTCGCCGCGCGCTATGTCCCGTCGGGTCACGTGGTCTATGCGCGTTCAGGCGTGCTTTTCGCAGCGCGGTTCGACCTCCGGACGCTGGAAGTCACGGGGCCATCGACTCCTGTCATTCAGGGCGTCCGACGACCGAGCGCTATGGGCGGATTCTCCATGTCAGGCACGGTCTATTTCGCCGTCTCGGACAGCGGCTCACTGGTGTACGCGTCCGGTCCGAAGTCGTTTCTGTATCGGTACGATCTGGCGCTCCTCGATCAGCAGAGCGGTCTGACCCCGCTCAAGCTGCAGCCGGCGGGATACGGATTTCCACGTGTGTCGCCGGATGGCCGATGGGTCGCCGTCGACGTGGATGACGGCAGCAGCGCCAACATCTTTATTTGCGACCTGTCGGGCGCAACGGCGCTTCGCCAGCTCACGTCGCGCGGCAGAAACCGATTTCCCGTCTGGTCGCCCGACAACGCCTCGGTGTCGTTTCAATCGGATCGCGACGGCGACTTCGGCATCTTCCGACAGCCGTCGAACGGCACCCGGGACGCCGAGCGGTTGACCAAGGCCGATCCAGGTACCACGCACGTGCCCGACGCCGGGTCCCCCGACGGCAAGACACTTCTCTTCGAGGAATCGCGGCAAGCCGATCGTGTGCTGAAAGCCTTCGTCGAGGGGGACAAGGAACAGTCGATCGTCGGCGACATCCACGAAACATATCCGCTCGATGCGACCTTCTCGCCCGACGGGCGATTCATCGCCTTCAGGGCACCCGGTGGGCGATCCACAGTGGTCGTACGGCCGTTTCCGATCACGAGCGCCCGCTTTCCTGTCGCGGAGGGTGTCTACCCCGTGTGGTCGCCGAACGGCAAGTCGCTCATCTTCCGGCGGCTCACGACGGGCGAGTTCGTCGTCACCGACGTCACGGCATCGGCCGGATTCGCATTCTCTCCGCCGCGGCAGCTGCCAAAGAATTTTCCGGACGCCGTCGTGAATTCCGGCCGCAGGAGCTACGACATCCTGCCGGACGGCCGGCTGCTCGGCGTCGTGGCAGTTTCGGACACCCCGACGCGTCAAGGAGCGCCCGAACTGCAGGTGGTCCTCAACTGGAGCGAAGAGCTGAAGCAGCGCGTACCGGTGAGGTAACTTTCCGCAGTGGTTTCGAGGAGCTGAACGCGCCACAGCGACGAAGCAGCCATGCCATTGACCGCCGGATCGCGCCTCGGTGCCTACGAGATCCTCTCCGCCCTCGGGGCGGGCGGCATGGGCGAAGTGTACCGCGCCCGCGATACGAAGCTCGATCGCGAGGTCGCCATCAAGGTCCTGCCCGAGGAGTTCGTCGCGGACCCTGAACGAGTCGCACGCTTTCAGCGCGAAGCGAAAACGCTGGCCGCGCTCAATCATCCGCACATCGGCGGCATCTACGGCCTCGAAGACAACAAGGGCGTGCGCGCGTTGGTGTTGGAGCTGGTCGAAGGCCCGACGCTGGCCGATCGGATCGCGCAAGGACCGATCTCGCTCGATGACGCGTTGCCTATCGCAAAACAGGTGGCGGACGCGCTGGAAGCGGCACATGAGCAGGGGATCATCCATCGGGATCTGAAGCCCGCGAACATCAAGCTGCGGCCCGATGGGACGGTCAAGGTGCTGGACTTCGGCCTGGCGAAAGCGCTCGAGCCGACGTCGGCCGCGTCGGGCACCGTCACCGCGTCACCGACGATTACGACTCCGGCGATGATGACCCGGGTTGGCGTGATTCTGGGCACGGCCGCCTACATGGCGCCGGAGCAGGCAAAAGGACGTCCTGCCGACAAGCGCAGCGACGTCTGGGCGTTTGGCTGCACGCTCTACGAGATGCTCACCGGCACGCGCGCATTCGATGGCGAGGATGTGTCGGAGACGCTGGCGAGTGTGCTGAAAGGAATGCCGGACTGGACTCTCTTGCCGCGCGAGACGCCGACTGCCGTGCGGCGGCTGCTGCGCCGAAGTCTTGAGAAAGATCCGCGGCGCCGGTTATCCGACATGACCGACGCGCGCCTGGAGATCGAGGAGGCGCTCGCAGGATCTCCCGACGCTTTTGACGCGGGCGCGTTGATGGCGGCTACCATCGCGAAGCCACGGCGTGCGCTGCCATGGATCGTCGCGGCCGTTCTCGCGGCCGCCCTGTTCGCAACGATCCTCATATGGAGGCCTTGGCAATCCGTCGTAGTGCCTGTCTCACAGCACCTGAGTGTCGAACTTGGAGCGAACACATCAATCACCGCATCGACGGTGCCGGAACTGGCCATCTCGCCTGACGGCAACACGCTGGCATTCGTTGGCCGGACAGAACGACACCTCTATGTCAGGCGGCTGGATCAGTTGCAGGCCGTCGTGCTCACGGCAGGTCCGGTCAGCGGCCCCTTCTTTTCCCCGGATGGACAGTGGGTGGGCTTCTTCAGCCTGAGCGATCGCAAGCTGAAGAAGGTCGCGGTCGCGGGCGGCAGCGCGATTTCCATTTGCGGTCTCGCCAATGCTCCCCCTCGTGGCGCATGGTGGGGCGACGACGGCTACATCGTGTTCAACCCGTCGGCATTACGAGGCCCCCTTCTGCGGGTCTCTTCCGCGAGCGGCGCGCCGGAAGCTATTTCCACGTTGAATAACGACGATTTCGCGCATCGCTGGCCACAGGTGCTGCGAGGCGTCAAGTCCATGCTCTTTACGGCTGTGGGTTCGACCAACGGCGTCGACGACGCGAGGATCGTCGTCCAGCGTCTTCCATCCGGCCCCGCCAAGGTTGTGCTCCGTGGCGGGTACTACGGCCGCTATCTGCCGACCGGTCATCTTGTCTACGTGCAGGGCGGCACGCTGTTCGCGGTGCCGTTCGACATCGACCGCCTCGAAACCACCGGCCAGCCGGTCTCGGTGATCCAGGGGATCCTGAGCAACACGGAAGGCACCGCTTCGTGGTGGGCTGTTTCCGAGACCGGCACGCTGGTCTATGCGGCAGGACAGCAAACCGGCAACGACGTGTTGCTTCGCTGGATGGGGCGCGATGGCGCGACCACTGCCATGCGATCCGTGCGCGCCGATTGGAGAAATCCGCAGTTCGCACCCGATGGCCGGCGCCTGGCGATGGGCATACAGGGACGTGGTTCGCCGGACATCTGGGTCTACGACTGGTCGCGCGATGCGATGACGCCGCTCACGCACGACGCGGCGATCGACACCTCACCCATCTGGTCTCCCGATAGCCGCAGCATCGTGTTCGCATCGGACCGCGACAACAAGAGTCTCAATCTGTACTGGCAGGCGGCGGACGGCTCCGGCGAGGTGCACCGGCTCACGGACAGTCCGAACGATCAGCGGCCGGGCTCGTGGCATCCGAGCGGCAACTACGTGGCGTTTGCGGAACAAACATCGCAAACAGACTCGGCCATCATGATCCTCCCGATCGAGAGAAGCGGAGTGGATTGGAAGCCAGGAATGCCGGCACCCTTCTTGAGCCAGAAAAATGTTTTCGCCGGCAATCCGATGTTCTCTCCAGACGGACGGTGGCTCGCCTATCAGTCGAACGAAGCCGGAGGCCTAGACGTGTTCGTCCGGCCGTTTCCAGGTCCGGGTGGCCGGTCGCAGGTTTCGACCTCCCCCGGAGCGGTTCCCACATGGTCGCGTCGCCGGAACGAGCTGTTTTACGTCGCGCTGAGCGGCGAGGGCCGCGGCGGCGGCCGAATCATGGTTGTCCCGTACACCGTCGAGGGCGATTCCTTTCGTCCCGCGACACCTCAGCAGTGGTCGGCGCAAGCGATCGAGGGGCGGCCCGGTCTACGCTGGCTCGATCTACATCCGGACGGCGAGCGGTTCGTGGTGAATGTGGCACAGACGACCGACGTGGGCGCGACGGACAAAGTCGTCCTCGTCACCCATTTTTTCGACGAGCTCCGCCGCCTGACGCGCGACGGTACGCGCTAACTCCCAGACAAACGCGCCACTGCGCTAGAATCGGCCAGATCGGAAGCTACAGCCGCACACGGGGGACGACGAGCCCATGCCGCTGACCATTGGCGCGCGCCTCGGCGACTACGAGATTGTGTCGCTGATCGGCGCTGGCGGCATGGGCGAAGTCTATCGTGCCCGCGACGGGAAACTGAATCGTGACGTCGCGATCAAGGTCCTCACCGACGCCTTTCTCAACGACGCGGACCGGCTCGCGCGCTTCAAGCGCGAAGCGCAGATGGTCGCGGCCCTCAATCATCCGAACATCGGCGCGATCTACGGCGTCGAGGACGGCGGCCCTTCGACAGGCTCCGGGCAGGCGGTTCAGGCGCTTGTCCTGGAATTCGTCGACGGCCCCACGCTCGCCGATCGCATCGGACAAGGCCGCATTCCCGTCGACGAGGCACTTCCGATCGCGCGGCAGATCGCCGATGCGCTCGAGGCCGCGCACGAGCGGGGCATCGTCCATCGCGATCTGAAGCCCGCGAATATCAAACTGCGACCGGATGGTCTGATCAAGATCCTCGACTTCGGCCTCGCCAAGGCGCTCGACAGCGGTGCCGCTGGTGTTCGGCCTGCACCGGACTTCACCGCGTCGCCGACCATTACCACCCCCGCGATGACCCAGATGGGCGTCGTCCTCGGGACCGCCGCATACATGAGCCCGGAACAGGCGAAGGGACGCCCCGCCGACACGCGCAGCGACATCTGGGCGTTCGGCTGCGTGCTGTTCGAGATGCTCTCGGGCCGGCAGCCGTTCGACGGCGATGACGTCAGCGACACGCTCGCGGCCGTGCTCCGCGGCGCCCCCGACTGGAATGCGCTGCCACCGGAGACGCCGGCCTCGATCAGGATGTTGCTTCGGCGCTGTCTGCAGAAGGATCCGCGCAAGCGGCTGCCGCACATCGGCGTCGCGCGCCTCGAGATCGATGACACCGCCTCCGCACCGGAAGCCGTTGGTCCCACTGTCGAACGCCGGCGTCCGCGCGCGTTGTGGACTGGCGCCGCAGCCGCAATTCTGGCTGCGGCCGGCGCGAGCGCGATCACCGCCCTCGTCATCCGGCAGTCGGCGGTGAGCGGAGCGGCAGTGGTCTCCGGGATTCAGCGACTGGCGATCGTGTTGCCGCCGACGGCCGCGTTCATGCCAAGTATCGGCCCTGGACCCAGAAGTGCCGGTCCTGCATCCGACGGGCTCGCGATATCTCCAGACGGGTCGCGGCTCGTGTACGTCGCGACGACGGCCGATGGTAAACGATCGCTGTACCTGCGGTACCTGGACCAGCTCGATCCACGCCCTTTAGCCGGGACCGACACCGCAGCGGAACCGATGTTTTCACCCGACGGCGAGGAAGTGGGGTTCTTCGCCGTTGAACTTCGAGGCACGCTCCCGCCGAATATTTCAATGAAGAAGGTGGCCTTGCGCGGCGGCGCGCCCGTCACGCTCGCAGCGTCGCTGCCAGGCATTCCGGGAGGCGGGACGTGGACCGCCGACAATCGGATTGTGTTCTCAACCGGGTCGCGGATGGGGGGACCGGCAAGTCCGATGTCGCTGTTCGTGATCCCGGCTGGAGGCGGCACACCGCGTCCGCTTCGGGAATCGTCCGCAGGCAACACCGGCGCGGAGGCGGCCCCACACGCCCTGCCCGACGGACGCCATCTGCTCGTGTCCGTTCGAACTGGCGCGACGTATGCCAGGGGGGCCCACATCGACGTGGTGTCGCTGGACGGCCGATTCGTGCGCACGGTCGTCGAGAACGGATACCACGGCCGCTTCGCCGCGTCGGGGCACATCGTCTATGTGTCCGGCACCAATCTCATGGCGGTACCGTTCGATGCCGCTCGCCTCGAAACGACCGGACCGCCGGCGATGATCGCCGAAGACATCGGACGGCCGACCGGGTACGGCGATGCGGCTTTTGACGTATCGCGGACGGGCGTGCTCGTGCACGGAATCGTCACGCCGACGAGGAGTACAGCGCGCCGAACGATGACGTGGGTCGATCGCAGCGGTCGTGAGGAGGCGATACCAGCACCGCCGCGGGCGTACGTCTATCCGCGGATTTCGCCGGATGGAGCACACGTCGCGGTCGATTCGCGCGATGAAGGCCTGGATATCTGGACGTGGGATCTCGCCCGGCGGAATCTGTCGCGTGTGACGACCGATCCGGCGCAGGACTACTATCCTGTGTGGTCGCCGGACGGGCGACGTCTCGCGTTCGCCTCGACGCGAGCCGGCAGCGGCAGCTACAACCTTTTCTGGCAGAACGCCGACGGCACCGGCCCGATCGACCGCCTCACGGATGCGCCCAGCAGCGTTCAGGCGCCCTCCTCGTTCACCTCGGATGGGAAGCGGCTGATATTCCGCGATCAGGATCAGACCGGCGACACGGGTGACGATCTGATGATGCTGTCGCTCGACGAGCGTCCGGCTGCGCCAACGCAGCGTACGGTCGTCCCGCTCGTCCGCACGAAATTCAACGAGAACAACGGCGAACTGTCACCCGACGGCCGATGGCTGGCGTTTCAGTCGAACGAGAGCGGACGAGACGAGGTATATGTCCGGCCGTTTCCGAATACGAATGCCGGGCGCTGGACGATCTCGTCGGATGGCGGTTCGCGCCCGGCCTGGGCGCGCAATGGCCGCGAGCTGTTCTATCTCGTCGGCGCAAGCCCCGATCCGGTGCGGCTCATGCGCGTCGCCATCGAAAACGGCGCGGCCTTTGCCGCCGGCGCGCCGCAGCCGCTCTTCGAAGGTCGATACTTCGCCGATGCCGGCTTCGGCGCCCGCGGCCGGACTTACGACGTCTCCCCCGACGGTCAGCGATTCTTGATGATCAAGGACATGGAGCGCTCCGAGCCGCGGGCGGCGCCACAGCCGCTCGTCGTTGTGTTGAATTGGCAGGACGCGCTGAAGCCGCACGCACCACTAACACGATGAGCATGTGGCGCAGGCGTCCGCCTCCGCATTAAGTCTCGGCGGATCGCCGTAGTCTTGGCGGCGAAGGCGGTCAGCCCCTGCATGTTGCCTCCGTAGCCGTAAAGGGCCTGCGCCACTTGAGCGGCGAGAGCTTCGCTGCATGGAGGATCTCGTCGGAGTACGCGTTGCCGATGCCGCTGAGGAGATGCGGATCGGTCAGCGCGCGCTTGATGGTGTGATTCTCGCGCGTCAGTGCCTCGCGGGACTGATCGACCTGCATCGACGCGCGCTTCTTCGAGCTCGCTTCGGTGAAGAGCAGCGTGCCATGCGCGAACTCGAATCGCGCCAGGATCATCCGCGGGGCGACGCGGGGCTTCTGCCCGGGCGCGCGCCAGCGCAGCCTCCCCCAACCCTCGACTTCGGTCAGGACGACCCTGAGCTCGTCGAAGAGTCGAACTCGAGGACCAGACGTTTGCCGATGCGACGCATGCGGCGAACCGTCTGACCGACGATTGCATCGATGGCTGTCGTAAGGGGAGGGGCTGCCGAGGGCTGAGAAACGGGCGTTATGCTATCCGCGAGACGGCCCTGATCTTTCCTATCGTCCCAAAGGCTCGCCGCGAGGACATCGCCGTCGCTCGATGAAAGGCGTGCACACGGAGGCGCCAGCACGGGTCAAGGCGGCCAACGGCGCCGAGCCGGCGGGTCCGCGGCGCGCGTAGTACAGCGCGCCGGGTGCCCCGTGCGAGGGAAGCCTGGACGCGCGGCGGTGCTTCCGTACGATCGCGTGTCGAGCGTCGGCGACGTCACCGCACGAGGCAATCCGAGGCAACTGCACAACCTGGACATTTGACTCGTCTTGACCTGGCCAGCGCGGGACTTGGCTCTCGTGAGGCAGCTTCGATGGCGATCACCGGCGCCGAGTTAACCGGCGCCGGCGTCGTGCTGGGCACCGTGGGATACATGTCACCCGAGCGGGCGTGCGGCAGCCCGACCGACGCCAGGTCCGACATCTTCGCGTTCGGCGCCGGCTCTACGAGATGATCAGCGGCCGCCGTGCGTTCAGCGCGTCGTTGCCCGTGGAGACGATGCACGCGATCCTCAGCGTCGATCCGCCGGAGATCCAGTCGACAACGCCGGGTACCGCGCAGCTTGCCGGCATCGCACGACGTTGCCTGGAGAAGAACCCCGCGGAGCGTTTCCAGTCGGCGCGCGACGTGGCGTTCGCGCTCGACGCGATCTCGAGCAACGTGCCGGTCCAGCCCGGTGTGACCAGGCGATCGCGCCGACCCTTATGGGCGGGCATTGCCGTTCTGCTCGTGATCGCTGCGTCAGCCGTCGTTCTCATCCCTCGGATCCTTCGGGGACGAGCCACGGCAACAGCCGGACACAAGCGGATCGTGGTGCTGCCGTTCGAAGACCTTGGACCGGCTTCGGACTTCGCCAGCGGCCTGGCCGAGGAGCTGTCTAGCAGGCTGGCAGTGTTGCACGGCCTCGACGTGATTTCGCGAAACAGCGCCGATCGCTATGCGAAATCCGGAAAGAGCACGAAAGACATCGGCGCCGAACTGCGCGTCGACTACATCATGTCCGGCACCGTTCGATGGGAGCGAAGCGGCGATTCGAAAGGATCGAGTCCGTGTCATTCCGCAGCTCGTTCGCGTTGCCGACGACACGACCGTCTGGTCCGACCGGTTCGATCGCGTTGTCGCCGAAATCTTCAACGTCCAATCAGAGATCGCGGAAAAGTCGCCGGCGAGATGAATCTCACGCTCGTGTCGGCGGAACGGCAGAGGATCGAGGCGCAGCCGACGAGCAACATGGAGGCATATCAGGCCTACCTGCAGGGGGTCCACCTCGATGCCGGCGCCGATCGAATCAGCGGGTCGGTCTCGCGGCGCGTCGCCGAATCGTTCGAGCGCGCCGTCGCGCTCGACCCGTCGTTCGCGCTCGCGCATGCCAGGTTGTCGGAGGCGTACTCGAACCGGTATCGCTTCGGCAGGGACCGGTCGCCGGAGCGCATCGCACGCGCGCGCGCCGAGGTCGACCGGGCGCTTGCTTTGCAGCCGAATCTTGCGCGGGCGCACATGGCGCTCGGCATCTATCACTACAGCCGAAGCGAATACGACGAGGCGCTGCGGGAATTGGAGATCGCCGCTCGGGATTTGCCAGGCGATCCGGACGTGCCGTTCTGGATCGCCTCGGTCTATCGACGACAGGGTCGATGGGAAGAGTCGGCCGTCGAAGAAAAGCGCGCACTCGAGCTCGATCCGCAATCCCGCGAGCTGCCGCGCGATATCGGCGATACGTTCGCCATGCTGCGGCAGTATAGCGAGGCGCTCGTTTACTTCGACCGCGCGATTGCGGCGGCGCCCAACCAAATAGGCGCGTACAACGACAAGGCCCTCACGCAGATTGCCGCCACCGGCGACGTTCGTGCCGCACGGACGACGCTGGGAGCGGATGCCCGACACGGGCGATCAGGGTTTCGTCAGGTGTGGCTTCGTCAGGAATTGTCCGAGCGCAGGTTCAGGGAAGCGCTCGCGAGAATCTTTTCGATGCGGTTCGAGGTCTTCGCCGGCACGAGCACCTGGGAGCCTCGCGCGCTGACGGCGGCGGACTTGTATACGCTTCTCGAGGACCGCGCTCATGCGCAGGCGTAATACGACAAAGCGCGGCAAGTGCTGGAGAGTGAAATGGCGAAGCGCCCGGACGATGAGCGCCTGCACAGCTCGCTGGCCCGGGCGTATGCCGGGACTGGGCCGTAAAGGCGACGCGGTCCGCGAAGCGCTTCGCGGCGTCGAGCTCTATCCACCTTCGAGAGACGCTCTGGCCGGCAACTTTCGCCTCTACGACCTCGCGCGCGTCTATACGATGGTCGGCGATTATGAGGCAGCCGCGGACCAGTTGGATCGCCTGCTGTCGTCGCCGAGCCAATGGTCGATCAAGTCGTTCGAGGTCGACCCATTCTTCGACGCCTTGCGACCGCAGCCGGCGTATCGGCGTCTCGCCGAGAGGCACCGCTGACGGAACGGCTCGTCGCTGGGGGCTCTCGTCGTGTCAGAACCGGAATAGCGACGTCGCGCTTCTCAAAGCGGCAAGGAAACCGGCCGCACATGCTTGCAGGGACGATCAACGTCGCCGCTCTTGCGGGCAGGTGGCGACTATACCGCTCATCGTTCACGGATGTCGCTCGGCGTCGATCCTGCCTCGGATCCGTCTGATTTCGTCGCCGATCCGAACGACGCCACGATTCGAGCGCGAAGCGCGGATAACCGCATGTTGTGTTTCTGAACTCTTTGATCCGGTTCGGCGTACTGAACGAGCTCTTTCACGTCGGCGTCGAGCCGTACGTCGCCAACGCTCCGACAATTGCGCTCTGTTCGGAAGCGTTGGCGCGCATCAGGCCCGCGCAGCGCCGACGGAACGGAGGGAAGGCTTGTACGCGCGGCAGCGGTTCCGAAACAATCCATGTGGGAGCGTCGGCATTTGGCACCCGTCGACGCAGCGTTCCGCGCGATTATTTGACGCTGTACGTTCGTGGGCTAGCCAGAGCGACGTGGCGTTCGCTTGCCGTCGAAGAACGGTGCGACGACGCGTTCAAGTATGCAGAAACCAAAGCACACGTCCCTTCTTCACCTTGTCCGTCGAGTACGCCATGATCAGGAACGCATCCGCAGGCTGAACCCTTACAACTCCCGTTGAATGCTTGCACGAACGCCGGAGGGGAACGAGAGCGCACGGCGGGGGATTTTGGCTTAGATCTAAACGGTGCGCTTAAGCATTGGCGCGTCACGATCGGTCATTACGCATGACGTAACGCGTAATGGTGTGCCATAATCTCTTCGGATGATTGTCGGCTACCGCGATAAGCGAACGGCTGACTTCGCGGCCGGCAAACACGTGAAGGCGTTCTCGGGTATCGAGCGGCCAGCGCGGCTCAAGCTCGATCGCCTTGAGGCCGCGCACGTCCTCCGCGATCTTGCGGCGTTGCCCGGCAACCGGTTCGAAGCGCTGAAGGGCGACCGCAAAGGGCAGTACAGCATCCGCATCAACGATCAGTGGCGGATCTGTTTTGAGTGGCCGGATGGATCGGCTGGCCCGACGAATGTCGAGATTGTCGATTATCACTGAGGAATACACCATGGCATCGAGGGCGATTCACCCCGGAGAACACTTGGCAGTGGAACTTGACGCGCTCGAGATGAGCGCTGCGGAGCTCGCGCGTCGGCTCAAGGTTCCGACGAATCGTGTCACGGCGATCCTGAACGGCCAGCGGGCGATTTCCGGGGACACGGCTTTGCGCCTGGGTCATTTCTTCGGAACGACTCCACAGTTCTGGCTGAATCTTCAGAGCCTCTACGAAATCCGATTGGCTGAAGAAAAGAGCGGGAAGGCAATCAAGAGACTGCCCTCGTTGAAACGCGTCGATGAAGTTCACGCCTAAAGAAGTGATAGACACACCTGCGCGCTTCTTTTGAAGCGGCGTGCGGTGGATTCCCTGCCGCGCGAAGCCCATTCGCGGCGGCTCCAGGTTTTCGGCTATGCCCGCAAAGGCGCGCCGTGGGAGCGCCGTGGTGGGCCGAACGCCTCGCGCACTTTGTATGCTGCCTGTATGCCGAACCCGCAGTAGGTAGTGTTTTCGAAGGGTTCTGGCGATCGTGACTTGGTTCGGGACCGAGGGGTCGGAGGTTCAAATCCTCTCGCCCCGACCAATTTTCCAAGAAAATCAGCCAAGTTCAGTCCGCTGGAGCACTCGGTTCCTGCCGAGGAGGTCGATGGCTCAAACCGCGTTTGTGGCTGTTTCTCGGCGCTGACCGGCGCAATCGGCTCAATTCTGTTTGCTGTTTGTATGCTTGTCGAGCGACACACCGAGACCAGGTTGTTGCCGTTCGCGCCCGGACAACCGTGTCAGCGCGATGCGATGGACATCCGGACGGTCGTCATCACCGTGTACATTTAGGTATGGAATCGGAGGAAGGCGGTGCCGAGCCCGAACTGCGTGCCCTGCGCCACCGCGCTGCCGACGTTGCCTCCGATGATGGAGCCGACGACTGCGCCCAGCAGCGTCCCGATCTCGTATTTCGTCGCCTTGGTGGCCTGGGCCGTGCCGTGGCGGAGGGCGACGTGACTCAGTTCGTGCGCCATGACACCGGCGACCTCGCCTTCGGTGCGCGCCGCCTGGATCATCCCGCGATTGAAGTACATCGGTCCGCCGGGCAGCGCGAACGCGTTGATCTCGCGCACGTTGACGACCTGAAACGTGTAGCGGAATTCGGCATGGCGAAACTCCTCCGGGATGCCATCCACGATCCGCCGGCCGATCGACGCCACCCACGACGTCACCACTTCATCGCGCAGCAGGGGCAGCTGCCGTTCGACTTCACCGGCGGCCTTTCGCCCGAGCTCCACGTCCTGCGCGGGCGTGTATTTGTCGTTCGGCGGTGTGATGACGGTTGGCGCGCCGAGCGCGGTGACCGACAACACGACGCCAATGATGAGAGTCGATCTGATGCGTGTAATGACGATATTCATGGCCACGTCGTTTAACGCTCGGCCTGCAGGTTGACGGCCTTGTCCAGCCTGAAGCTGAGAAGCGTTTCTGCGGGCACGCGCACGTCTTTCCCCTTGTTCATCACTTCGACGCCGGCTCCGCCCGCGGCGCCGACCAGCACGCCGATGGCCGCACCCTTCGCGCCGCCCGCGATCGCGCCGATGATGGTGCCTAGCGCGGCGCCGCCGCCGACTGTCTCCGCCGTTTTCTTGTTCTTCCCGATGCCCGTGCCGCTGTCTTTCTTCAAGTCCGCAGTGCTCACCAGGTAGCGCCGCCCGCTGACTGTCATCGACTGGATGTCGAGCACCATGTCGGGACTGCCGGTCGCGCCGCCGGAAGAAATCTCCCGCACGACAAGTACCGCGTGGGATCCGGCGGAAGATTACGCTGTCGGATTCACCGACGATGTCGCGCTCGACGATGGCCGAGAACGTCTGGTCCACGACGGCTGTCGAGGAATCGATGGCTTCAGCCGTGCGAACCGTCAGCTCCGTTCCGCTCGGCAGCATCTCGAACCGCCGGCTGCTGGTGTTCATGCCGGAGCGGTTGCTGCCGGTCGTCCCGACCGCGCTGTCCCGTCGAGCTGTCTGCGTGAATTCGATCGCATCGACCTGGTTCGCGTTGTAGCGGCGTGACACGCCGGACGAGTCCTCGAAGGTGATCGTCCGCGCCGCGACGCTCACCACTCTGCCGGAGACGCGCGCGCGCCGTCTCTCAAAATCAATGTGTCGGCCGACGCGATGGCTGCCAGCGACACCCACCGATACTCATCGCCGTAGCGATGACGATTCGTCTCATGTGACACTTTCATCTGAAATGACGACTCGGAGGTCCAGGTGCGGGGACGGCCGACGGTTACGATCGTAGGAGGGTTGTCCGATCGCGGTGTGTACCCGACAGCACACTCCTCAACCGGTGCCAGTCGGACGCAGCACGCGCAGGCCCCGAATCACCCGATGTTCCTGACGTGTCCACGGATCCTGACGTGTGGATGTCCGCGCCGCCGCTGCGAGTGGTTCCTCGACGTCAACCGCGAGATGGCGCCGCTGCAACCACACCATGAGGATTCCCGGCAAGCGCGTCACCCGTCGATCCGGATCGCCGTCGTAGCGGCAGACATGGGCACGCCGGGGCAAGTCCCGTGGATCGGGTCGTGCCAGTAGCCGCGCGAACGCATCCAAACACACCGGGTCGATGGTCGTCGGCTTCATTCTCTCCGACCACGACTATACGCAGGGGAGACGAATCAGGCTGTTCCAAACGGCACAGCCTCGATCGGTCCCGGAAGTCTACAGGTCATTCATGCGGCCGAATTCCTACCGCCGCCGGTAAGCGAATCCTCCGCCGCCGACGAGTAAGAGCAGCAGAAGGATGATGAGTAGGGTGGTGGTGCTCATGGTTAGGTGCTCCTGTGTCCGTGGTTCCTATAGTTTCAGCAATCGATCGAAGAATGAACGATAGCGCTGCAGTGCGAGCCGCAAGTCCTCGGTGGAGACGTTGTCGCCCTGGTCCCACTGCTTTTCCAATCCCGATCGCTCGGTCGCGAACCCTTCCGCGAGTCGCCGCATCACCGACGCGACCAGCTTGTCGGCGTCTTCGACGGTCCGGCGCGGTTCGTCCACGAACCCAGTCTGGATGCTGCTCCACCGCGCTCGAAAGTCTCCCATTTCCGATTCAGCGAACAAGGGGGTCGGCTGCGAAGCCACGGTGTCCAGCGTGTCCCGTGGTTGACTCTTGGCGAGCGTGGGGCCATCAGCCGGCCTCGGCGCGCCCGTCTGACCGGCCAGATGGGCCGTCGTCAGTGCGTGCGCTCGTGTGTGCGGTTCAGCCATGACGCCGCTTTGCGGTTCAGCCATTACGCCACCTCTTTTCTTACAAGAACGGTTGGTGCGAGCACGAGATCCTCGAATAAGGAGCGGTAGTGGATCGTTGCCGTTCTCAAGTCTTCCGTATTGGCTTCACCTTTCGCGAGCCGCAGCGCAACCTCGTGCGCCGCCCGGTAATTGGCCACCACCTGGGGATGGTCGACTGAAATATCCGCGGCGCGTTGATTGAAATCGGCGACAGGATAGCCACGCGTCTGCATCAACGACGATACGAGCGCATCGGCATCTGTCACCGCGCCCTGCGGGTCATCGACGAAGCGAGACTGCAATGCGTGCCACTGTCCAGAGAAGCGTTCGCGCTCCGCCGGATCCAGATCGCGGATTTCGAGCGTGGCCACTCGCTTTTGCCGATCCGCCAATTGCGCTTCCGCCTTGCGTGCGGACCCCTGCTCTCGCACGGTCTGCTCGTACTCCGGGCCAAAGCGCCGGCGGAGCCCGGCTGTCGTGGTTCGCCGTCTGCGCGCGTACAGCCACGCCAGCGCCGCGACAACCAGAGCAGCGGCAATGACGATCGCAATGTTCGTCGGATTCATCATCAGTTGTTTCAGATCCATCGAAACCTCCCTGCGTCACGAAGCGCAACGCCCAACGATCCCCAGCATGGCGTAACCATCCGCGAGCGTCTGTGCATTTGAGAACACGCGCAGCACGGCACGGCTTCACACCGGCGTCGTCTCACTGATGGATTGCGTCCCGCGCCACTCGAGCCAGTGCCTGAACGCGACCGATCCGATGGCTGCGGCGGGAACCGCCAGGAACATGCCCGCGACGCCATCCAGCTCGGCGCCAATCAGGATGGCGACGATCACCGCCAGCGGATGCAAATGGATGCCTCGGCGAATGAGGCGCGGGTAGATCACGTAGTCTTCGATCAGCCGAAGGAGTCCGAGAAACCCGATTGCCCAGAGCGCCAGGATCGGGGTATGCAGCGCGGCGACGATCGCGGCGATCGTCGCCAGCAGGAGCGGCCCGACGAGCGGGATGAACTCCAGGATGCCCGCCAGCCCACCGAGCAGCACCGGATACGGAATCCCGAGCACGGCGAACCCCACGCCACACAGCGTGCCCACCAGGAGGCACGCCAGGAGCTGAGCCCGAATGTACGCAACGAGCGTAGCGTTCAGCTCCTCGAATAACCGGTGACTGCGCAACTGGCCGTGGTGCGGCAGCGCTTTCAGGATGGTGCGCCGGAAACTCGCCGCGTCCTTCAAGAGAAAGAACGCGAGGATCGGGATCAGCATGAGCCATGGGACATATGAGAGTGTCCCGACGAGCGCGATCAGCGATCCGCGCGCGTACTCGATCGCCGTGTCATCCGCCGCCAGCACGGATTGATCGATGCGCTTGCGCAGCTCGATCGGGATCCGCAGCCGCTCGTAATACCTGGACCATCCGCGCTCCCACGTGAGGATCGACTCGGTATATGCGGGCGCGCGCGCGATCACCTCGTCGACCTGCTTCGTCGCGCTGGGCACAAGGAGCGCGGCGCCGGCCGATACGCTGCCGGCCATCAGGACTAGGACGAGGCCGATGGCGGCACCCCGCGATAGACGACGAGCCCGGCCCGCGATGCGGAACGGACGCTCGGCCAGTTGCACGAGCGGAGCAATCACGTACGCGAACAACGCGGCCACGATCAATACGAGGACCACGGAGGCGAGCCTGTGCAGCGCCCAGACGCCGGACGCGAACGCAACGACAATCAGAACAACCTGCAGGACGACGCGCGTCGGGGAAAGCGGCGCCGGAGCGCGCTCGGAGAGCAACGCCTGAGCGGGCGGCTCATTCACATCGGGCCGGATCGTTCGCGCCAATTGCATTGTGCAGCGGTCCCCTGCGCGGTCCGCCAAGGTCTCGCGCTACATGTTGCTGAACGTGGCGTTGGGCTCCGACGGCTTCCTGTCCTCAGAAGTACGATCGCTCTTCGCGGTTGTGGCGTACCGCTCGACTTCGCGTGCGCCGCGCGCGACTGCGTCGGCGACGTCGTCGCGGACGCCCTGGACCTTCGTCGTCAGCTCGTCGACGACGTGGCCGACATGAGTGCTGGTCTCCTGATACTGTTCGGACGCCCGATGGCGCAGCCGCCTTGCCGATTCGGTCATGCGTAGGTGGAGCTCTGACGCCATCAGTGGGGCCAGCCACATCATCAGGCCAACGCCGACGAACGTCCCAGCGAACAGTCCGATCACGAAGCCGTAGTCTCGATGCGCGTACCTGTGTGCGTTCATGTCGTGGTGCTCCTGTGT